>DPLL01000463.1 GCA_003542015.1 Microcoleaceae cyanobacterium UBA9251 | reverse complement strand
GATTAAACCGATTATGGAAACGGCAAAATCTGAGCCTAGCCCACTTATGGAAACGGCAAAGTCCGACTATGACGCTTTGCTCGAATCAAGCACTCGCATCACCAACAACCTTAAGGAAGAAGTGCAGAGGTTACGCGCTCAACTAGATGCACAAAAAGCAGACTGGGATGAATTGCTGGCAGATTTTGAAAACTCCGAGGCAGTACGCACTGACTTAGTATTGCAGGTGCAGATGTTGCAATCAGAGTTAGTGGCAATCAGGACCGATCGCCCTGAGATTCAAGAAGCTGTCCCGACCGTCGCAGAATTTCCAGAGCCGGCCGACTTGCTCAATCGGTTAAAAGCGCGGCGCAAAAAGTCGAGGGCCGACTTGGCTGATATGCAAACAGCGTTGGACATACTCAGCAACTTAAAAGAGTAGGACTGAGCGAAAGATGAGCGGAAAGTGAAATATTCTAGAGGGTAATAAATCTGAAACCCGTTACCCGTGAAGAGTTAAAAGCAATCGGGATGACAGGATTTGAACCTGCGACCCCCTCGTCCCGAACGAGGTGCGCTACCAAGCTGCGCTACATCCCGAATTTAGTCAATATTTTAGTAATATATCACATAAAAGTCAAAATTGAACAAACTCGTATATAATAATTTGTAAAACACTACTCAGGCGGAGACAGGCGTGACAGTTAAGCCACAGTGGTTGCGAGTCAAAGCCCCCCAGTGGGAGCGCGTCGGCAACGTCAAAGAAATTTTGCGGGATTTAGCCCTGAATACGGTTTGCGAAGAGGCATCCTGTCCCAACATCGGCGAGTGCTTCAATGCAGGTACTGCCACATTTTTAATTATGGGCCCAGCCTGTACCCGCGCCTGTCCTTACTGCGACATTGACTTTGAGAAAAAGCCTCAACCTCTAGATCCGACGGAACCGGAAAGATTGGCGCAAGCAGTGAAGCGCCTCAAACTCAACCATGTCGTGATTACCTCGGTCAATCGTGACGATTTGCCCGATGGGGGTGCATCCCAGTTCGTGCAGTGCATTCAAGCGGTGCGATCGGCGATGCCCGATACAACTATAGAAGTTTTGATTCCCGATTTGTGCGGCAACTGGCAAGCTTTAGAAACTATTCTCGCAGCCCGGCCGGAGGTACTCAACCACAACACCGAAACCGTGAAGCGACTTTACCGGAAGGTGCGGCCACAAGGAAATTACGATCGCACCCTAGAATTATTGAGGCGCAGTCGCGAACTTGCACCAGAGGTTTACACCAAATCGGGCATTATGCTAGGACTGGGAGAAACAGACGAGGAAGTTCGGGAAGCCATGCAGGACTTGCGGGCTGTGGGCTGCGATCTTTTGACAGTTGGACAGTACCTGCAACCAACTCCAAAGCACTTGAATGTGGAAAACTTTGTCCCACCAGAACAGTTTGATGCTTGGAGAGAGTTTGGCGAATCTTTGGGATTCTTGCAAGTTGTCGCTTCTCCCTTGACTCGCAGTTCTTATCACGCCGAACAGGTGAGGGAACTGATGAAACTTTACCCGCGCCACTAATTTGAATTTTCTGGCACCTCCCCAGCCCGTCGCCAGGGAATCGCCAAAAAGCAATAAACCCTTAAACTGCGGGATCTAACCTAGGTTAACGGTTTATTGCTTTTATAGATCGCTCGGAGAGTTATTTGACACTCCCCGGTCTAAAGACACGGGGATGCTTAAGGACAAACTTTGGGGGATGAATCCACCCAAATCTTGATTCTTAAAGGGTTTGTCAATAACCCNNTTTTCAGGGTATTCTTTATAAAGTTTTATTAAAAAAACCAGGAATTTTGAGAAGTGATCGGGAACCAGGCGATCGGTGATGAAGATTAACTTAACTTCTGACGAAAGTCACTTGTTTTTAGCTAGTCACTCTCTATACTAGCTACATAAACAGAGAAGTACAACGCACTTTCCGGGGCCTCAACCTGTTACATCAGAAAGTTCTTGGCATTTTCCTGAAAGTTACTAAAACAAGATGGGCAGCCAAAGTTCGATCGGCCAACAGTAGAAAGGTCAGGAAAATTAGTAGAGAAACAAATAGCGGTGATGCTTCGTCTTGACAAAATGGGCATCATAAATACAAATGACCGCTAAGCGTAGCATCTTTTCACCCGGAGCAACTGAGAAAATCACTATGCCAGCCACCTCTTTTTACGCTGAAGCTGAATTCGACGAACGACTGCGAGTCAATCCCTTGCAAGATGATGTGTTGGATGAAGATGCTGAAGAAGCTGGGGACGAACTCATCGACCAAGATGCAACAGAGGCCTCTGATGCAGACCATGAGGCCAAATTGCAAAAAAATGCCAGCCGTCGCACTACAGATTTAGTGCGCCTGTACCTCCAAGAAATAGGTCGGGTTCGTCTTTTAGGTCGAGACGAGGAAGTCTCCGAAGCCCAAAAAGTTCAGCGCTATATCAAATTGCTGGAATTGCGTAACACCGCCGCAGAGCAGCAGGAAGGCAAGATTCAGGGATTCGTGCATTTAATCGAGGTGCGCGATCGCTTGGCTGCACAATTGGGGCACAGACCTTCCCTGGAACGCTGGGCCACCACCGCCGGTATCTCTGACGTACCTGAACTCAAGCGAATGATGGTCGAAGGCAAACGCCACTGGGCCGAGATAGCAGAGATGACGGTGGAGACGATCGAAAGAATTCAAACAGAAGGCATCGAAGCAAAAGACCACATGATCAAGGCGAACCTGCGCCTGGTGGTTTCAGTAGCCAAAAAATATCAAAATCGCGGTTTAGAACTGTTGGATTTAATACAAGAAGGTACTCTCGGACTGGAACGAGCTGTAGAAAAGTTCGACCCGACTCGGGGCTATCGGTTTAGCACTTACGCATACTGGTGGATTCGCCAGGGAATTACGCGGGCTATAGCTACTCAAAGCCGTACCATCCGCCTCCCGGTGCACATCACCGAGAAACTTAACAAAATAAAAAAAGCCCAGCGCAAAATTTCTCAAGAAAAAGGCCGCACAGCTACGATCGAAGACATTGCGATCGAGTTGAACATGACAGCGCCCCAAGTGCGGGATGTCTTGCTGCGAGTACCTCGCTCTGTGTCCCTAGAAACTAAAGTGGGCAACGAGAAAGATACGGAGCTCGGCGACTTGCTCGAAACCCCTTCCATCTCCCCGGAAGAAATGCTGATGCGAGAAGCCCTGCACCGCGACTTGCAGCAACTCCTGGCAGATTTAACCAGCCGCGAGCGCGATGTGATTCTGATGCGGTTTGGTTTGGGTGACGGACACCCCTACTCCCTGGCAGAAATTGGTCGTGCTCTCGACTTGTCCCGCGAGCGAGTCCGCCAAATTGAAGCTAAAGCTTTGCAAAAGCTACGCCAGCCCAAGCGTCGCAACCGCGTTCGCGACTATCTGGAGTCTCTCGGCTAAAGTTGCCGCAACCAGAATGCCATAGCTGTTAGAGCCCCGACTTCTTAAAGAAATCGGGGCTCTGCTTTCTTCAGAAATTATCAAAAACCAGATTTTTTGGTAAGTAAATCCACCTAATTAAACGTAAGATACAGGTGGCTAAAAAGCTTGCTGTATGAGCGTTCTTCCGACTTCCATTTCTCGACTTCCATTTCTCTTCTACTTAAACCTTTTTTCAATAAGCTCCGATATTTGAAAAATATCCCGCTCGTTGTGTATTATTGTCAATAGGCAGACTTTCTTGAGAGGGTCACTATGGCACTTTATACCGCGTCCTCGTTTAAATCTGAACTCAATGACAAAGGCTGGCGGATGACTCCCCAACGGGAAACCATCTTGCACGTTTTTCAGAACCTCCCCAAAGGCAATCACCTGAGCGCCGAGGATTTGTACACTTTGTTAAAAAATCGCGGGGAAAACATTAGCTTGTCCACCATTTACCGAACTTTAAAGTTAATGGCAAGGATGAGCCTTCTCCGGGAACTCGAACTAGCCGAAGGTCACAAACACTATGAAATAAACCAGCCTTACCCGCACCACCACCACCACCTAGTCTGCGTTCAGTGCAACAGAACGATCGAATTTAACAACGATTCGATCTTAAAAATTGGCATGAAGCAAGCTGAAAAGTCAGGGTTGCACCTGCTAGACTGCCAGTTGACCATTCATACTGTTTGTCACGAAGCTTTGAGAATGGGATGGCCGTCTTTGGTTTCTAGCAATTGGTCTTGTCCGAGGTCGATCGCCCAAAACGGCAACGCCCCGGATTCAGACCAGTGATTATACACCTATTTTCGCATTTCAACTACGAATTGTTACAACAATTAACAAAACCTAGCGGTGCAACTGCTAGAAAGTTTGGCTGAACAAATCGTCACTGCTGACCCCGTAACTGCGCTGAGCTTGGTCGAGGGCGGCTCCTGTCGGAGCATCAAAAACTCCACTCAGCGGACCATTGTAAAAGCCGAGGTCTTGCAATCGCCTTTGCAACTGCAAGATGCTCGATCGAGAGTTGGAACTGCTGCTAATCGGCACAGCAGGGATTCGATCGCCCCGCCGCAGTGTGAATTCTTGTGGGGTTCTCCTCTGTGCGAGGACTCTCTTTAATGTCACCTGAGTATTGCGATCGAGCTTCCCAGTTGTCGGTAGCGAATTGTCTTCCTGAAACCGGATCAGGGCATCTCGAACCTCTGAGTCAAACACACCGTCGATGGAGCCATTGTAATAATCCAGTTCTGCCAACTGCCTTTGCAGGGCTACTACTTGTCTGCGAGTGTAGCCGGAGCGACTAGATTCACGATCGTGCCGATCGAAATGACTCGGAGTCGGCGCAAATGCCCTCAACTTTGAATCTATAGCAATCAAAGTAGCAGTGTCAGCGCAGCCGTCAGAAACAAGATTGTGATCTTGCTGGAAACTTGACACAGCGTAGAGAGTGCGTTCTCTAAACTTGCCATCTACTGAGCCTTCAAAATAGCCCAAAACTTTTAACTGTCGCTGAATCAAGTCTACAGTTGGGCCTCTATCCCCGAACCTGAGTCCCTTACAAGCGCCATTTCCCGAAATATTGCCAGGAATCGTCACAGGCCCAATGGGCGCTGTTGGGCTAAACAGCAAAGCTAAAGTTTGGCTGTCAGCAACACCCGTCACTCGGAGTCGATTAACTCGCTGGAAGGCTTTAAGGGCTTGTAGAGTAACTTCGCGAAAACTGCCAGTTGGATGTGTATTGAAATAGCCTAGCTGCTGCAACCTGCGCTGAAGAGACGAAACATCTGCACCTCGATCGCCAAAATGCAACTCCCGATCCCGATCGGTTGTATAGTGTGTTGTCAAAGAATTTGTCAAAGAGGTTCTCAAAGGTTGAGTGTCAAGGCCCGCCAAACTATTGAGCGCGATCACTGTATCTCGATCGGGCCTTCCAGTCAGGGACAGTTGATAGTCTCGCTGGAAGTTGGTTAGAGCTTCTTGAGTCACCGGGCCCAGTTGACCGGTGGAAGTTCTGTTGAAATAGCCGAGCTCCCGCAATTGATCTTGAACCGATCGCACATTAGGGTATCTTGGATCTATTTGAGCAAAAGCCGAACTAGCTGCACTCAAAACCGACAGCATTAAAGCCAGAGACAGCAAATGGATGTAAGTCTGACTGGATAGATGTTTCCACTTCAGCCCCTCACAGATTTTAGAATCTGTGGGTGCTTCGGAAGCAAGAACAAGTTCGAGATAGGCAAGGGATTCCATAACTTTTTAGTGTGAAATTGTGGCTGGGGTGTCTGGGCAAACTCCAAAAACTGGTCTTTGGGCTGCTAAGGATCTATCAAAGCTGAGTTTACCTGTTTAGACGAAGCACCCGTTTTTGTTAAAAAAATTTACAGTCAAAAATAACTACAGGTAACAGCCAAGATAGCATCGCTGCTTCTAGAGACGCCAGACTCAGCAAAAAAGTTTGCAAACACATCCTAGCCTTTGAGGCAGAAAGATGATATGTTTTTGGTTCTTATAGATTAATATTTTATCCGGCTGTCGCTAAAAATACTACTTATTGCGCCAGCCATAGTATGTTTTCAAAGAGATCCCCGCCTTTGCTTGTTGCAGATGTTGTCAAAGAGGGGCGGGGATTTTGTGTACTGCTGATTCAGTATGTTGTCAAAGAGTGAGAGCTTCCTTAAATTAAGCCAAACCGATCGCAAATTAAAGCTACTCCCGCTGCAAAAACCGTAATTCCCAAAGCTACCAGAGGATTTTGCCCTCTGCTGACGGCAAAAGAGGTGACAACCCCAGCTCCTAAAGCCGCAGTAACAGCAGCAGTGGCCCAATCTCGATCGGGACGTTTATCGTACATATTTTTTGATCCTAGATAACTTTGAATCTCAAAAACTCACATCTTGTAATCAAAGTTACCACTCTCGCTCTTGGTGAGGTGACAATGCCCTCATTTTTGCAACTAAGCTTAAAATTTAGCTATGTTTCTTAATACAGGACTTACGCAAAGACACTAGATAACGCTTAGACTGTTCTGTCTTCCTCGTTTACCCTGGCTGTTTCGATAGGGGTGGAGTACCAACCCCAATATGCTAAAGTTGTATCCGATCGCCAAATTAACTACAAAGTAATGACTACTTCTGCACAAAAAAACCAGAACGAGATTTCCAATGTTGACAATTTATCCGACTCATCAAGTTCACAAATGTTATCTTTCCTGAAAATAATTGAGTATTTATCCCTAGCTGCTTTTGCTGGTGTATGCATCCTTACCAGAGTTTTTCCAGACAATCAACTTGTCGTTATCTGGGGAGCTGTTTTTCTCTCTAGCTTGATTTTTATCTTTCTGACCAATAGACAATTGGCTCAGAACTCTAGGAATCTGACTAATCAGTTAGAACTCGGAAGAAAAGCTGAATTATATAGTTATCTGTTGAACCCGAATAATTCTTCAGATCACAATCTGATAACTCCCGTGAGAGTCAAGGCTTTACGATATTGCCAGGAGTTGATTGACGACTATAAAAAGACTAGAGAGACTTCGAGAAATATTTACTATACTTTCCAATTGGCAACCGTTATTTTATCGGGAGTCACACCAATTTTAGTATTGGTAGACAAATTGGAACCAGGTCAAACGTTGCTCAAGTGGCTGCCCGTAATTTGTCCCGCTGTCGCCTCGATAGTCGCCAGTATAGTTACCTCCTTTCCTTTTCAGGAGAATTGGATTTCTGCTAACACGACTGTGGAATTGTTAGAAGCGGAACAAGAGAAATTTATATTGGGTGTGACTCCGGCTTATCGTTGCTATGATGTAGTCGACGAAGCCCAACATCAACAAATGACAAAAATGGCAATAGAAAACTTTATCAATCAGGTGAATGAAATTCATCTCAAGCAAATCCAAAAACCAGATGAGACACGGGCAAGGGAGCAGAATACAGAATCAGCTCAATCTACCGAGTCACAACAGGGGCAGAGTTAACAAAGCTGAGAATAAGCTGCTACGCAGCTAGATAATATAATAGAAAACAAGACAAGTAAGCGATCGCCAGCATCGGGGACAGGTATTACCCGCATAGCCCGCGTCTTGGTGCTACCGACCTATTTACGTCATCCTAGCTGTTGGCGGTAGGCAATAAATCTTGTTTATTGCCTACCGCTTTTGAAAAGAAGATCCTCAGCAGCTTAAACAAGCTTTTCCACTTATTAAATTAAATCATGCAATATGTAAAACAACTGATTGAACTAATTCTTGAATTCCGTAATTTTGCCCTCTTCTGGCTTGGGCAGTCTGTGTCTGAAATCGGAAATCGCCTGACAGGATTTGGCTTAAGTATCTGGGTTTATCAAAACAGTCATAGCATTACACAAGTAAGCTTAGTTATATTTTTTACAACATTACCAGGTGTAGTAATCACTCCCTTTGTTGGCGCATTGGTAGACAGGTGGAATCGAAAATGGATAATTGTTTTCAGTGACCTAGCTGCGGCTGTTGTCACACTAGGACTTGCCTTACTCCTACTAACTGATAATCTACAACTCTGGCATACCTATGTGACTGCATTTTTGACATCAGTGTGCGGTTCTTTTCAATTGACTGCTAAGGCCGCTGCTTTACCCATGATGGTTCCCAGGGAGCAGATTGGGAGAGCCAATGGCTTAATTCAGTTCAGCACAGCGGTAGGACAGCTTGCAGCACCAATCATTGCTGGTTTACTCATCTCCAATTTACAACTTCAAGGCTTGCTGCTGATTGATTTTTCTACCTATGTCGTTGGATTGTTGACGCTACTATTTATTCGTATTCCTCAGCCTGAAACTAATACAAAATCAGATGAGGAAAGTAATATCATCAATGATATGATTTACGGCTGGGAAAACATTTCATCTCGCCCTTTTTTGCTGATTCTGCTGGCATTCATGACAATTTATTTTTTTGTCAATGGAATGACTACTGTCTTGATTAATCCGCTGATATTATCCTTTTCCTCTGCTACGACATTTGGGAGTGTGATGTCAATTGCTGGGTGTGGAATGATTGCTGGCAGCATCGTTATGAGTATTTGGGGAGGAGGAACAAAATCTGTCTCTCCTCTGTTTTTGTTTTCGGCATTAAATGGAATAGGTTTGCTAATTGCTGGCATAAAACCCTTGATCCCTACCATAGCCTTTGGTATTTTTCTGTCGTTTTTTACCTTGCCTATTGTTCTAAGCACTAACGGTGCAATTTGGCAAAATAGCGTTAACCCAAAGGTTCTCGGACGTGTTCTCTCATTATTCAACACAGTGACAGGCTTGGGCTTTGCTTTCGGTAATCTCAGTGCCAGCCCATTAGTCGATGGCATTTTGGAACCTATGCTATCTGCTGATGGGGCACTGGCTAAGACTGTTGGCAGATTAGTTGAAACTGGCGAAGGGCGTGGCATTGGTTTTTTGATGATTATACAAGGGCTACTCGTTTTAATTACATCAGTCAGTTTGTATAATTACTTTTCTTGGATAGAAAAGACTGAGGAATTGATAATTACCGATAGCTCATTGGTAGAGAAGGAGACAATTGATAAGTTTGGTAGTCAACAACCCACAACAGACCCGGAAGCGGGGTAGAGTGGGGACTTGAAAAATAGCTCTAGTTGACCCGACGACCTAGAAATAGGTAGCCGTTAAGAGTAAAAGTTAAAGTTTTCAGCTAAAATAACTACAGCATTCACAAAATTTCAACATAATTACAGGCAGGAGAATCGAATGACGACCGGAGATAGTACAACAATTGATGAACAGATGAAGCAGGATTTGATAAATATGGTAGAGCAAGACTTTACTAGCGTAGCGCCTGCGGCAGAATTACCAACACAACCTAATATTTTAGCCAAAGCCCCACAAATTGTACATCAAGTGGAATCCACTACGAAGTGGACAATCCCTGAAGAGCTATTTGTGGTTGAGCAATCGCCCTCACTAATGCCACTGGCTCAGCGACTTTTTCTCTGGTCTTTTGTATACGGTCTCGGACCCAAACGCTATTTGGAAATAGGAACTGATGCTGGTGGCTCAGCTATGATTGTGTTGGGGGCGATTCGCGCCTTGGGATTGGACGATTTTCGTGGCGTTTGCATCGAGCCTCACTTTAAGCTCGATCGAGCAATGCGCGAATACTTGGGTGAAAATTTTACATACATTGAGAGTAAGAATTCGCCGGAGGCAATGATTGAAGCGGCGCGACTGTCAGGGCTTTTCGACTTAATTTTGATTGATGGAGACCATATCTACGATCGTGCCCTCATTGATATTATGCTCGCAATACCTTATCTTGGGCGCGGTGGGTACATTTTGATCGACGATGCCGCCAACCCCCAAGTTCGCGATGCTATCAGCTATGCAATCGAGAATTGCCGATTGATCGACTGTGGTTTTATGTGTCGTCACACAATATTATGCGACACATTCATTCCTCCTGTGGCATCTGGTACATGGCAAGGAGAAAAGTTGCGTGGATCAGGGCTATATGTACTACGCAAGCCTTTGTGATTCAAGGTGGGATTAAAGACTTCCTGTTTAACCTCAGCTAGTGTATGACCGGAAATTGCTAGGATGTAAAAATTTCATCGCCCTAGTAAAACTAAAGAGAGAGCGATCGCAGATGTTGTTTTGGAGCCAATGTCATCCAAGAGTGAACTCTTGGCAGATATATAGCAATCCTAAATGATTTGTGTAATTCTTGTAGGGGCAAACCCCCCGTGGTTGCCCCGCCTTGGCTGGGGTAGGCACGGGGAGTAGGGGTAGCACTACCCCTACATATTTTTACAACTGATTTAGGATTGCTATAGCAACCACCAAGGCGGTTATGACATAAATTAGAAGTCGTCCCTTTTGTTCGCCTTGCGATTCCCTACGGGAGGCTTCGCTAACGCACGACTCATTCCCAAATCCTACAGCTACGACCTATTATGTCAAAAGGTGATTCAAGCCCGGAGAGCTAGATGGCTTAAAGATTAGTGAAGCGAGTATACTGTTTAACATCAGCCGCAACACGATCGGCTTGGTATCAGGGAATTCTTTGAAACGGAACATGAAGGAACTTTATGGAAAAAATTACTACCACAACTTACGACACTATAGACCCCTACCAGCGGGTCACTGATTTGGCTCATGAAGCTTGGAAAGCCAGAGATCGGGAAGTCTGGGATAACAACTTAGAAGATTTGATCGCGTCTGACGCTGTTATTCTAGATGCTGGATGTGGATTGGGCAGATTACTCCCTCGTCTGTGGTCAGCCAAAAAAATTGTTTTGGTCGAATCAGATCGCAGGAGATTCTCTCACGCTTCAGTGGTTGCGAACTGCTTGATCGACGAAGACAAACAATTGTTTGAAAAGTTAAAGGATGATGACTTTGTGCAAACCGATGAATACCATCGATTGCTCCAACAAATCCATTTATCACCGCCTAACAGTGAGAAAGTCCAGCTTCTCAACGATGTGATGGAAAGCAAAGCCATCATGGAATATGGGCCTTTTGATCTGATTGTTTGTTCTCATGTTTTTGAACATATTTCTTTAGACACTATCCAGGAGAGTGTTGCAGCCTTTTACAACTTTCTGAAACCCAATGGCTCGTTGGTAATTTTTGCTAGCAAGTCGCCCATGCTCTATCATGTCCAATCTAAGAAAGAATTCGATCAGGCTCGTGAGCTGATTACACGGGAAGAATTTTTCAATATTTGTAAAAAAGGACATTCTGAAGGTCTAGGGATTCGGTATATGCCCTTTGACTTGTTCCAAACCATTCTTGCCACACCGTTCCATCCTAAATTAAAAGAGACATTTGGGGATGAGTTCAAACCGCAATCTGAGTATTATCAAATTCCCTCTACACCTCTATTTAAGGTCGAGAAATGGGAAGCCTATCACTCTGAGTTTTATACTCATAAAACTATGAAAGTCGGCACATACATCGAATACCCACAAATTCAGTCACGCTTATATTTACCAGTCAAACCCATCGAGAGTGTTGCTGAGATATTAGAGCTTGAACACCAAGTCAATCAAAATGAAACGTTAAAGAAAATGCATTTAATTGATATGGTCATAGTTGCCAAAAAAATGGATTGTTATTAGTTCCCGGATATCTACTTTAGCTCGACTTTATCCAAATTAAAGAACGTAATTCGCGTTGTTTGGATAAAGTTCTAGCCTGTCGCGCAAACAACCTTTTTCCATTGTCAGTAATTTACGATCACATCAAAAAGTCAAAGGTAATGAAAAATAATGGTTTTGGCGTACTTTGTCATTTGGCAATAACTACAATATATGTTGATTCTTTCGAGGAAACCGTGGCGAGTTATAGCAGTCGCCAAGGCGAAGAAGGTCGTTGAACCCTTCGACTCCGCTCCCTGAGCGATCGCATAAATGCCTTAACCACCTTGGCGGTTGCTATATATAGCAGTCGCCAAGCCGCTTTGGTCATTGAGCGTAGTCGAAATGTCCACTTCGACTACGCGCTCAGTGACCGAAATATCCTAATCGCCTTGGCGGTTGCTATACAAGATCTTTAAACATTTTGAAACTCTTGAAAATTTTAGTCAACACAATACTCAATAAAAGCATAATAAAGAATATTAAAACTTTAGCATAAGCTTGAGATGGAAAAATTCTGAAAAGCAATATTCCGAAGAAAGTATGTAGGCAATATACCCCCAATGATAAATCAGAAAATAATTTGACTATAAAATGTGGTTCAGATGTAACTTTTAGAGAAATTAAGGTGATCAACCAAGCACTAAAAACTAAAGATAGCCTAGAGTAGACTGGTATAGCATCCTCAGAATTAGTTGGCAAAAAATCTTCTCTAAAGCCACCCCATAGTAACGGGTAGTCTAAATATTTCCATTCAAAAATAGCAAAAGCAATAAATAATATTAATATCGATAAGTTTTTTTTGTTAAAATAATAAAAACTATTTAGTTGAGTTTTAGAGATCTCATTTTTAATGAGAAATGAGGAAAAAACATAAGGTACAAAGTTTAGAGGATTGAAGGCTTGCGCTAGAATAGCAAATTCCTTACCAAAAAACATCACACTTAAAGGCGAAAGAAAAACAATTATACAAGAAAGTATTAAAGCCGAGTAAGATATTAGTTCATTGTTTATTTTAATTTTCTCAATATAAGAAGCAAATAATTCAGCTAGAGTAGTTAAAAATATTAAAGAAAAGAAAAAATAAAATGGGTTAGAGTATCCGTCTGTCATAATAAAAACTATAAATTTTCTAATATCAGTTAAATTAATTAACTGACTTAAAGAAAACTCATTGATAACTAATAAATATATTTGAGAAATTAATCCCCAGAATAAATAAAGTTTTATCAGTTTAAACAATCTTATTTTAAAATAATTTTCCTGTTTTTGCCTGCTGAAAAAGAACAAAATCAAAGACATTTGAAAAAAGATAGGAACAGCCAAACCACCTATGTTATAAACAATAAAATTATATAAGCTCTTATAGCTTAAGAATAAGCTTGGTATACCTGCATGTATAGCAACAACCAGCATACAGCAAATAGCTCTAAGATAATCAAAACCGTAAATTTTTTGTGAATTATAGTTATGCATTTTTAATCCAAGTTGATAGTTACAAAATGCCTGATCTAATGGGTCAGGTTACTAGGTGACATGATTTAGTAGTGAATGGGAGCAATTCGGTTCTAGCTCCTACCGCAAAAGATCGCAGCTTGCACACAGATAGCATAATCTACTTTGAGGTTATCTATAACTACGATCGCCCCAGCCACACTTGTGGCGCTAGAATCTGCGTAACATAGGTAACAAACACGGGGCTTAACACTAACGGCGATCGTCATCATCGCAATCAATCCTTCCCAGCAGAGCTGACTCAGCAGAAAAAAAAATCTGTTCCTTGTTGCGCTTAAAACGGTATCATATTTGAAATTATTTTTCAAGCCACCGTATGCGCTACTTTGAGGAATACTGTGAAGTACATCTTGAACCAGGTACTGCACCATTGACCTGGGTGTTTAGGAGTGACGAGAAAATCCGCATCAAATTTGGTGTCGCCTTATCTAATGATCCACATTGTGGACAAATAGCTTATGAGTTAAATGATGGACAAGGATATTGCGATTCAGGTCGAATTACGACATCTACTGAAGGCATTCTAGAAAATGGCTTCAAAATGTTTACGGTGAACCTACCACCGATCAGTAGCGGGGGAGGATATCGATACAAACTGGGTTATGTTGATATGTTAGGTTCGGAGCATACAAGTGTGCGATCGCGTTTTCTTATGGTATGTGATGAAGCACCTCGGTCAATGGCTGAGATCCAATCAGCGTTTCTGGGATTTGTGAACAATCAGCCTGTGTATGGACCAACACCACAAATTAAAATGACAGCCAGCCCGCAGGATTGGAATACACGTCTGTTTTACTCCATAATCATCGATCGATTTGCTCGGAGTTCGGCATTCAATCGCGCTGGTCTAGGTGCTGTCAATTACGATCCCTCTTGTGCATATTCCAGTCATGGTGGAACAATTCGTGGCGTAATTGAACAAATAGAATACTTGCAGTCATTGGGAATAAGAGCAATTATCCTTAGCCCTGTTTATGTCAACGCTGCTGACGGCTACCACGGCTATCATCCCATCCACCTGTTGATGGTTGATCCACGTCTGGGTACACTCATGTGTCTGCGTGAGCTTGTTGCTAAAGCTCATGAAGCTGACATCGCTGTGATTTTAGACGTCGTTAACAATCACATCGCAGATAGCATTCATTGGGAACAGTATGGGGGTCAGATCGGAGGCGAGTTCAAATACTTTCAAAGCGATGACACCGCAGTGATGCCCTTTCCAGTAGAAGTACAGAACACTGCACTTTTTCATGGTCCTGAATACACCGATATGGTGAATCAAAGACTATTTGGCTTCCTGGAAGATTGGCGAACAGAGACGAGCTACGTTCAAAATCTACTGATCGATCACCTTAAGTATTGGATTGCGGAAACGGACATTGATGGCTTTCGATACGATTCGGCACGTCATATTGGTCTTGACTTTTGGAAGCCTTGCGTTGAAGAGATATCAAGGTATACTACCTACCTGGGAAAAAAGCAGTTTCTTCAGATAGCTGAACACGCTGGAAGCACTCACGAAGAATTAACTGCATACAATGGTGCAAAATTTTCTAATCAGATAGACTACCCAACGTATTATAACGTCAAGCACTCTCTTGGCAATGGCAATTGGTTAGGGGGTTTAGCAGAGTATTTTTGTGGTTTTCTTGCTCCATCACAGGCTTATCATGCTGGTTGGAGGAACAATATTATGTTCTTGGAAAACCAAGACACAACTAGAATTTTTCATGAATTTTTGAGTCGTCTATCACACCAAGACGATGCTCGAGTCCGTCTCCACTTTGCTCTAGCCTGCTTGATTTTAGGACCTCAAATACCTTCTATCTATCAAGGAACGGAGCAGGAGTTTTGTGGAGCACTAGGGAAGCATCAACGAGAGGATACAGGAGAGTGGATTGGCCATGATTGCTACGTGCGGGAAGACATATTTGATAACCCTGTATGTGCTTGGCAGTTTGGTCCGATTAACCGAAAGGTTTTCGCTCCCTACAGCAAAACCCACCCAACCTTTGTATTGATTCGACAGTTGGCTGAAATTAGATTTCAGAACAAACTCATTCATGATGGAGTCCGCACTTTATTATGCTCTAGGAATAATGGTTTGTGGTGTGTACTCATTCACGATCCGGCTTTTGATCTGCCACTATTTGTGGCTATGAACCTTGGATCAAAACCAGTATTTGAGAAAGCTTTACAGATCCCGAATTGGTCTGGTGAGTTCTGCGGAGTTGATGTGCTGATTGCTACGTCTGGTGCAGAATTCCATGTTGTTGAAGGTGGCATACAAATTCGACTTCCTGCATTCACTTTTGTTTTAGGGCGAGTCTCTCGGGTTGAAACAGGACTGGCGGAAGCACGCTATATATAGCAAGAAGGAAGTAGGAAGAAGGGCAGTACATGGATTTGGACACCAATATAGGGATGAATTTAACTATATTTCCTTTCGTCTCCCCATCTCCCCCTCTGCCCCAGGGCGGTTTCATTCTTTGTAGGGGCCGTGCCCCCGTGCCGGCCCTTGGGTCCCAAACGCGCATTCGATCGTTGGTGGCGGGGGTAGGCACGGGGAGTAGGGGTCGCACTACCCCTACAAAACCCTTGTTTTCCTGAGAATGAAACAGCCCTGCCCTCTGCCCATCTCCCTCTCTTATTCCCCCTCGACTTTTTCAGTATTGCCGCCCTTCACCCAACCTTCGCGATTGCCATCCTCAACCCGAATTCGCTGCCATTCTTTGTCTGGCGAATCTTCCAAAACCACCACTTTTTCCTTGTAAGCAACACCGCCAATGCGGTTCGAGTCTCGGCTACCAGTATCCCGGAGAATCAAGCCGATCGGCTGAGTAACTAGAGCTCTGTAGGCTCCCGGTTCCAGCGGTTTGGGGGAGGGGCTGTCGCTAGAGTCAGAAACAGGGCTAGCTTTCACTGTTGACTGTGGCTTGGCGCCGGCAATCTGAACTGCTGTTTTGTCGTTAGGAAAAACAGGTCTTTCAGGTAATGTAGTTAACTTCGCAGCAAAGTAAAGTGCAGCAGCCACGCTAGCACCCGCCATCAGCACGATCGCTAAGAGAAAACCAACTAAAAATTTGAATACACTATATAAACTGCTCATAAACCGCAATTAATTAATTGACAATTGAAGGAAGAAGGCGAAACAATCATTGCTGAGTGCAACCGGAATCGATATGACTACTGACTTCAAAAGTCTATCCCTGAATGCGGGGACTTAAACTGCCGTATCGAGAAGCAAGACGAGCTTTCCCCGCAGCAGCCCAATCTTGGAGAAACTGGATTTGTTCTTGAGCAGTTCTTGCCAAGGGTACCATTTGACTAGCTGATTCTAAAATATCATCGGTGGTGAAATCTCGATTCTGGCTAAACCCAATGTGCATCGCCTCGATCAAGGTTTGCTCGATTTCTGCCCCGGAAAAATCAGGAGTTTCGTAAGCCAAACGCTTTACATCGTAATTTTTGATGCTGTGCGATCGCAACCGCAACAAATGTACCTCAAAAATCGCCCGCCGTTCCTCCTGACTGGGTAAACCCACAAAAAATATTTCGTCAAACCTACCTTTTCTGAGCATTTCTGGCGGCAAAGACTGTATATTGTTGGCGGTTGCAACTACAAATACAGGGGAAGTTTTTTCGGCCAGCCAAGTTATAAAAGTCCCAAACACCCGGCTAGTTGTCCCCGAATCGCCTCTACCATCGAATCCCGCAAAAGCCTTGTCAATTTCATCAATCCACAGCACGCAAGGCGCTAAAGCTTCCGCTAGCTGAATCATTTGTCTGGTGCGGGATTCAGATTCCCCGACTAATCCAGCAAACAGACGCCCGACATCTAAACGCAGTAGGGGTAAATGCCAGTGGTGGGCGATCGCCTTTGCGGTTAAGGATTTTCCGGTTCCTTGAATTCCGACTAACAACAAACCTCTGGGATGTGGTAAACCGTATTGGCGAGCCCGATCGGAAAAAGCACCACCACGCCGCAGCAGCCATTCTTTGAGATTGTCCAAACCGCCGATATCGGAGATATTTTCGCGGGCTGGGTAAAAATCCAGAATTTGAGTTTGGCGGATAGTTTGGCGTTTTTCTTCTAAAATCAGTTCTGCGTCGTCAGCATGGAGTTCGCCTCTGGTGGCGATCGCCTTTGCTAGAACTCGCCGAATTCGTTCGATCGACAACCCTTGACAGGAGCGCACCATTTCATCCACCAAACGCCCTTCTATCGCCTGTCCGATAGCCCCTAACAGCTTTTCCACCACAATTTTGATTTCTGCCGCCGCAGGCAAGGGAAACTCCAAGACAGCGATCGCTTCGCTGAGGTCTTCGGGGATCGAAACGATCGGAGATACGATGACAATATTTTTGGGTTGAGATTTGAGGCGTCTCGCCAAATTCCGCAGTTGGCGGGAAATTGCCACATCTTCTAAAAACCGCTGAAAATCCCGCAGAATAAAGATTGCCGGCGCGGTTGCGGGCAACTTTTCGATAAATTCCAAAGCTTGTAAGGGGTTGCGTTTGCCAAAACCTGCATCGTTGGGATTTCCTTGGTAGCCGTCAACAAAATCCCAGATGTAGACAGCGCGATCGCCTTGTTTTTTGGCACTGTGGGCGATCGCCACTTCTACCCGTTCTTCCTCCCTTGTGGGAATGTAGATTAGGGGGTAGCGCGATCGCAACAGCAGTTCAAATTCATCACTAAAATTAGTCATTAGTCTGTAGTCAGTAGTCATTAATCAAACGACTAAGGCAATTGTTGTTTAAGTGACTTCAGAGATGCCCAACGACTATCAGATATAGTTTCTGAGCTTTCTGTATTTGGAGCATCATCATTTAAAATGATTCCCGCACATTTAGGATCGCAGATCTGTTTGTGGGGCACTTCCAGACATAATTGATCGTAGATCCAGTCTCTTGGTTCAAAGTGACCGTTAGGTGGCAAAGTTTCCACCAAATCTTCTAAATCAACTTCTATTTCTCCCGATCTTGAATCGGGCTGAGTGACTGCTTCATCTAGCCAGATTAATTCCGATGATTTGAGTCTCAAGCGGTGATTGTACTGTTTCAGGCATCTGTGACAGGTGAGGGTGACAATGGTTTCTGCTTTCCCTTTCACCTCCAGATAATTTCCTTGGTGTGTAACTTCCAAGCTACCTCGCACCGGAGTGAGAGTTTCTAAATCGGGTATAAATTCTTCAAATTCGATCGCCTCTTTCCGCTCTGATTTGTGGAGTAGATGAGGGATATAAATTGTCTCCATATTAATCTTTCGCCCTCCTGTTCTCAAAGTAAAAGGTAAAATTCAAAAGGACAAGCTAATTTTTCACTTAATCCTTTCTCCTTTATCCTTTTTTCTTTTTTTTCCTCGCTCCTTTCCACCGTCAACGCAGCCGCACTACCAACCTGCGATCGGCATCCTGTCCTTGACTGTAAGTTTCTATATCCTCACATTCGCTCAAAAAGTTGTGTATTTGACGCCTTTCTGCCGAAGATAAGGATTTGATTTCAACTTCAACTCCTGTTGTGCGGGCTTGCTCTGCTGCGTATTGTGCCATTGAGCGCAGTTCTTCTTGGCGACGAATTCGATAGCCATTGAGTTCAACTGTGTAAGCAATCGGCTCATCTGGTTCGTGACCTATATTCAGAACCGTGTTGCAGAGGTACTGAATGGCATCTAGTACATTACCATTTGGGCCTACCAAAATTGCAATTTGTTCGGGAGTCAGATTGCTTTCATCTATTGTCATCCAAAAGCAATCTTCTTGCTTTTGGCATACTACCGTTGAGGGAATTGCGGACAGTTGTAGCAGTTCTTCTAACCATTGCTGTCCGCGCTGCATTTGACTGTCTTTCATATTGACATCAAGCCTTTTTCTTAGAACGACCGGGTTCAAAGGGAAGTGAATCTAATCCCTGCTCTTTTTTGGTTTTCGCCTCTGCTTCGTCCACTATTTTTTGCAAGTTGTCGGGGAGCGGTTCTCGCGACAAAATGAACGACTGAACTGTTTGGAAGATGTTAGCAATCAGCATATACATCAACACGCCTGCGGGCAGGGGGAAGAACAAAAACATCCCGGAAAATATGACTGGCGTTAGTTTGTTGACTGTCGCCTGCTGGGGATTGTCGTTTGGCCCTTGTGCTTGTCCCGAAAGGGTTTGGTTGATGTACAAACTAATACCAAAGCCGAGGATCATGACCAAAATATCCCAGTGGATTGTACCGTCTGGGTCGATCGCACCAACGCGGCCTAGGGCTTCTATAAACAGGAATCCTTTCTTAGTAGCTAATCCGGGGATTGTGCCTTGAACTGTGGCTTCACCGGGTGCTAAGGCTGTGATATTGCCCTGTTCATCTACTTGTACAAGTTCTTCACCTTTGATGACTTTCCACCGGGGCGCAAAGTCTATTTCGCTCTTATTTTCTGTCGCTACGGCGTTGAGAGGTTTGCCCTCTGGGGTTTGAAATTCAATCTTGCTTTTGTCGCCGACTGCGAGTTTGTCGCCGCCTGGAATTACGCCAATAATTGGAGCGTGAAAAGTACCTGTGACGTAAATATTTTGGGGTGGCGTAGCAAAGGCTTGCGGTTGAACTGTTTCGATTTTTTCTTGGGGCAAGACTTGGACGTTAACGCTGTAATTTATGTCCGAAAACGGCGAACCCCTGAGCGTTGCAAACAGCGCAAACAGCACTGGCATTTGCAGCACTAATGGGAAGCATCCTGCTAGAGGATTACCGAATTCTTTGTATACCTTGCTCATTTCCTCCTGCTGTTTGGCAGGATTGTCTTTGTAGAGTTTTTGAATTTGATCTACTCGCTCTTTCATCAACGGCTGCGCTACTTTCATGCGCCGCATATTGCGGAGAGAGCCTGCATTGAGAGGATAAAGAGCAAAGCGAATCACGAGGGTTAGAGCTACGATCGCTAAACCGTAGCTGGGCACGATACCGTAGAAAAAATCTAGGATCGGCAGCATTAAGTTATTGGAAAGAAACGAGATACCAAAATCCATTCGCTTTGAGTTAATTTAGGTGCTCTGTGTTTACTGTTGAGAACTATTGGCCACCGCTGGATAGGGGCTGTCTCAACTTTTAGACTTTTGTCTCTATCTTAGGACATTGCCCTCTCGATCGACTGCCCGCTCTTCGGGTTTTTGATCGGGGATTTGCCAATACTCGCACTAACTTCACCGTGATTTGAGGGCGAAGCTATTATTTATTCTTGGCAGCATTTGCTTTTTGAGCTGCTGCGGGCAGTTTTTCGTTAATGTAGTCGTACATTTCTCGGAATCTCGGAATGGCTCTGAGTTCCAAGCGACTGCCACTTTTCAGGGTGATCACCATGTCTCCGTAACTGCCAAAACCGCGTGGTACTGTTACGATTTTTGCTATGTCTGAGTAGATCACATCGGTGCGATCGCGCCCCATCCAACCGCTAGTTATGGACACTCGGCGACTGGTGATCCGGTAACGCAGCCACAGAGCCCGGACAATTGCTCCCACTGCGAGGGGAATTCCCACCACAGTCAGCCCCAGGAGTAAGTTAATGATCAAGTCACCGGGCGCGGGCCCGCCTTCATAAAATACATCCTCTCGAATTCCCATCTAGTACCTCGGCTTCTACCAACAACTGCTCTAATTCTTGCAGAAATTCTGCATAATTGCACTCTTGTGCGGTCGGTCGCACCACAATTATTAAATCCCACCCGAATTTTAATCTGGGCAATAGCTGTCGCAAAGCAGCCCGAATCTGGCGCTTGATCCGGTTGCGGACTACGGCGCGCTTGCTGACTTTCAGGCTGATAGAAATGCCTGTGCGAGTGGGCTGCAAGGATTTTTCCGCTGTCGGTTTGGTTAAGCAAGCGCTTTTTGGTTTACGCAGAGCTCTTAAACTTAGATGAGCGGAGTTGCGGCGCATTCCTTTGCGGTAGACGGCGCTGAAGTCTTTTCGGTGCTTGAGTCGGTTTGTATCGGGCAACATAGTGGCTGCGATCGGGATAGCCCCTCAACGCTTCATGCAGTGCTAGACTGCGAGGCGATGGCGACCTTTGCTGCGGCGGGCTTTGATGACTAATCGACCGGTGGCGGTCCGCATTCTGGCGCGAAAACCGGATGTTCTTTTTCTTTTGCGGCTGGTTCCGTGCAGGGTTTGCTGTGTCATTTTGATTTCTCCGGGCTGGTTACTTTACTTTTGATTAATATTCACAATCTTCTAGTATACCATAGAGTTGTTTAGTTTGCAAAAAATTTACAATTTGTGATATAATGAGAGTTTAATACTGTTGTTTTTAGGGGACATTCCCAGAAACCCGGTTTCTTT
>DPLL01000027.1 GCA_003542015.1 Microcoleaceae cyanobacterium UBA9251 | reverse complement strand
TCCTTTGAGAATTAAACTTTGGGTGGATTCATCCCCCAAAGTTTGTCCTTAAGAATCCCCGTGTCTTTAGACCGGGGAGTGTCAATTGCAACTAACAAACTTTCAAATATTGGTGCTGGTTCGGGACGGCTGAACAGATACCCCTGCATGATATCGCACTGTTGATCCCTCAAAAAAGCTAATTCCGCTTCTGTTTCTACCCCCTCAGCAATTACTGTCATATTCAAACTGTGCCCCAGTAAAATTACCGCAGTAGTGATAGCAGCATTTTGAGCATCTTCGTTAGCTTTGCGAACAAAAATTTGATCGATTTTTAAACTATCAAAAGCAAATTGCTTGAGATACCCTAAAGTAGCATAACCAGTACCGAAGTCGTCAACAGCAATCCGAATTCCTAGAGCTTTAAGTTCATTTAAAGTAGCGCCTGCGACAGTAGCATTTTCCACCACAGCGCTTTCAGTCATTTCTANNTCGGACAACTGCCGGGCCGACAAATTTACTGAGATCTTAAACGGCGAAAACCCAGCAGCCAGCCAACTAGCGGTTTGAGCGCAAGCTGAAAGCAGCACCCACTCGCCAATCGGAATAATCAACCCTGTTTCTTCTGCTAAGGGAATAAATTCCGCTGGAGAAATTATCCCTCGATCGGGATTTTGCCAGCGCACCAAAGCTTCGGCCCCGATGATTTTTCCGGTAGCAATATCCACCTGTGGCTGATAGTATACCTGAAACTCACCTTGTGCCAAAGCGCGACGCAGCAAAGCTTCCAAGGCTAACTTTTCAGGGGAGACAGCGTTCGTAATTGTCGAGTCGTTCGCTAAATCCTTAAGTCTGGCTTCTGCTTGCTGGAGTGCGACAGTCAGCGGTTGAGTAATAGTTTGCCGTTTCGAGAGGCGAGAGGCGATCGCTCCCAGCAATTCTGCCTTAGTAAACGGCTTCGTCAGGTAATCGTCAGCACCCAATTCCATCCCCCGGCGAAAATCCGTTTTCCCACCTTGAGCCGTGAGAAAAATAAATGGAATTGTTGCAGCTAGGGAGTTTTGCCGCAGTGTCCGTAACACCTCATAACCGTCCTGTTCCGGCATCTGCACGTCGCACAAAATTAAATCGGGAATCTCCGAGAGTGCCATCTGCACCCCTACTCGACCGTTTTGAGCCACAATGACCCGATAGCTGTGAGATTCCAGGAGTTGCAGCAGAGTTTCCCGGATTAATTCGTCGTCCTCAATTACCAAAATTTTGAGCATGATACTTAGATAACAGTTGACATCCACCCAGGCGTAAACGCACAGGGACTCCCAAACCTCACGATTTAGGTTTCTGCTTCTGTCCCTTACGGGGTTTCGCACCAGCCTTAACAGATTTACTCTGTTCGGGTCTTACGGTCGCTCCACAGACTGCAACGGCAAGCCCTGTCGCCAAAATATTCTGCGCCGCATTCAAATCTCGGTCATGGTGTACCCCGCATTTTGGACAGTCCCATTCCCTAACATTTAACGGCATTTTTTCAACTATATGCCCGCAGTTTCCGCATCTTTTAGAGCTGGGAAACCAACGGTCAATTTTGACCATTTCTCGACCGTACCACTGGCATTTGTAAGCAAGTTGCCTGACTATTTTACCCCAACTTGCATCACTTATGGCAATAGCTAGTTTCCGATTTTTCACCAGGTTTTTCACAGCTAAGTCCTCCAGGGCGATGGCGCAAGTTTTCGCGCACCAGTTGAGTGGTTAGTTTGTGAAGGTGATCTTTTCTGGCATCAGTGATTTCTTGATGCACTCTCGCTACTTTAAGCCGTGCTTTGTGACGGTTGTTAGACCCTTTTTGCTTTCGGCTTAAAGATTTCTGCGCTTTCGTGAGCTTTCGATACTTTGCCTTGAATCCTTTGGGATTGGCAATCTTTCCACCAGTGCTCAGAGTGAGTAAACTTGTAATTCCCAAGTCAATACCAACCTGATTGCTTGACTTTGGTAATAGCTTGATTTCAACATCTACTAGCAGGGATATTGACCACCTACCAGATGGTGCAAGCTTCACGCTTAAGGTTGATGGTACTGCACCGATAGGCAGTGTTCGACTCCAGCGAATATGTAAGGGGTCAAGGCACTTTGCTAAGTATATCTGTCCGTTTTTAAACCTAAAAGCAGATTTTGTGAACTCCGCACTACCACCATTGCGTTTTTTCTTAAAGTTGGGGTATTTTGCCCGCCCATCAAAAAAAATTGTGTAAGCAGTTTGCAAATGTCGCAAGCATTGCTGCAATGGCACGCAGCTAACTTGATTGAGGAAATCTAGTTCTTCTGTTTTCTGACCTTCGGTTAGCATTGAAGCAGTTTCAGCGTATCCTACTCGCTTCAGGTCTTTGTACCTGGCCTCGGTTCTAGCGGCTAACGCACGGTTGTAAACCAGGCGGGTACAGCCCAAGGTGCGCCGCAACAAGCTCTCTTGTTCTGGGGTTGGGTAGAATCGATAGCTGAAGGCTTTTAGTGCCATACTCACCCAAGCGTGTTACCTTCGCAGTCTAACACCTCCGGTGTGAAGTGGCCTCTGTAAACAAAAATTCATATAAAGCCGTCCTAGAAGGACGGGGTTTCAAACCCAATTCCCTGATGACAATATATATACTGAAGCCTGACTAAAGCCTGATTAACTCTAGTATAGTAAAATTAGCGACTTACTGATTGGGCCAATTAGCCAATAAATCATTAGCCATTTGGCTAATTATCTTTGATCTGCCCTTAAGTCACCCTAACTGAGGAGACAAAACAGGGGAACAAAAAATCGCTCTCTTTCAACAGCAGGGAACTTCTGAATGGGACAAAATCGCTCTTTTTTGAGCCTAATCTACCAGAGCTAGCAATCTGTCATTAGTGGCGGTATATTCTGTCAAAGTTGGTATAAATCGTAACGCCGAATAATTTGAGATTTTTGTACGCAGTCAAAGATTTAATTTTGATATATTAAGTTTTCTGTCATTTACTAACGATTGAGAGTAGTTTGTGATATAATTATGACCAAATCCCATCTATAAATTCAAGCAGCCGTGCAGCTAAGCTGTCGCGCATTTCTCTCTTCATCTTTCACATCCGTGGAAAAAGTGTCAAATCCTCCCCCCCCCTTCCCGCTCCCGACCCGATCGCCCGTGCGCCAGAAATTTACAGCAGTTCCCGCTGTTATGAAACACGGTAGGGACACGGCTCTTGGAGTGTCCCTAGGAGGATTGAAGGATAAGTGGGTGTACCTCATAACAGCGGTTTCCGCTGTATATGCGTAGCAGATCCGGGGAAAAAGTTGATCGCTAAAAGAGGGTATCAATTTCGATCAAAAATTGATTTTATTTTTATTTAGAACTCAGTCTAGTCTATTAATAAAGACCGATGTCAATCGCTGTAGAAATATGTTTAAATATATGTATAAAACTGTTCGCTAACGGGTGGATAGCCTCGCACTTCAACGATGTTGTATAATCTTATACAAGCAGAAGAACAACTTACAAATCCTCATAAAATAATAATTGAGTAGGTGTATAATTATTAAATACTATTAAAAATAACTTGAATCGACCAACCCAGAATCTCCTGTGATATTGTTAAACTAAGGGTGAAAGTGTCAATCAGAAGCATCCCAGAAGAGAGCGGATTTTAGCAAACTGTCAAAAAGAGGTCAACATGGAAACAGAACAGGACGCTCATATTGTACCAATTAGCAACCAGAGCAGACAAGTGCAGCAATTCCCTGCCGAGGAGGCAGACGAGTCAAACGGCCCGCCTTCAAAAGGACTGAATGTGCGTCCGCTGTTGAGGACTTTTCAGCGACAAGCCCTAATCATTGTAAGCATTATAGGTCTAGCCGGCGGTGGAGTATACTATCAGATCAAAGGTGGCAAGAAAACCTATCAAGGTGATTTTCGGATGCTAGTGGAACCCGTCACCACCGAGGCGAGAATTGCCGACCCCTCGGCCCTCGCCAATCGCGAAGGGGGAGTGCCAAGTCGAGATTTTTTCAGCCTGGACTACCCAACTCAGCTTGAAATTCTCCGCAGTCCTCAGATGATGTCGGCTATTGCTAAACAAGTCCAAAAACGAGAGCCAAAATTTACTGAGGAGATTCTTAAACAAGGATTACTCATGTGGCGCCAAGGAGCGACTGAACTGGATAGAACTAAAATCTTAGAAGTTCACTACATGGGGACGGATCCTAAATTAATTGTGTTGGTTTTACAAGAAACTAAAAAGAAATATTTAAAGTACAGCCTTGACGAACGCAAAAGTCGCATTGGTGAAGGTGTTAAATTTATTGAAGACCAGCTTCCCGGACTCAACAAGCGCGTCAATGACTTGAAGTCAGAGTTGCAGATTATACAACAGCAGCAAAAAATCACCGATCCTAAAGAACAAGGCGCGCAATTGATCGTGCAAGTTCGCACTATAGAAACCTTAGAGTTAGAAACCCAAAGGCTGCTACAGGAGCAGAAGACGCTTTATGCTAACTTGCAAAAACAATTGGATTTTACGCCCAATGAAGCTATTGCTGCGTCGGCTTTAAGTGAAGAACCTCAATACAAAGAGTTGCTGACAAAGGTTAAGGAAGTCGAAGGCCAGATTGCTGTAGAAACAGCTCGCTTTAAATCTGCTAACCCGATAGTGGAAGCTTTAGAACGCAAGCGGGCAAATTTAATCGCGTTACTAAACAAGCAAACTGAGCGAATTTTGGGTCAAAATTTAGTAGGCACACAAGCGAATGCTAAAGTTCAGAATTTTCAAAACTCGATTCGGCTCGGCCTGATTAAACAATTAGTTGATACTGCTAACCAAGTTCAGGTTTTAGAGGCTCGCAGTCAGGCGGTGCTACAGACTAAAAACGACCTGAACCGACAAGCAAGAGAATTTCCCAGCGTAGCGCGACGCTACAACGAACTGCAACAGCAGTTAGATATAGCTGCCCGCACGCGCGACCAACTTTTGACTCAACGGGAAACGCTGCGGGTACAAGCTGCTCAAAGCCAAGTACCTTGGGAAATAATTTCTGAACCCCAGATACCGCGGGACCTTAAGGGAAACCTGATTCCTGTTGCGTCTAAAAATACAAACAAAATAATGATGGCTGTTGTCGGGGGCCTAGTGTTGGGTCTGGGGCTGGCGATCGTCATCGAAAAGTTCCGTAATATTTTCTACTGTGCGGACGACGTTAAAGATGGCTTTGATGTGCCTTTGTTGGGAGTAATTCCTCTTAACAAAAATGCTAAAGAATTGCCCCCTTCTATTGCTAACGCCTATGCTGCGCTGGAAGGAAAAAAGCAGCAGCAGAAAAATGCTAAGGAGCAGCAGAAAAATGCTAAGGAATTTATAGAAGCTTTTGATTCTCTTTATACTAACATCCGCTTTCTTTCTTCAAATCGACCGATCGGCTCTTTGGCGGTTGCTTCGGCGACTGTTGGCGAAGGCAAATCCACAATAGCTTTAAACTTAGCTCACCTAGCAGCAATGGCCGGTCAGCGAGTGCTCCTAGTAGACGCGGATTTGCATGATCCCAGTCTGCACTTGCTGTTGGGAGTGCCGAACTTTAAGGGATTGAGTAACCTACTTGACAAGGAAACAGAACCCAAGGAAATTATCCAGCGATCGCCTTTAGCAGACCATCTTTTTGTATTAACTGCGGGCGTTCCGAAGCCTGGTACTTCTAGACGACTTGCCTCATCTCAGATGAGGGATTTAATGGAAGAATTACACGCAATGTTTGACTTGGTTATTTACGATACGCCCCCACTTGTTGACTGTAAAGATGCTAATTTTTTAGCAGCACGCACCGATGGAATATTGTTAACTGTGGCCGTTCGTAAGGTCAAGTATTCGGTAGTCAAAAAAGTTTTCAGTCAATTAGAAAATTTTGGCATTCCTTGCGTGGGCACAGTTGCGAATCACGTCATCAAACGCCGAAAGCCTAAATTATCCACATCCCCAGTTCTGGAGGAGGGAAATGATGAATATTTGAATTTTTCCCCAGTACCGTCTAGCATCCGTAAACTAGCTCCCCAAAAAGAGTGAGAGCAAATCTGCTACTCTAAAATTTAGATGCGCCTCAGCTTAGTAAGGTGCGCGTTGCGTACCCTACGAGTAGAGTCTGTGCGTAAGTCCTAAAATTGAAAACTCGCTGTTTACAAAATTCCAAATTACTATAAGATTTTAGTAGCCGAACAATCATCAAACTCGATCGAGAACTATGACAGAACAAAAATTCCTCGAACAGCTCAACGCCATTCTCGATCAGCACCACCTGCTGAAACACCCGTTCTACCAAATGTGGAACGAAGGAAAGCTCGACCTCGCAATGCTGCAAGAGTACGCCCAGGAATACTACCTGCAAGTCCACAACTTCCCCACCTACGTCAGCGCTACCCACGCATCCTGCGACGACATCAAAATTCGCCAAATGCTCCTCGAAAACCTGATAGAAGAAGAACGAGGTGCCGCTAATCACCCGGAATTGTGGCTGCGGTTTGCGGAAGGTTTGGGTTTAGACAGAAACGCTGTTCTGGGGCGCGAACACTTAGAAAAAACCAGGGAATCTGTGCGGATTCTCAAAGACTTAGCGCGCAGCGAATCCCCCGCCACAGGTTTAGCGGCACTTTACGCTTACGAAGCGCAAATACCTGAAGTGTCTACAACCAAAATAGCAGGCCTTAAGGAATTTTACGGCATAGATTCAGAATCGGCTTTGTCCTTCTTTAAAGTACACGAAAAAGCCGATGAGTGGCACTCTCAAGCAACCCGCGAGGCCCTGTTACAAATTTGCCAAACTGATGAACAAAAACAGGAAGCGTTGTTAGCAGCAGAAAAAGCAACTTTTGCTTTCAACTTACTGCTTGACGGGGTTTATGAAACCTATTGTCAAGCTAAGTAAGTAGTGTAAAGAACNNAACTTGACTGTAAAATTTAGATGGGCTTCAGATGCTCAAGAGTGAGTAATTTTTAAATCTCAAATCTCAAATCGATGGACTTACTATCTTTTCTGTCTCGTCAAAATTCCTTGACTGGGACTTAACAAAAAAGCTAGTAAGAATAACCCAAAAACAACTAATACGATCGCCGCACCAGAGGGCATATTAAAATAATAGCTGAGATACATACCAGTCACGCTAGCTGTCATCCCGATTAATGCTCCTAATCCCATCATTAAATGTAACTCTTTCACCAACAAATACGCAGTAATTCCCGGCCCGATTAACAGCGAAATAACTAACAGCGCCCCCACCGTTTGCAAACTCGCGACAATAGTCAGCGTAATCGCCGAAATCATCCCCAAATAAATCCAGTTTACAGGCAAACCGCTCGCTTGCGCTCCCAGGGGGTCAAAAGTATAAAATAACAATTCTTTGTAAAAGACTTTAACCGCCGCCAAAATGATCAAAGTTGTGACAAAAGTCTGCTGCACGTCAGCAGGTGCAACTGACAAAATATTGCCAAACAAAAACCCGTCAAGGTCTAACTTTGTTGTCCGCAACAGACTAATCAGTGTGATGCTAATTGCTAAAAAAGTAGATAAAATCAATGCCATAACTGCATCTATTTTTAGGCGCGATTGCGACTGAATCCACGCCATAATTACAGCACTGATCATCCCCGATATAAAAGCGCCGATCGAGATATTGAAACCCAAAGCAAAAGCAACAGGTAATCCTGCTAACACCGAATGGGCAATCATGTCAACCATCATGCCCATTTGTTGTACAATTAAATAGGAGCCGACAACAGCGCAGAGAATTCCTAGCAAAATGCCGATCGCGATCGCATTTCGCATAAACTCAAATTTTAAAGGCTCAATTAGCAAATTTAACATTTCATTACTTACCTCATGGTGAACACAGATAAATAGTCCTGGACACATTAAGACCAAAGAAACCGGGTTTTTTCCCGAATCTGCGGGCTGTAACCAAGTATTCTCGCAAAAAACCCGGTTTCTGACCACCCGTGCGTCCAGAACTAATAAATACAGATATCCGCGTTCATCTGCGGTTAAAAAAAAACAGGACTTACGCAAA
>DPLL01000464.1 GCA_003542015.1 Microcoleaceae cyanobacterium UBA9251 | reverse complement strand
ATTGTTGGTAGCTTTATGGACGTACCACCCACAGGGATTGGTTTACCGCCTGCATCAATTGTGAAAGAGTCGTGATGCCCCTTATTTTTAAATTTGGGATATCCACCTTTTTTTGAGAAAAACCTAGAGAAAGACTCTCCAAGATTGTCAAAGGCATATTGAGTTATTTTTTGGCAGATTCCTGTTTCCTTAATCCATGTGAACTCAGGTTTTACATGGTTAAAGAATTTCTTGAGCAGGTATTTATTGGGCTTGAGTCCATCTTTGTAAAGTTCACTCCAAGTAGCCAATACCCAATTATAAGTAAACCGAGCTATTCCAGCGTGTTTGCTCATTATTGTTGCCTGATTCTTGTTTAGCTTTAGCTTTGTTTTGATGGACAAAAGCATTGTTCGACCTCAACACTGTATTTCTTTGTTACTCAATTCTGACAGACATTGTACAGGTTGATCAATAGCATTTTTGAGATGCTCTTGGATTTCCTTGGAGTAATTCTGACCGTACAGGCGGCTGGAGAAACAGTGGATTATCGCCATTAAATCTTCTACTAATTCCTGTTGAGGAGACAATGACTCCTGATTGGCGACTACAATTTCACAGCCTACTGACGTAGCAAGCTCTTGGATAAACTCAAATGCAAATCGACACATTCTATCTTTGTGTGCAACTACTATTGTTGATATTTCACCCTTCAGCATTGACAACATAATTGTTAAAAACTTCTTCCTTTTAAAGTTTAGTCCGCCGCCAATTTCCGATACCCAGTCATCGACAGCTAACCCTCTACCTAGGCAGAAAGCTTCCATTGCAAGTACCTGATTTTTTAGTTCTGGCTTTTGTCCGCTAGATGAAACTCGACAGTAGACAATTATCTTTCTTTTGGCTTCTATGGGCTTTAGTCCCTTGGCTATCAAAAGGTCATCTTCTGTGTAGAAACGATGACCCGACAAGGTGCGTTTGGCTGGTAATTTCCCCGCTGCGTCCCAACGCTGAAGGGTTTTCACTGAAAGCCCAAGCTTTTTTGCAAATTCGTGAGGCTTAAACATGGTACACCTGTAGTTTGTCAACAAATGTACCATTCTGTCTATTTAATTGCTAGCTAGGGACATACCTCTCAAAAACTTCACCAAAACTTCAGCGCAGGAAAGGGGGACGTTTGGTGGCTGCGGGTTTGTTTTTCATCATTTCCGCGAGAAATCGCTTTAGAGCTTTCTCGCGATTTTTCATAAAGGCCGCCCAAAACCCCGGTTGATATTCATCCATTGTCTTGGCTAGGGCCCAGACATCTATGGCTAAGATGTTATAAAGCCTTTCATCCTCGCGCTTGAGCGAGTTAATCTGCTCTAGAACCGATTTGTTTGCTCCAGTAGTTTGTTTGTCTTCGTCTTTAATCATGTCCGAAAATTGGTTGAAAGGGTAAGAGGGCCGATNNCAGCACAAGTAGCTGTACCCAGCTTGGTAGTGGGAGGAAACGGGGGGCATCGTCTCTGCAACATATCCATAACCGTCGTTTTTGTGAATGTGTGCTGTACAACCTTGCGGGGTTGGGTAAGTAGAGGCGTAGTACCTAGCTATTTCCCTGCACAAGCCGGGAATCGCCTTGCTATGCCAGTAATGTGAGCTTCGACAATGTTAGTGGTGGGTACTTTCCAATTTGCACTGCCTCCCAAATGGCTGTTTAACAAATTGGTTTTAGAGCTACAGACTAGCTACGCATCTGTAGGCGCGAAGCCTCCTGNNGTTGAAAGGGTAAGAGGGCCGATGGCGAGCCACTCTCTCTACTTTGATGATACTGGTGATCTCGATCGCCTTTTGGAACTAACGGTACATAATGAACACCGATATTTATAGGTGTTGGCCACTTCTGTCGGCGGGACAATTTTCTGAAGCTAGAGACAAGATTACGAATGCACCCCTCTCCCGCGCTTATTGATGCTAGCAGTTTTTGCAGGTCTTTTGTCAAAAAATCTCAATTTGTTTACGTGGCAGAGTTCGGGTGCGGGGAGTAGGTTGTAAACTTTTTACTGGGAGTGCGATCGAATATTTTTTATATTCAAGACTTCTTGACAGATAATAATTAAAGTATATTGTTGATTCTAGCTAACTACCTCACTAATATGTTGCGTCAAATTTCTTTAGCAAACCTAGCCTTAGTTGTGGGCGGTATTATAGCAGCAGTCGGCTTCGGTGCCTACTTCACAGACCAACCAACTCTGAATCTGGCCGGTTTTTTTTATGGAATTCCGCTGTTGCTGGGAGGTTTAGCCCTGAAAGCTGCCGAACTCGAACCGGTAGTTTTCACCCAACCTACTTCTGATGAAATTCTCGCTCTGCGGGAACAGCAGGCCAGCGATACTCAAAATCAAGTCCGCAAAGATGTAACCCGATTTCGCTACGGCCAAACTGCTCATTTAGATGATGCTCTGGAGCGCTTGGGCTTGGCCCCAACAGATGAGGAAAGACCCATGCTGCGAGGGTTACGGGAAGTTGCTGTGGATGGTGCTTATGGGTTAATTTTAGAGTTTGACTCGCCCTTGATGCCGATCGAAATCTGGGAAGAAAAACAGCAAAAAATAGCTACTTTTTTCGGGCCGGGTTTGCACGCAAAAGTGAGTCAAACCGCTGAAAATAAAATTGAATTGGCTTTAATTACAGTTGCTAAAACTTAAAGTAGTTAAGGAGAATAGTTGGGCCTTGGGCCTTGGGCCTTGGGCCTTGGGCCTTGCAACCAACAAATAACCAATAACTCATAACAAAGAACCAATGACTAATGACTAATGACTAATGACTTCTTCATTATTAAATCATGAGAGGCACAGATGGTTTCTTTAAACAGCAGGATAGGTATTATCGGCGCAGGAACATCAGGGGTTTATCTTGCCATTTTGCTGATCGATCAAGGGTTTCAAGTTACATTATTTGAAAAATCACCCCAACCGCGCACCGATGGATGTGGTATTCTGATCGTGCAAGCAGGTATGAAAGCGTTGCATCAAGGAAACCCTGAAATTAGCCAAAAAATTATTAACTCAGGCGATCCGGTTAAATTATTCGAGTTTCGTAACCTCCGTGGGGGTGTCATCAATTCTGAACCCATCACCTATGAAGAAAATGAACTCCCAGGAATGCTGGTACACCGCAAAGCTATTCTGGAAGCACTCCTCGACGAGTTACCCCCTGACTGTATTCGTTTTAATGCTGAATTAGTATCGATCGCCCAAACCGAGCATAGCGCGATCGCGCACTTTAAAGATGGCAGTCACTGGGAAGGAGATCTGTTAATTGGTGCCGATGGAATCGTCTCTCAAGTGCGTCAATTTATCGTTCCAGATGTAGAACTGTTCTATTTAGGCGATATCGTCTGGCGAGGAATAGTCGAAGATCATAGCTTCTGTCTAGAAGGAAACTTTTTTGTTTATGTACGCGGTCGAGGAATTTATGCTAATTTCTTTCATATTAGTGGAGGTCGCACTCATTGGGGTTTCTTTATTGAAAAAGATCGGGCAGACTTTGAAGTAGGGAAACTACAACCCAATGTCACCATTCCTCCCCAAGAACTAGCAAAACTCCCAGATGATGCGCGAAATCTAATTCAGTCAACCCATCTAGAAAATATTGTCTGTCGTTTTTCCTATGACATTGACCCCCTACCTAAAATCTATGATGGGCGCGTGATTTTAATCGGTGATGCGGCTCATGCAAAAAGTCCGACACGCGCTAGAGGTATGACTTCCGGTTGGGAAGATGGTCTGTCTTTATCGCAACATCTCAGAGAGAGTGCTAACATTGCAGAAGCATTGGAAAATTTTCAAACTGAAAGATTACCGATTGTCCACGAATATCAACGCACTAGCCGTCAAATTAGTCAGAGAATTGGTCGTCGTTAGCCAAAGGGCAAATCATCAATAAAATAGTCCTGGACACATAAACTCTATCTGTAGNNCGTCATCTTGGTACTTGGAAAGGCGAGTTTATTAAGACTGATACTCGCGGACATTTTGATCGCAGCTTTTTCGGTACTTTTAGCATCTGGATTGAGGGAAGTCACTACCGACAAGTTAATAATTATGAATACTCAGATGGTTCTCGCCTCCAGCTAAATTTTCAAGGTGAATTTGAAAATCGGATTCTGAAATTATTTTCTAGCAGTTATTCGGATTTTTCGGCGATTGTGTGGGATGCGGGCCAGGAAATTATCTGCTTTCGCGCCACGAAAACTCAAAATAACGCCCTGATTACTTTTGTGGAAACAATGACTTTACTGNNCCCCTGCCCCCCCAAGGGGGGAAGTCAGAAGCAATTCCCCTTACCTTAATTAATATTGGCAAATAAGCGGGAACGAGTCATAAAATTTTCTCCTTTTTTATTAACCACAGAGGGCGCAGAGGGCGCTGAGAAAGAGAGGGGAGAGTGAATGAAAGAGTGAATGAGATTTTTTTTATTAACCACAGAGGGCGCAGAGGGCGCTGAGAAAGAGAGGAAAAAGAGAAATCGATCGGTAATTAACCGGACTTGATATTAAGTGTGCCGCCGCGGAATTTCGATCCGAAATTTATTGCCTTGATCTGGTTCGGAAAAACACTTCAATTCGCCTTTGTGCTGCTCCACAACTATCAGGTAGCTGAGGGCTAGTCCCAACCCGCTTCCTTCCCCTGTGGTTTTTGACATGAAAATTGGGTCGAAGATTTGCGCTTTGATATCTTCATTTATGGGGATGCCATTATCGGAAATTTCTATAGATATTCGCTGGGAATCGACTACTTGAGTGCGAATCTGAATCACTGGTCTAAAGTTGACGGATTTAGACTGAGCCAACTCTTGACTGGATATTTCTAAAGTATCGATCGCATAATTGATCGTATTCAAAAAAGCCTGATTTAGCAGGCCGGCGTAACACTCAATCTGTGGCAAATTTCCGTAGTCTTTAATTACTTTGATATCCCGCCTTCCCTCGCGAGCTGGTAAGCGGTGCTGCAATAACAAAAGAGTGTTTTCTAAACCATCGGAAATATCAAATAATTGCCACCCGGAACGATCGCTCCGGGCAAAATCCTGTACTGACAAGATCATTTGGCGAATGCGATCGCTCCCTGTCCGCATCGAATTCACAATTTTTAATAAATCGTCGAGGACGAATTCTACATCCATATCTTGCTGTTTTTCCAGAATCTCAGGACTGGGATTAAGTAACTGTTTTTGATATAATCGCAGCAGTTCTATTAAATCGGCAGCATAAGTTTGTACGTGAGTCAAGTTGCTGTAAATAAATGTAATAGGATTGTTGATTTCGTGAGCGATCCCCGATACCAACTCGCCTAAATTAGACATTTTTTCCCGTGAGAGCATCCGCTCGCGAGCAAGTTGTAGTTCTTGTTGCGATCGCTCTAACTCGATTTTCAGGCTCTGCGATCGCAATCCTGCACGTACTCTCCCTAATAATTCCTGCTTAACTATTGGTTTAAGCACAACATCGTCAATCAACTCATCCAATTCTGTTGGCCCGTTAAATTGCTCTGGTGTCGCCAGTAGCATAAAATACACTTTGGCCAATGCTCGATCGGCCTTCACCAATCGGCACAGCTCCAACCACTCGATTTGAGGGCGATCGCAAATTATCAAATCCGGGGACATTTGCCGAGCCAAATCCATACCCTCCCTAGTGTTGGGGGTGACTCTCACCTGATGTCCCTCCCCTGAGAGTAACTGTTGCACGACTTCCAAAGTCATAGCATCCGCGATCGCCAAAATCTTTCCCATAACACCCGCTCCACAAATTACTTTTCAGGATACAACAGCCAGAATTATCCCTGTATATTTAAAATTAAAATAATTAAATCTTACCAAAAATTACCAATAACCGCGCCCAAAAAACCCAAAAAACTTTAAAATTAATTCATAGTATCGTGAATTAACCTTCTCGGTCAGCGCCTGAGAATGCCAATTACCAACAACCGTTCAACTTTGATTCAAGCCGAAACCCTAGAACTATTAGAATGGCCGCGCCTGTGTCAGCACTTGGCTACCTTCGCGGCCACCAAACTTGGCATCGCCGCCGCCCTCCAACTCGAAATTCCGGCAACTCCAGCTCAAACAGCCGAACTGCTGGCCCAAACTCAGGAAGCTTATCAGTTAGAGAGCCGGCTGAGCGGCGGCTTGACTTTTGAAGGAATTCAAGACATCGGCGCTTCTGTGAAACGAGCGGAACTGCAAGGGTTGCTTAGTGGCGAAGAATTGCTGGCAATTGCTACCACCCTGGCGGGAGCAAGGCAATTGCGCCGGATCATTGATGCTCAGCCAGATGTGCCGACGCTCAAGGAACTTGTGGCCGGGTTGCGGACTTATCCTGAATTAGAACAAGAAATACACCGCTGCATAGACGATCGCGCCCAAGTAGCCGATCGAGCCACTCCTAAATTAGCAGGAATTCGAGTTCAAATACGACAGTTGCGCGATCGCATTTATCAAATATTACAGGGGATTTTGCAGAGACAATCCAACGCCGTCCAAGAACAGGTAATTACCCAAAGGAACTCGCGCTTTGTCATTCCCGTCAAAGCTCCCCAAAAAGATGCCATACCGGGCATCGTTCACGACTCTTCAGCCAGCGGCGCGACACTGTATGTAGAGCCCCACAGTACAGTAAATCTCAACAATCAAATGCGGCAATTGCTGAGGCAAGAACAAGCAGAAGTAGAAGCCGTCCTACGCACCCTGACCGGGGAAGTTGCAGCAGTAAAGCCTGATTTAGACAGATTGTTGGCTGTGGTGACAATTTTAGATTTAGCTTGTGCTAAAGCGCGTTACAGCTTATGGCTGGAAGCAAATCCACCGAAATTTATTGAAGTAGAAAATAGAGAATTAACACCCAAAAATGGAGAAGAATTAGATGGGGAAAAGTCGGAAACCAGCCAATTAAAAATTCCCCAATTGCGATCGCAAATCACCTTGCGTCAGTTGCGACATCCCCTATTAGTCTGGCAGCAGCAATACGAACAAGGTTTCCCAGTAGTGCCGATCGATCTAACGATACAGCCGCACATCCGTGTCGTCGCCATCACAGGCCCCAACACAGGCGGCAAAACAGTCACTCTCAAAACCTTGGGATTGGTCGCCCTGATGGCGAAAGCGGGAATGTTTGTACCCGCCCGCGAACCTGTAGAATTGCCTTGGTTTGACAATATTCTGGCTGATATTGGTGACGAACAATCTTTGCAGCAAAGTTTGTCTACTTTCTCCGGCCACATACGCCGGATCAGCCGTATTTTAGAAGTGTTGAAAACAGCAGGGGAAGCAGAAGCAGAAGGGGATTCAAAACTCCCAATTCCCGATACTTCGACTACCCTTCGACTGCGCTCAGGGGACACGGTTCCCGATACTTCCACTACCCTTCGACTTCGCTCAGGGGACACGATTCCCGATACTTCCACTACCCTTCGACTGCGCTCAGGGGACACGATTCCCGATACTTCGACTACCCTTCGACT
>DPLL01000252.1 GCA_003542015.1 Microcoleaceae cyanobacterium UBA9251 | reverse complement strand
AAACCCGGTTTCTCAGTATGTCAACCCTTAATTAACTCCACCCCGTCGCGCCCATCAATCTCTTGAACATAAACCTTCACTTGTTCTTCCTTCGCCGTCGGCAACTTTTTACCCGTAAAATCTGGCTGAATCGGTACTTCTCGGTGTCCGCGATCGACTAACACCGCCAACCAAATTTTCTCCGGTCGCCCGTAATCATTTACTGCATTCAAAGCCGCTCGAATCGTTCTACCTTTATATATAACGTCATCTACCAAAACAACCGTTTTGCCCGTCAAATCGAAGGGAATTTCTGTTTTAGCCGGTGTCCGCATCGCAACTCGATCCAAATCATCTCGGTAAAACGTAATATCCAAAGCACCCACCGATACTTTGACTTGTTCGAGGACTTCAATTTGAGCAGCGAGAATTTGAGCTAAAGGTACTCCTCTAGTATGAATACCTAACAGGACTAACTCTCCTGGGTCGCCAGATTTTTCTACAACCTGGGAAGCTATACGGGTGAGAGTGCGCCGCACTTCATCCGGCGATAAAATTTCGATAATTTTAGTCATTGGTGGCTGTTGCTAATTGTTGGCTGGTGGCGGATCGATAGTCATCGGACAAAAATGAAGCCATAAAAAAGCAATGATAATCCCAACCAAATCAGAAAGCAATACCGAGTTAATTGCAATGCTTGGCAAATATGCTGCGGCGTGATAGATTGATTCGGCTCGCCTAACAGCGGTTTGTGTTTAACAACTCCGCGATAGGAATTTGTACCTCCTAGTTGCACTCCCAAGATGGCGGCGTAGGCGCATTCGCTCCAACCGGAATTGGGACTGGCATCTTTCACCGCATCTCTCTGACACATCTTCCAAATGTATAGGGGTTTGCCCGATATAACTGCTAAAGTAACCACTGTTAATCGGCAAGGAAGCCAAGTCAGGACATCTTCTAGTTTGGCGCTAAACCATCCTAAATCAGTGTAAGGTGCTTCTTTGTAGCCAACTGTAGAATCTAATGTACTGGCTGCTTTATAGGCGATCGCCCAGGGGACGATCGCACTCATTGACATAGAGTAATCGGCGATCGGCAAATTGCCAACACTTAATAATAGATGTGGTAGAGCGAACCCAACTAAGGCATAAAATAGCGGGGCACTTACGCCATCGACTGCATTCTCTGTTACAGTTTCTAACAATGCTCGCAGAATTTCTGGCTCGGATAAGTTTTCGGTATCCCGACCGACGTAAAGACTCAACCGTTCTCGCGCCTTGACTAAATCTCCCACATTTAGAGGTGTCAGCACATCCTCCGCAGCGGCCCTCAAACTCCGACCGGCAAAACAGCTTGCTAGTAAAATGGTCTCTCCTGCAAGGCCCAAAAGAGGATGCACCCAACTAGCAGCTTGCACGATGGACCAACTGACAGTATAACTGCCTAGAATCAGCCCGATCGCTAGTATTATACCAGCACACCTCAGTAGCAGTTTAGGTCGATCGCCTGCGGGACGATCGCCCAAGTGAGGCCTTTTACCAGGGGGATTATTCCAGATATTAAAGACAAGCCGAGTATAGCGGTCGATCGCCCAACCCATCGCCTGTACAGGATGTGGCCAACCCCAAGGATCGCCGATGGAGTAATCTAATACAGCAGCTAAAATCAAAACAGCAAATTCATCCGACATCATTAGACCTCGACCATATTTATTGTGGAACAGGCATCCCTTCGACCCTTCGACTACGCTCAGGACGACGCTTCGCTCAGGGCACCGCCTGCCTGTTCAAGACTGGCTTTTATGGAGATGTCTATTATATAGATACGGTTTTAAGTTCACAGATTNNGGGTGAATACCGCAAATCCGGCAGAAAGTATGTTTGGCAATCCCCGTATTAAACGTATAAGTTGTCAAAACATCTTCGCCACTTAGCAATGTAAAATGTTCTGGTGGCACAATTAGGTGCAAAAATCCCTTCTTNNCTTACCATCTAAATGATAAAGCTAGTTTCTTCACCAAGGGCTGCTTGCCAACTTCGGACATCATAGTATAAGTCTTCGAGAGAAATACTGTACAGCGCTTCGGCAAGTTTTTTGTGCAGTCGGTTCCACAAACTGAATGTTACCCAGTCCTCAGCAAGGGATGCGTCAGGAGAATGTCGAGGTAAAGGTTCAATAGTTTCACCTACAGCCTCTAAGATTTGTCCTAAAGAGATTTGAGCGGGNNCATTTCAATCAGCAATTTTTCTAGATATGGCGCCGGTAACTCCTGTCGCTTCGCTATCGATTTCACCGATGTCGGACCAAACCGAGGTTGCAAACTTAGATCCAGTAGAGCTTTGACACTGTAGTGTCCGCGTGCGGTTAACTTCATCGGATTTTAAGATTGGGGGCAAATATTCAGCTAGCTGATAGCTGATAGCATAAGCTACAGAGTTTAGAGATTGCTTGCATCGACAGCNNAAAATATTTAGATAATAGTGGTTAACAATCGGGCCGATCGGTGTAATATGGTTTTATGACCAGCTATAAAGCTAAAGTTTCTTGGCCAAACCAAAAAGCAACCGAGAAAAAAAACGTACACCAGTTGAATATTTCAGGACTCAGTATATGGCTAAAAAGAAAAATATCGAAACCCTCGAAGGCGAAGGTCTGATCAAAAAGGTCAAAGACCTAGAGAACCTTACCAAGGAAGAAAAAGCTAGAGCCTGTGGCTACTACACCATTACCAAAAATGGAGTAGAACGGGTCAACATGATGAAATTCCTGAATGCCCTGATTGATGCTGAGGGCATTCAGCTAGACGGTAAGCAAAACGGCAACGGACGCGGCGGACGCTCGGCTAGCTATCGGATTAGCGTTCAATCTAACGGCAACTTACTGATTGGAGCAGCCTACACCAAACAGATGGAACTCCAGCCAGGAGATGAATTTGAAATCTCTCTGGGACGCAAGCACATTCACCTGCGCCAAATCGATCAAGAAGATGTAGCCTAAGCACTTACTACTTGCTTTGACTTCAAGGATTAGAGTTGGCTCTGTTATCGCTCTGGGCGCGCCTAAAACAGTATCACTTATAAAGAATACCCTGAAAACNNGCGAGTGGGTAGTGGGTTATTGAAAAACCCTTTAAGCATCAAGATTTGGGCGGATTCATCCCCCAAAGTTTGTCCTTAAGAATCCCCGTGTGTTTAGACCGGGGAGTGTCAAATAGATGGCAATGGCTCGATCAAAGCCACTGCCAACCTTGATATTGCCCGAGAGTACCTATTCTCACTCCTCGCTATACCCGTAAAGGCAAGCGGGGAATTTTCTGTATAGCTGTTAAACGGGTTGGGATTGCGGAAAAATGAATCAGCCCGATCTTTTTTTTTCTGCGGGAAAAGCACTTGCTCAAATGCCATAGATTTATTGCCATTTCAAAGCCCTGGAAAGGAAGCAGAGGTGATGAGCAAATACGATCGAGCCGGAACAGGTAAAGTAATAGGTAGCACTTAGTTAGTAGCCTATGTCGCTTTCAGATGGGAGCCACATTTCGCGCACGATCGCCAAAAATCCCCTGCGCTTGGTTCTAATCCCATCCTTTGTCGTGCAAATAGTCGGCACTGTGGGCCTAGTTGGCTATCTCTCCCTTCGCAAATGTTTTTCAAGATATAACCGATCGCCAACGGACGATCGCAAATATGGGCTGACTACAACCGAACGCTAGAAATCGAAGGAGCTCAGCGCACGATCGAGTTATCCGAAATCAATGCTCGTTTGGAACTCGAAATTGAGCAGCGCCAGCAAGCTGAAAAAATCAGCCAGAGCGGGATCTAAAATTAATCACGTCCGGTGGAACCGATCAGGTTGCTAGATCATAACCAATCACCAATCACCAATCACCAATCACCAATCACCAATAACAAATAACCAATAACAAATAACCAATAACAAATAACCAATAACAAATAACCAATCACCAATCACCAATCACCAATCACCAATTAATCTGGCTTTTTTTTCAAAGGTTTCTGTTGAGAAAAAATTCGACAGTTATTCAGGTCAGTAATCAACTGTTCTTCTTGATGCTTATCTGACATATTTACCAGGTTATATTGAACACTATCTCCATAAATAGTTAGGGCGATCTGGGAAACTTCAAAAAAGTTAATTAGCCACTGACATTCGGCGACAGTTCGATCTTGATAGTATTCGATAAACCGGGCAAAACAAAGTTCTAAATATCTTCGAGAATAGGGCGAAATTAAAATGATCTTTAGCATTAAAATTGCGAGCCTTAAAGGATTTAGTTGAGTAGCAAATATTAAAAATAAGGCGCTAGGTTCCCCGGAATTGTCCACAGTGAAAGATTTGATCAGATAATTGCAAGTTCTGAGCAGCAGGCTGTTATTCAGATTGTTTTCATCATTTTCGGGAGAACAAATTTCTAACAAATTAATAATTTTGTCTCTAATCAAGTCTGTAGAATAAAACTTGTCACCATAATTAAATAAATACTTAATCAGATTTTTCTTAAACTGTTTGTAGGTAATATCTTGAGTCTGACTCAGAAAATTATTGGCTAAGTTTCGATAACTCATGGGGCCCCGGTTAACCAAGATTATTTTGATTAAACGCAGGGCTTCATCTCCTAAAAGTGTGGGATTATAATAACGTTTAAATTTGAAGGTCGCCGACTGAGAGCGAGATGTATACATGGCCAGATCGAACTTGTACTTGTCTTTGAGCTGCTGCGACAATATTCTGGCAGTTTGGCGTTGTTTGGGGGTGTTGTTAGGATCTAGATATTGAGCTGCTAGCAAGTAAGGCTGGTAGCGAGAAGTCCAGTGATTTTGAAACGGATTTTCCTGCTTAAATACAAATACCTTCAGCTCTTCGTATTCTGGGCTGTTGACAAAGTTTGTCAGCCAAACTCTCAGTAGTTTGAGAGAATTGTTCCCATCGGGTTCGCCGAGGTTTCTCTGGCTAATAATTTTAATTAAGTCTTGAGGAAGTTGATATTTTCTATGAGCGATCCAGTGATTTAATAAAATGTAGCAGCACCGTTTAAATAAGTTATTAAATTCTCGTTGGCTGTCGCAATCAATTATTGTGTGTATGGCTTGAATGAATTTGGGTTCTACCGGAGCAATCAGTTCGATAAATAAGTTTTTAAATTGCTGCAAAACGAGTTCTGGTTCATAGTTTTGAGTCAGATTCATAAAAAATTTGTAAATGATATCTTGAGCTGCGCCNNTTGTGTTGTGGGTTGAGGGGAAAAGTCCTGAGATGGCATAGTGTCCTCGCTCAGTTGGATTAATTTGGATTAATATATTATAGTTATTCTCCTTGATTTGCAGCTAATAATTTATTGCCGAACTTTTCTTTTTTTGAAGCTACAGTTAAACCCCCCGATCGCCCAAAAAATCGGGCGATCGAGGGGTAAACTGTGATTGGCCCGCGTATCCCAGGGGATTAAGCAGGGTTGGCTTGAGCTCGTCTTTGAAGCAGGCGGGCAATTTCAGCTTTTTCTACAAGTCCGACGAGCACGCCGTTGTTGTGCATGACGGGGAGTTCTTGTACTTTGAGTGTTTCCAGGAGTGTGACGACTTCGAGGAGGGATAATTCTGGTTCGACGGTGGCGGAAAATTCGATCGGCTTTAAGAGTTCTTTGACTAGAACTTGCGGCCAACGGGAGGTGGGAATGGTTTTGATGTCGTCAAGCTCGATCGCACCTACCAATTGTCCTGCATCATCTGTTACCAGATACCGACGCCAGTTTTGAGCGTTACCAATTACGTAATTGTTAGCAAATTCTCTGAGGGACAAGTTTTCTGAGACGATCGGACTTTGGGGGGTTAAAGCATCTGCGGCTGTCAGCCCTGCTAGTTGATTTTGCACTGTGGCATACTGTGCAGATTGACCGGCATTTTGTAGCAAGAACCAACCGATTACTAGATTCCAGATATTGCCGAATATGCCTGTAGCAATGGCAATCCAGCCAATAATTTGACCGACGCGGCTAGCAAAAATTACGCCTTTGTAAGGGTTGCCGGTGATTTTCCAAACGATCGCTTTGAGGATGTTGCCGCCGTCTAGGGGCAAACCGGGGATCAGATTAAATAGGGCTAGGACTAAGTTGATAGAAGCTAACAGTCCGAGGATGGCGGCTGCGGGGCCTGTGGCACCAGTACCGATGCCTACTGCTGTTAACAAACCGGATAAAAATAGGCTGACTAGCGGGCCTGCGATCGCCACCCAAAATGCCTCAGCGGGAGTTGTTGATTCTCTTTCTAAATTAGCCAGTCCGCCAAACAGAAATAGCGATATTGATTTCACGCCAATTCCTTGTTTGATGGCTACCCAACTATGTCCCAATTCGTGGGCTAAAACGGAAGCAAATAACAGCATTGCTGTGAATAATCCTAACATCCAGGGCGCTACGGGGCCGAGTCCGGGAAACAGAAAGGCTAATTGGCCGCCGTACTGCCAGGTTACTAAGCCTAGGACTAAAAACCAAGATGCGTTGATGTAAAAGGGTATTCCAAACAGGTTGCCGACGCGAAATGTACCATTCATAATGGCTACCTCTGATTTTATGGGGGAGAGGTTTTTTCTCTCTGTTTCCTTATAGTAACGAAATGTAACGAGGATGTTAATCTTTCAATTAGGGTGGTATCCGTCTATGGAGGTTCGGTTTTAACCGACTTTAGCTAAAA
>DPLL01000331.1 GCA_003542015.1 Microcoleaceae cyanobacterium UBA9251 | reverse complement strand
TGTTGGGCTCCGTCGTATATAATTTTTTCGTAAATTTCGTCCGAAACGACTAAGATATCTCGCTCGACAATTACCTCTGCTAGTGCTTTGATTTCCGCTGGATTATACACCATTCCCGTAGGGTTAGATGGGGAATTGAGGACAAATAACTTGGTGCGGGGTGTAATCGCTTGACGCAGTTGTTCCGGGGTGATTTTATATCCCGTAGAAGCATCAGTCTGGACAATTACTGGCTTACCGCTGGCGAGTTTGACCATTTCTGGATAGCTCAGCCAGTAGGGAGCAGGTATAATTACTTCGTCTCCCGCCTCAATCAGAGCCATCATCAGATTGTAGAGGGAATGCTTGCCACCGTTGGTGACAATGATATTCTCAGGTTGATAGTGGAGATTGTTGTCGGAGCGGAGTTTGCGGGCGATCGCAGCTTTTAACTGCGGTTCCCCCGCCGCTGGACCATACTTAGTTTTACCACTGTCTAAAGCTTGCTTTGCCGCTGCTTTAATGTGTTCTGGGGTATCAAAATCTGGTTCTCCTGTACTCAAACTACAGACATCAATCCCCTCGGCCTTCATGGCTTTTGCCTTAGCTGCGATCGCTAAGGTAATGGAAGGAGGAACTTCGCCCACTCGTGCTGCCAACTTAATCATTGGATTTTAGATATGAGATTTTTGACTTTAGATCTTAGGGCGAAAAATCTTAATATTCAACCCCTTTGTTAGGGAATTATGACATTTCCTTCGACAGTAGGTACTGGATTCAGCAATTAAAAAATAAAAATTCAAAAAGTTATTAGTTTTAATTTTTATTTTTAGTTTCTAAGTTTTGACTTTATTAGTGTACCATCTTTGATGCCTTGTTACTCTCAACCCCGATCTGCAATATGGATCTCAAATCTCTGATTCGCGACATTCCTGATTTCCCCAAACCGGGGATCATGTTTCGAGATATTACAACTTTGCTGCGAAACCCGCAAGGACTGAGCTACACCATTGACAGTTTAGCCGAAAAGTGTTCTGAAATGTCTCCTGATTATATAGTTGGCATGGAATCGCGGGGCTTTATATTTGGGACGCCTTTGGCTTATAAAATGGGGGTGGGCTTTGTTCCCGTCCGCAAGCCGGGGAAATTACCTAGAGAAGTTTATTTCGCTGAGTACGAGTTGGAGTATGGTGTCGATCGCCTGGAAATGCACCAAGACGCGATGACACCGGGGAGTCGGGTGCTAATTGTGGATGATTTAATCGCCACTGGCGGGACAGCAGCAGCTACAGCTAAGCTGTTAGAGCAAGCTGGCTGCGAACTGGTCGGTTTTGCTTTTGCGATCGAATTGCAGGCTTTGGGCGGCAGGCAAAAATTGCCGGATGTGCCAATTGTTACGCTAGTTGAGTATTAGTCAGTTGACTGTTAACTGTTGACTGTTGACGGTTGACTGTTAACAGTTGATTGTTGAATAAATACTTTTTAACCGCAGAGGCCGCAGAGGACACAGAGTCAGAAGAAGAGAGAAGAGAGAGAGATGAATTATTCCGATACTAACGGATTTGAGCTCATTCACACGTCTAATTTCTCAATTCTCAAGTTGATTGTTGAATCAATACTTTTTAACCGCAGAGGCCGCAGAGGCCGCAGAGTCAGAGAGTCAGAGAAGAGAGAGATGAATTATTCCGATACTAACGGATTTGAGCTCATTCACACATCTAATTTCTCAATTCTCAAGTTGATTGTTGAATCAATACTTTTTAACCGCAGAGGCCACAGAGGGCGCAGAGGAAGAGTAAAGAGAGATGAATAATTTCGATACCAATGGATTTTAGATCGTTGACCAATCTAAAATCTAAAATCTAAAATCTAAAATCTAAAATGCTATGACTTCTATTAAATTGCACGAAAATTTACGAGTGTTGAGTTCTCTGTTTGGCGGCGAGACATTTATCTATGTTTTTAAGAGGCTGTTGCAGGCTCTGTTAACTCTGTTTTTGGCGTCGATTCTTTGTTTTGCAATTATTGAGCTTGCACCGGGAAATTACTTGGATACTTTGAGCCAAAATCCGAAGATTTCGCCGGAGACTCTTAAGCAACTTGAACAACAATTTGGCTTAGATAAACCGGCTTTTGTCCAGTATTGGTTGTGGTTGCAACAAATTGTAACGCGGGGTAATTTTGGTACGAGTTTTGTGTATCAGCGCTCGGTGGCTTCTCTGCTGTGGGAAAGGGTGCCGGCGACGCTGTTGATGGCGATCGCCTCTTTGATTGTAACTTGGGCGATCGCTATTCCCTTGGGAATCATCGCCGCTGTCAATCAAAACCGGACTGTCGATCGCTTTTTGCAAGTAGTCAGCTACACAGGACAAGGATTTCCTAGTTTTATCATGGCTTTGCTGCTGCTGTTTTTCGCCCAGAATACTTCGCCTCTTTTTCCTGTAGGAGGAATGACAAGTATTGACCATGCAGATTTACCTTGGTGGGGTCAAATTATGGATTATTGCTGGCACTTAATTTTGCCAACTGTCGCCTTGAGCCTGACGGGTTTTGCAGGTTTGCAAAGATTGATGCGGGGACAATTGTTGGATGTACTGCGTCAAGATTATATCAGAACAGCCAGGTCTAAAGGTTTGCCGGAAAATCGAGTAATTTATATTCACGCTCTACGGAATGCGGTTAATCCATTGATTACGCTATTAGGTTTTGAGTTTGCTAGTTTGTTGAGTGGTGCGTTTATTGCTGAACTTTTCTTTAATTGGCCTGGTTTGGGAAAACTGACTCTGGAGGCTGTGACTAATCAAGATTTGTATTTAGTCATGGCAACTTTGATGATGGGTTCTGCGATGTTGATTGTTGGTAATTTGTTGGCTGATTTGTTGCTGAAGGCGATCGATCCGAGGATTAAACTGGAAGATTTGAAATGAGAGAATTAAGCCTAATGGTAACAACATGATATCAAATCCCTTAGTATCGTCCTGTATTCATCTCCCTCTTCTGGAGACTCTGTGCTCTCTGCGCTCTCTGCGGTTAAATAATTCCTATAACTGGGTATGAGTCAGAAGTCAAAAAGTAAGAAATCTAAATTTTGACCGAAATGGGATGACAGTTCCTTTAAGGAAATGCTAGCCTAGTTGTAGACTTCTATTTCCATGCCAGGAATACACCGCATCAAATTTCTTTCCCCCTCAAAACATGGCACAACAACTAGCAATAGAAACTCGCGGGCTCACGAAACAGTTCGATCGCCATATCGCCGTCAATGACATCGATTTGCAAGTAGCAGCAGGCGAAGTATGCGGACTCATCGGCCCTAACGGTGCCGGCAAAACTACTTTGCTGCGAATGTTGGCGGCTGCTGAGGAACCGACTATAGGGGAAATTTACATCAATGGCGATCGCTTATTGCGCGATCGATCGCACCCCATGCTCAAACAGCGCATCGGCTTCCTTCCCGACGACTTTCCCCTCTACGACGAATTGACTGTTTGGGATTATTTAGAATATTTTGCGCGACTCTACAACCTGCAACAGTCCCATCGGCGATCGCAAATCAACTCTGTTTTAGAACTCGTACAATTAACTAACAAGCGCAACAGCTTAATTTCTACCTTGTCGCGGGGGATGAAACAGCGCCTGAGTTTGGCGAGGACTATTATCCACGAACCGCTGTTACTATTGTTAGATGAACCAGTTTCTGGCTTAGATCCGATCGCCCGAATGCAGTTTCGCGAAATTATCAAATCCTTGCAATCAGTCGGCATGACTGTAGTCATATCATCTCACGTCCTCAGCGACTTAGCTGAACTTTGTACTTGGGTTGGTATTATGGAGCTCGGATATCTGGTCGAAAGTGCACCTTTACAAGAACTTTATAAACGCCTCAGCCGCCAGCAAATTTTCCTGTCGGTTTTAGGGAATAATTTAGAAGCGCTAATATCGGAGTTAAAAAACTTTCCTTGGGTGGAAAGTTGGGAAATAGTGCCAGAAACTAAACAGGTGTGCGTTGATTTTTCAGGAAGCCCGGAAGATGCCGCCAATTTATTAGGCGAACTCGTGATGGCGAAGATTCCTCTAACCGAGTTTCATTGCACTCAAGAAGACTTAGAAACCATTTTCCTCAAGATGGGACATCAGCAAGCATCCTAATTTGCTCGTTTCTTCTTTACAGAAGTGGAAACCACGGCTATTTGTCTCAACAACCAGGTTAAAAGTAGTATCAGTCTTTTGTCGGAGTCACAATCCTCTCGAACCCTCCTATAGAGTGCTTTCAAACCCGGAGATCCCCCCTAGCCCCCCTTAATAAGGGGGGAACTGGAAGCACTCAAAGTCCCCCTT
>DPLL01000006.1 GCA_003542015.1 Microcoleaceae cyanobacterium UBA9251 | reverse complement strand
GAACAAGTATTGACAGCCTTAGCACCAAAACAGGACTTATACACTCCGACCAAAGAAACCGGGTTTTTATCAGATTCTTCGTTGTTACCAACAGATTCAGTAAAAAACCCGGTTTCTGATCCCATCCTAGCCCCGGCCCCTAAGCTTAGTCGAATCGATCAATTGCTAGCATCAATATCCGCACCAATACCTAAGCCAAAACCAGCGCCTCCTGAAATCCCGATGATTTCAGCCGTGGGGATGGATTATACAAACTTGCGGAATTTATTGGCGGCTAAAAAGTGGAAAGAAGCCGATGAGGAAACGCTGAAAGTGATGTTAAAGGTGGCGGGTAGGGAAGAAGAAGGATGGCTGAATACAAAGAGTATTGATAATTTTCCCTGCGAGGACTTGCGTACCATTGACCAACTTTGGGTACAATACAGCAATGGGCGCTTCGGCTTTAGTGTGCAGAAGCGCATCTATCAAAGTCTGGGGGGAACTAGGGAATATGATGAAAAAGTATGGGAAGCGTTTAGCGACAAGGTAGGCTGGAGAAGAAAGAACGAATGGGTGTACTACAAAGACCTCACTTTTGCCGAGAGAGCACCAGAAGCTCACCTCCCAGGAGAAGCTCACCTCCCGGAGAGGGTGATGCACGGTGGGGTTCGGGTCGGGTTGGTTTGTTGGTTTGTGGAGCGAGGGTGTGGGGGACGTTGTGTGTCTCTCTTCTCTCTTCTCTCGTGTCGAGACTTGTTTACAGTACCGTCCCCTGAGCTTACAGTACCGTCCCCTGAGCGAAGTCGAAGGGCAACCCCTGAACTAAAACCAACACCTCCTGAGACTACGCCGATGGTTTCAGCCGTGGGGATGGATTATACAAACTTGCGGAATTTATTAGCGGCCAAAAAGTGGCGAGAAGCCGATAAGGAAACGTTGAGAGTGATGTTGAAAGTGGGGGGTAGGGAGGAAGAAGGAAGGCTGAATGTAGAAAGTATTGATAATTTTCCCTGCGAGGACTTGCGAACTATTGACCAACTTTGGGTAAAATACAGCAATGGGCGCTTCGGCTTTAGCGTGCAGAAGCGCATCTATCAAGGTCTGGGGAGAGCCAGAAAATACGATAGCGAAATATGGGAGAAGTTTGGCGATAAGGTAGGCTGGAGAAAAAAGAACGAATGGCTGTACTACAGAGACCTCACTTTTTCAGAAAGAGCACAAGAAGCTCATCTCCCTTGGGGGGGGGTTGGTTGGGGTGTGGGTGTGGGGGTTAGTGGAAGTTGGAAAGGTAGTGAGTGTAGAGAGGTTGGGGAGGGTTTTTGGTGGGGTTGGGGGTTGGTGGGGCCGGGTTCTCTTCTCTCGCGTCGAGACTTGTAGACTGTAACATCTAAGCGTTTCAGGATTTCAAAAAGATTTATAACAAAGCCCAAAACCACGAAGCCATGCCCAGTCTAGGTTTCCGACGGGGTTGTCGGGACATAACGAGCAAATAATCAAAGTAAAATCAATCTCAGAAACCGGGTTTCTGCGATAATTTATGTATCATCACCCAGATTCACGAAGAAACCCGGTTTCTACCTCTAAGGCATAGGCAAAAATTTTGAGTAATTCTCTAGTCTCAGGGGGAATTTGCTCCCAACGGTCTTCAATTATGACAGCTAAATTGTTTGCTTTTTGAGCCAGTTCCCAAAACCTTGAAGCGCTGGACGTGCGGGGCTGAAATATCTGCCGAATTTCGCTGGGGCTAATTGTGATTCTGGCTGACATTTGCCCGACCTCTGCTCACTTAGGATTAATCAATCATTGCTCATCAGTATATCATCACAACAAACTTCTGGAACTCCTGTAATTGGCTGATTATTTACTTATTGTGACTTCCTGACGCACAGATGCGGTAATCGCCTCTACTAGGAATAGTCGCTCGCTAAGTGACAAATTAAGCGTTAATTTCATTAATTCTTGAAAAGATAATTCTTCTTTTGCATATGCGGAAGAATTATCATTCCGATTTGGCGAAAAAACAGAATCAGAACTTAAAGGCTTAACTGAAGTATTATGCTCTAAACTTTTCTTCATGTCTGCGAGTAGAAGCTCTAAAAATTTAATATCGTTTCCTAGATCCGCTGCCTCATCTTCATCTACCTCTTCAATTACCTGCAAACGTTCTTGATAGGCATTGATTTGATGTTCAATGGCTTCTATAATAAACCTTAAATCTTTAAATGATAAATTCATATCATTTTCATTCCAAATAACTAATATTTAGCAAGCCCTAACTAGACGATTGCTTGAAGAAGCATATCCTCTACTTGTCTAATTTGCTCCCAATCAATTGCTGCAACCCAAAGACTTTCCTCTTCAGAATATTGCACCACGCCATCCACTTCTAATTCTTCGCTATAGAGGGTGAGCAATTGACCATTTTGCAATTTAATATTTTGGCGACTTAAATCTTCAATTGTACCAACACAATTCAGACGAAGGCGACTCTGTTCATCAGCATTATGAAAGTCTGCAAAGATTCTAGGAGAACTCATATTTATTACTACACTTGAGATGTTTTTTTTGATGTGGGAGTTACGCAACTGACACACTTAGATGAGCTTGTAGGGTGCGTCAGACGAANNTCATTTCGTCTGACGCACCCTACTTTATGTGCTAGTTGCCTAAGTCCTAGATGGGTTAGGGATCCTTGGTGTCAGCAGAAGACTTGCTTTTTCTGGTGTTAAGCCAGTGAGAGTTGCATGATTTAAACTTCTGCCAGAAGTACGGATGACATCTCCACCTTCCGAGCGAACCTTACCCACCGTGGTAACACCCACTTGTCCATGAGGAATTGCTAACGCTAATTCTGCTATAGACAATTCTACTGCACATTCTATAGAAATTCCTGTGATGCCACTGGGGTGGGTTCGTATGGCACGTTGAATATCTTCTGGACTATTACGACCACCACGAACTACTAAGGCTTCGTCGGGAATTCTCTCTACTGTTGTTTTAGGCATCTTTAATCTTCTGAAATGTCAAAATCGAACGGTCACGCAGGGTTAGGTTTTGGGTATAACCTCGCGTTTGAGTACATAGGCACGGGGCCCTTATAGATTGTGCGTTTAGTTAATTTCGCTTCAGATCAGAGTTAAAGTTATGCCTACAGTAAAAGCACTTCCCAAAATAACAAGGCGGGCCCTAAAGCCCGCCCCATCAAACGATCGACTATCGATTAATAATCGAAGTCGCCGCCGCCCATGCCGCCGCCAGCACCAGCAGGAGCGCCATCCTTCGGTTCAGGCTTGTCAACGACGATGCACTCAGTTGTCAGCACCATACCAGCAATAGATGCGGCATTTTGCAGAGCAGAACGAGTCACCTTCGCAGGGTCAACGATACCAGCTTCAAACATATCGACAAACTCATTTGTCGCTGCGTTGAAACCAACGTTAAATGGCTTTTCTTTGACGCGCTCAGCAATCACAGCGCCATTCAAACCAGCATTTTCAGCAATCCGCTTCAGAGGAGCAGCCAAAGCACGGGCAACAATCAATGCGCCGGTCAATTCTTCGCCCTTCAGGTTGGTATTAGCCCACTCTTCTAATTGAGGAGTCAGGTGAGCCAAAGTTGTACCGCCACCAGGAACGATGCCTTCTTCGACAGCAGCTTTGGTGGCGTTGATCGCATCTTCTAAACGCAGTTTGCGATCCTTCATTTCTGTTTCAGTCGCAGCGCCAACTTTGATGACTGCAACGCCACCAGCCAATTTGGCCAAGCGTTCTTGCAGTTTTTCTTTGTCGTAGGAAGATTCGGTTTCGTCCATTTGGCGGCGAATTTGTTCGCAGCGAGATTTGACAGCGACTTCGTTACCTTCGGCAACAATTGTGGTGCTGTCTTTGGTGATTGTGATGCGGCGGGCTTTGCCGATCATGTCCAGTTTGGTGTTTTCCAGTTTCAAACCGGCATCTTCGGTGATCAGTTGACCGCCGGTCAAAACGGCGATATCTTCTAACATGGCTTTGCGTCGATCGCCAAAACCAGGTGCTTTGACAGCAGTTACATTCAGCACACCGCGCAGTTTGTTGACAACGAGGGTAGCTAGAGCTTCTTTCTCAATGTCTTCTGCAATGATCAGCAGCGGGCTTCCAGAACGTGCTACTTGTTCGAGCACTGGTACTAAGTCTTGTACCATGCCGATTTTTTTGTCTGTCAGCAAGATGAAGGGGTTGTCGAGCACCGCTTCCATCCGTTCGGTGTCGGTGACGAAGTANNCCGGCGGAGATGGAGCCGACTTGGGCGATTGACTTAGAATCTTCTACTTGTTTGGCGTGTTCAGCAATCTTTCCTACCAAAAAGGTGGTTGCTTTGTCTACACCGCGTTTGAGGGCGATCGCATTTGCACCAGCAGCTACGTTCCGCAGGCCTTCTTTGACCATTGCGTGGGCGAGAACGGTAGCAGTTGTGGTGCCGTCGCCTGCTGCGTCGTTGGTTTTGGAGGCGGCTTGACGAATTAGAGCAACGCCTGTATTTTCTACATGATCTTCTAGTTCGATTTCTTTGGCGATGGTAACGCCGTCATTGACGATTTGAGGAGCTCCGAATTTCTTTTCGAGAACTACGTTACGGCCTTTGGGACCGAGGGTAACTGCCACTGCTTCGGCGAGAATGTCCATACCGCGTTCGAGGGCGCGACGTGCATTTTCGTTGTAGATTATACGCTTAGCCATAGTTTTTTGGGGGTTTTGGGTTTGAGATTTGCGATTTTGTAGGCGGTGATTGATATCAGTCATTTGTCCTGTGTCATTAGTTTTTTTGCGTTATGGGCGATCGAACTAATGACTGATGACTAATGACTAATGACTAAGGATTAATTAGTTAACGATCGCCAGAATGTCTTTTTCGGCCAACAAGACGTATTCGTCTGTGCCGAGTTTGATGTCGGTGCCGGCATACTTCGAGTAGAGAACTTTGTCGCCGACTTTGACTTCCATTTCCACGCGCTGACCGTCGTCATTGCGCTTGCCGGGGCCCACGGCCGCGACTTCGCCTACTTGGGGCTTTTCTTTGGCTGTGTCAGGTAGAAGGATGCCGCCGGCGGTTTTTTCTTCGCTAGCGCTTACTTTTACGAACACGCGCTCGCCTAGTGGTTTAACGGTAGAAACACTCAGTGATACTGCTGCCATAAATAAATCTCCTGATTACAGATCTTAGTTAGTCAGTGGTCAGTGGTCAGCCGTCACTATTTTGCAACAGTGGACAACTTACAACCGACCATATTAGCACTCTCGACTCCTGAGTGCTAATTTAGCTTTAGTCAGGGGCGATCGCAACTTGCTTGTCAGTACGGGTTCCCGAACCGAGAGGGCGTGGAACCGAGAGGGGGGAGAGCCGCTCCGAAGGTAGAAGGTAATTTAACCAATGAATCAGATGTCAGAAAATCAGGATGAATCTTGCTCTCAAGGCTTGAGGGTGTGCGTTGAAAGCCTGGGACTAGCTCAAATCGAGCGACATATTTTTATCTGTGCTGACCAAACCTTGCCCAAGTGCTGCGATCGAGCAGCCAGTCTGGAAGCATGGAACTACTTAAAAAAACGCTTGCAAGAATTGGGGTTGGACAAGCCNNCCGTCATCGAGAGAATTATTCAGGAACATCTCTTAAACTCAAAGGTAGTTGAAGAATATGCTTTCTTGACTCATCCTTTGCCACAGCCACCTCTGGCCGAGTCAAACATTTAACTGTAGCGCTGGCTGTGATAAGTACAGCGTTAAAAGTAAAATGTTAAATTTAAGGGTGAGAATGTGAGACCTTTCAGTATCGGGTCGATCGCACCTGTTACAGCTCAAAGGAGCGTGACATTTGCCGAAAAAGTTTCTCAGTGGTAGCCACTAGGCAGTTTGCTAAACTACACTAGAAAAAGTTAAACACGTAAGTATGGAGTCTGCTTAAATCTCTCTATATTCAGAAGTAGCATTTAAAACCGGGGCTGCAATTAAACCGATCGAGATTAAATATAACTTGGGCTCTACCAGGGAGTCTCCAATCAAGGCAGATGGTCACAAACGGGCGATCGTCGATCGCAGGTTTTGGCTCCGTTCCTGACAGGTATTGACAAACGGGCGATCGAGCACAGATTGGGAAGCGGTAATACCCGCCCCGCTTTCCCCTCACCGCAACTCCTGACCATTCAGGCGTCCACCGCCAGGATTGCCCGGTGGAGGGATGCCCAGAAAAAACAGGAGTGAAAACAAGGAAGCGTGCGGGACACTCTAGCGGGAATAAACATGACAAAAGACAATAATTCAGGAGATCAAAAACGGCTGATGCTGGTTGACGACGACCCCAACTTGATCCTGCTAGTCAAGGATTACTTAGAGTTTCGGGGTTACAACGTCATCACAGCAGAAAACGGTAGACACGCTCTCGAAAAACTAGAAGAAGAAGTGCCAGACCTGATTATCTGCGATGTGATGATGCCGGAAATGGACGGCTACACTTTAGTCAAACACATCAGAGAAGACCCGCGTACTAACTGGATTCCGGTTCTTTTCTTGTCTGCTAAAGGTCAAAGTCATGACCGAGTAAAAGGCTTGAGCACGGGGGCTGACGTTTATATAGTCAAGCCTTTTGAACCCGAAGAACTGGTAGCTCAAGTAGAATCTTCTCTGAAAGCAGCATCCCGCTTGATTCGCCACCAAAATCACAGTATTGAGAGCGGCCCCAAAATTAAGGCGAAGCGTAATGTCGAATTGACTCCAACTGAGTTAAAGGTGGTACAGTTGCTAGCGCAGGGTCTGGCCAACCGCCAAATCGCAGACGTGATGAATGTCAGCCAGCGGACTATAGAGAGTCATGTCAGCAATATGCTGGGCAAGACTGGTCTGCACAACCGGACTGAGTTAGCCCGCTGGGCCCTGGAAAGCAAAAAAGCTTAAGCCCAGAAAGGCTGCTATTAAAGGAGGGAGGGAAAAGGTACTGCAAATGCCCGATGATTGTACGCCGCCTGGGCGGTAGGGCGGTACAGCGTCGCTGTCAGCCCCATTAACCTTGAGACCGCAGTCGCCCCCTTAGTTACTGGGGGGTCTGGTTGAGAGGGGGAGGGGAATCGATCGAGGAAAAGCAGTTTTCCAATGGCCCTCTGGCGGTAGAGCCGAAAATATGAAATACTGGGGAGATGGAGTTTCCTGAAGTTTAATCTATTGCCTCAGTTAGCTCCATGTTGCTAAAATGTGATATTTAGATTAAATTCTTTCTACAAATATTAGGTCTAAGTTTCTATGACAAACTTAATGAACCGCCTTTCTATTTTTGTGGACGGGAACAATATGTTCTACGCTCAACAAAAAAATGGTTGGTTTTTTGATCCTCGCAGGGTGCTCGAATACTTCAAAACTTCCCAGCCGAATGTCATCTTGATTAATGCTTTCTGGTATACGGGTCTGAAAGACCCGCAAGATCAAAGGGGATTTCGGGATGCTTTGATTAGTCTGGGTTACACGGTTCGCACTAAGATTCTTAAGGAATATTACGACGATGCTTCGGGTAGGTACTCTCAAAAGGCTAATTTAGACATAGAGATTGTGGTTGATATGTTTAATACGGTGGATCAGTACGACCAGGTGGTGCTGTTTAGTGGGGATGGGGATTTTGAGCGAGCTATAGAGCTCCTGCGCTCGAAAAATACTCATATTACTGTGGTATCAACTGAAGGAATGATTGCGAGAGAACTCCGNNAGTCAGTAGTCAGTAGTTAGTAGTTATTAGTTAGTAGTTATTAGTTAGTAGTTATTAGTTAGTAGTTATTAGCTATTGGCGTGAGGCGTAAGACAGGAGACTCGTGACGAAGGACTAATTGGCCAGCTCAGGGGACAAGTAAAATTCAGGAGAACACTTTTTGAGAGCCATGAAAACTCAACCAAGTCAAGACCGGATTGTGATTTTTGATACGACTCTGCGGGACGGAGAACAATCTCCGGGCGCATCTCTAAATGTGGACGAAAAACTGACGATCGCTCGTCAGTTAGCCCGATTGGGTGTAGACATCATAGAAGCAGGTTTCCCTTTCACCAGCACGGGAGATTTTGAGGCTGTCCAAAAAATAGCTCGGAATGTTGGCACGGAAGATGGGCCGACAATTTGCGGTCTGGCAAGGGCGAGAAAGCCAGATATCAAAACAGCAGCCGAGGCTCTCAAACCAGCCGTAAATGCGCGAATTCATACGTTTCTGGCGACATCTGATATTCACCTGGAATATAAACTGAAAAAGACGCGGGCTGAGGTTCTGGAAATTGTGCCAGAAATGGTGGCTTATGCTAAGTCTTTTGTCGAAGATGTGGAGTTTTCCCCGGAAGATGCTTGTCGTTCGGAGCCGGAGTTTTTATATCAAGTTCTGGAACGGGCGATCGCCGCAGGGGCGACTACTGTTAATATTCCCGATACAGTCGGCTACACAACTCCCAGCGAGTTTGGGGCTTTGATTCGGGGAATTAAGGAAAATGTGCCCAATATCGATCGCGCAATTATTTCAGTTCACGGTCACAATGATTTAGGACTGGCGGTTGCTAACTTTTTGGAAGCTGTAAAAAATGGCGCCAGACAGTTAGAATGCACGATTAACGGCATTGGCGAACGAGCGGGAAATGCGGCTCTCGAAGAGTTAGTGATGGCCCTGTACGTGCGACGCCAATATTTTAACCCGTTCTTGGGGCGGCCTGCGGACTCTGAGGAACCGCTGACAAATATTGACTCGCGCCAAATTTACAAAACATCGCGCTTGGTTTCTACTTTGACGGGGATGTTGGTACAGCCAAATAAGGCGATTGTGGGAGCAAATGCTTTTGCTCACGAGTCGGGAATTCACCAAGACGGGGTGCTGAAAAATAAGCTGACATACGAGATTATGGACGCTGAATCCATCGGCTTGACGGAAAATCAAATTGTTTTGGGCAAATTGTCGGGCCGCCATGCTTTTCACACTCGCTTGAAAGAGTTGGGTTTTGAAATGGCTGACGATGAGCTAAATAAGGCTTTTGTCAAGTTTAAGGATTTAGCCGACAAGAAAAAAGAGATTACTGATTGGGATTTGGAGGCGATCGCCAATGACGAAGTACACCAAGCTCCGGCACTTTTCCGGTTAGAATTGGTGCAGGTTTCTTGCGGCGACAAATCACGTCCGACAGCCACCGTCACCGTGCGAACTCCTGCGGGGGAAGAATTGACTGATGCGGCGATCGGCACCGGGCCTGTAGATGCAATTTACCGGGCAATTAACCGAGTTGTCAATGTCCCAAATGAGTTGATCGAGTTTTCTGTACAATCGGTGACAGCGGGAATAGATGCGATCGGCGAAGTGACAATTCGCTTGCGTCACAACGGCCAAGTATTTTCCGGTCACTCAGCCAATACTGACATTATCGTAGCCTCCGCAGAAGCTTACATCAGCGCTTTAAATCGCCTTTACCGGACATTGCAGCAGGAATCTACTGCTGGTAAGACATCCAAAGTTGTAACAGTCGCTCAGTCTTAAATTGCCCATTTTTGACCAGTTTTCAGTTAATTTGTAGGGCGGGCATTGCTCGCCCTACTGCTATAAAATTACCCGAATATCAGCGAAAATGTTGTTGACAGCGAGTTAGATCAAATCCGGTAGCATCTGAATTATTCATCTCTCTATTCTCTTCCTCTGTGTCCTCTGTGTTCTAGAAAGGTTAAATCATTCCGATGCAACCAGAAACAATATTAATCCATTGGCAGCATCTGGTACAATAAAGTGGACGCGAGCCGAATTAGAACCTCTTGCAAAATTGGAGTTATAATTTTATACTTAGCTTTAGAGATTATAGAAAACTTCGCCAGAAGATACGAATAAGTTAAAACTAATCCCAGTCAATGAAGTACACAAATAATTAATACTCAATAATATGCAAGAAGAAACTTTAAAAAAAGAGCGACAATTCCATGATGCTTGGGCATCCACAATCGATGTAGACGGCATTCGAGTCAACGATTACTTTGAAGCTTGTACAGCCCCCGAAAATAGATTTATCGTCCAGCAAATGGGCGATATTACTGGCAAACGCCTCTTAGATTTAGGCTGCGGCGCGGGAGAAAACAGCGTTTATTTCGCTAAAAAAGGGGCGCTGTGCGTGGCGGCTGACTATTCTCCTGGTATGGTGGAAGTTGCTCTGAAATTGGCAGAGACAAACGGCGTCAAAATCGAAGGTTGCACTGTAAATGCAATGGCGCTAGATTTCCCAGACAATAGTTTTGATATTGTTTATGCTTCTAATTTGCTGCACCATTTACCGGAACCGGAAAAGGCTATTCGCGAAATGCACCGCGTGCTGAAGCCTGGGGGAAAAGCTTGTTTTTGGGACCCGATGAAGCACAATCCTGTAATTAATGTTTATCGACGGATGGCGACTGAGGTGCGAACTGAGGATGAAACTCCTTTAGATATTAATATTGTGCAATTTGTCAAGTCTCTGTTTTCACAAACGGCTTACGATACGTTTTGGCTGACGGCGCTTTGGATTTTTTTGCGCTTTTATTTGATCGAAAAAGTGCATCCGAATGAGGAGCGTTATTGGAAGAAGATTATTCTTGAAGAAGAAAGATTGAAACCGGAATACTCTCGTTTGGAAGGGTTGGATGGGTTTTTGAAGCAGTTGCCTTTGATGAAGCGGTTGGCTTGGAATTTGGCTGTGGTGGCAACTAAGTAATTAAAAGAAGTACAATAAGTTAAAGCATTTAATTAAGAGGCTAATTATGCCAGAAACTATTACTGCTGTGTACGAAAATGGGGTTTTTCGTCCCCTGAGTTCTGTGTCTTTCAAAGACGGGGAAACTGTGCAGATTCAACTCTGGCCAGATGATCCGAAAAAGCAAGCAGAATTGGCAATCCAGTTTTTAGTTGACCGAGGATTGGTGACTCCACTACCTAACGCTCCCCATAACGTCGAGGATGTCACCGATGAAGATGTGTATGAATTGGCTAAAAGGTTAGGGGCAAAACCGGGCAAGCCTTTATCAGAAATTATTATCGAGGATCGCGGCCCGTGGTAAACATTTATTTTTTGGATAGTAGCGCCCTCATTAAAAGATATGTGGCTGAAATTGGTAGCCCTTGGATCAAAACGCTCACGGATTCTCAGACGGGTAACTCGCTGCTTCTGGTGCGGATTACCTGGGTGGAAGTTCTTAGTGCTTTTGCACGCAGACAACGTGAAGGCGGTATAACTCCTGCGGAAGTTGCTGCACTTATTCAAACGTTTCGCTCTGAATTCAATAGTCGGTATAGAGTTATTGAAGTTGATGAGGTACTGATTGAAAGGGCGGGTGAATTGATTGTTGAATATCCATTGCGGGCTTATGATGCTGTGCAATTGGCGTCTGCTTTGCGCGTTCAATCTCTTTTAACATTAATACCAGAAACTCAACTAATTTTTGTCTCGGCGGACAACCGATTGCTGAATATTGCTCAGTCGGCCGGGTTGGCCTTCGATAATCCTAATAATTATGCGTGAAAGTGCGATCGATCCGATTTGATTTTTGTTACCGCCGTTTCAAAGCGAGTACGCTTAGAAAAAAGCTCGACAAAACCATCTGCAAACCGACTGTCAAGCAAGTGAGCGAGGGAATGACCAAACGCAGAGTTTTGGAAGGGTCAAGGATACCGAAAGCAGTTTCGCTCCAAATAGTTAAGGAGAATATCGAGCCAACTATTCCAATTAATATGAGCATGACTCCGACAATCAATCCTGTCTCTAGGGTGACATAGCGAAATATTTTATTGAGTTTGGGGTCTTCCGGCAGTAGTTTTTCGCTGATGGCGAAAACTTTGGTGAAGAAAGCGAAGGTGACAGCTTGAAAACCGACGATAATGGCGATCGCAGCATAGAGCAGCGTGTGCACATCAAAGGTTATACTTCCTACAGTTCTGCTGCTAGGCAACAGCCAAATAACGACAATTAAACCCAAAATCATCAGCGCAGCACCCGGATACAAAAACAGCCAGCGGGGACTGTAAAGCAGCAAAAATCGCAGGTGTCGCCAGCCATCTCGCCAAGTTCGCAGGTGTGGCGGGCGACTGCGGCCATCGGGAAAAAGTACGGTGGGGACTTCAGCAATTCGCAACTTGTACAGAGAAGCTTTGACTACCATTTCGCTAGCAAATTCCATCCCCGTTGTTTGCAAGTCCAGTGTCAAAATTGCATCTCTTCTGAAACCCCGCAATCCGCAGTGAAAATCGCCGGCGGGACTTGCAAAAAATAGCCTCCCAACCCAAGTCAGCACCGGATTTCCTAAGTATTTGTGCAGCGGCGGCATGGCACCCGGTTTGATGCCGCCTTGAAAGCGGTTTCCCATGACTAAATCGCAGCCTCCTCGCAATTTTTCGACAAAAGCGCCGAGGTGGGAAAAGTCGTAGCTGTCGTCGGCATCGCCCATAATGATATAGACTCCGCGCGCTGCGATGATGCCACCCATCAGGGCGCTGCCGTAGCCTTTGGCTGCTACGGGTACGACTCGGGCCCCCATTCTGGTGGCGATATCTTGAGAGCCGTCAGTGCTGCCGTTGTCTGCTATGATGACCTCACCGGCAATATTAAGGTCGCGCAGGGACTTCTGTGCCTTCTCTATGCAGACTTCTAATGTTTCTGCCTCGTTGAGGCATGGCATTAGTATCGATAATTCGAGAGTGTATTCTCCGGTTGTGTTTGTCTGCTCTGCCATAGGTTTGTTTGACACTTTTTCGCGACAATACTTGCTTTTCCAGCATCTATAATTAAAACATGAGTGGATAATAAAAGTCAATAAGACTTAATCAAAGCTGTTAAGGGTAGTTTTTTGTCGGCACTTATCGATCTGTAGTATTACGTTGGTGAACTCATGAATAGAGGCGTTTTTCTGGTTTTGCTTGCTGCTATTTTGTGCAGCGTCCTGGGTCAATTTATTCTGAAGGCTGGAGCTAAAATATTAGGGCCAATTGGCGCTGCTAATTTAGTTGAAAAAGTCATAGCAATGGCAACTCAGCCTCTGATCATAGCTGGTCTTTCTCTGTACGCAATTTCTTCGATCGGCTTTATAGTAGTTCTGTCGCGCGCCAACATTAGCATAGTCTCGCCTTTATTGTCAATCAGTTACTTGTTTACTGTTTTGGGCGGCAAAATTGTATTTAACGAGCCTTTACCGCCGCTGCGATTGGTAGGCGTGGGGTTAATTATGACGGGAGTAATTTTTGTGCTCAGAGGTCAAGCAGGGAGTGCGGCTGGGGGCAGTTAGCGATCGCTTTTGATATTGACATTTGAGTCCTTAGTTTATAAATTAAGTCAAAGGGTGCGTCCAAGTATTACCTTCTGAATCAATACCGAGGTCACAATTATGAACTCATACTTTCTATCTTTTGCCTGGGGAATTTGCATTCTTGTATCCCTCATCGGCTGGGGAGGAGCGGTCAACCGCATCCTTTTTCCCCAGTACAGAGTTGACTGGGGGCAAAGAGCCGCTTGGGGGATAGCTTGGAGTGTTATATTTGGGGGTTTATTAAATGTGACATGGACTATTTCACAAGCAACTATTTTAATATATATATGCTTGGGCGCACTTTACGGAATAATAGATGCCTGGGCAAATAAAACTTCGATCGCCGACGATCTGAATCGGTTAATTAATGCTTTTAAACAAAATATTTTTTTGGCGATCGGGACTTTTATCGCTTTCCTTTTGACTGCTGTGCAATACAGTGGTTCGGTTTATTGGTATGATTTTAATCATCACGATGACTACCACGCCTATTTTGTATTTCCCCATAAAATGCTTCAAATAGGTTCTCTTGGTTCCGATCCTTTCAGTGAAAGAAGACTGGTATCTGCACTGGGAGGACAATCATTCTTGAATACGTTCAGTCTCAGCGTGTTGGATGAAAGAAGTTTATATCTTATCGATCCCGGATGCGCCTTAGTGGTAATGATAGGACTCATTATCGGATACTGTCAGCAAAAAGAAATTTCAAAAAGCTCGACATTACTGGTTGTGTTCGGATTTTTATTAATTAGCCGAGAATATACAAATATAACTGGTATATTAATTTCGGTATGTCTTTTCCTCAGCTTATTTAGAGTTTTTGAGTGGGATAACTTAAAAGCAACAAACATCCACAGTAATGCTGCAATTGTAGCATTGCTTGCAGCCGCCATCTGCGCTTTAAAAACTACCTTTATTCCCGCGTGTATTATTTTATTCACCTGTAGTTATTTTTTCTATATCCTTGGTAGCCAAACAAAGCATAAAGCAATCTACGAATTTTGTTTGGCTAGTATCTTAATGGCTGTGTTTATTTTACCCTGGTCGATATCAATGTATCAGTCATCAGGGACTTTACTATATCCCATACTTGGGAAAGGTTTTCATGGTTCTGTATACGGAGGCTCGGTGAAGATTCCTAGCAGTGAGATTTTCCGATACCCAGCAATTAGACTCAAGCTGTATGCAATTTTAGCAATTCTTTATGTACCGACTATATTGGGAATTAGATTTTTTATAGTTGGTCTCCGTAAAAAGAAAATAGTTCGGGAAGCAACCCTGTCTATTGGTCTTAGTGCTGTCACGGGCGCTGCGATCGTAGTATTTTCTACTGGAGGCTCGGATGTCAACCGCTATTCATATCCGCTATTAGTAGTTTTGTCCCTCATATTTATCTTGGTTTTTATGGAAAATATCGAGCAAAAAATGTCAAATTTCGACTTAAAAAAGATACATTTGATTGGTGCAGTATTTTTGTTGTCATTGTTATTAGCGATCGCTTCTGACGGCTACACAAAGTCTGGACAATATAACAAATATTTAGAGAACGTTGCCAGGGGTTTAAAAAATGTACCTTTAGTGACACTAGACGAGCGCGAAAAATATTCAAAAATCCTAGATTCTGTTCCTGAAGGAGAAATAGTTTTAACAAGACTTGACAAACCTTTTTTAATGAATTTTAAGAAACATACAATCTGGATTGCAGACTACCCAGGCGGGGCTAGCCTTCCGCCCGGTATGCCTTCATTTAAAGGAGAAGAAGCGCTAGCAGATTATCTAGTTTCAAAATCGATTAGATATGTTGCATATTCTTACGCTAACGAAGCGAACTTTCCTAGGAAATCTTTAGAAGGTAGACTCACAATCAGCCCACAAATACCTTTCTGGCTCCGAAATCAGGCGTTGAACACTTTTGAATTTCAAGAGAGCTTACAAAAACTTGGCGAAACTCGAAAGCGGATTTATGATGATGGAGAAAATTTTGTAATTGATTTGTCAAGCAATAAAAACAAGCAGTGACATCAGTTTTATTTTTAGTAGTTAAAATATATGAACCAACATCAATATCGCTGTTAGATACCCGACTTCTTTAAGAATTAGGGTATCTGGGTATTATTTTTTACTTAGTTGCACAAAAGTCCTCAAGTTTGTCACAATATTATTTAGAGTTCCTTAATTAAAATCACTAATGATCGCCATAGAAACAGAACGCAATTGGCAGCCCGTTATTAAAGAATTTGAGGCTGTAGTCGGCAAAAACGGCGTCGTAAAGCGTCGCGAAGAATTGCTAGTCTACGAGTGCGACGGACTCACCAGCTACCGCCAGCGGCCAGCCTTGGTGGTATTGCCGCGAACTACGGAGGAAGTGGCAAAAGTGGTCAAAATATGCGATCGCGATTGCATTCCCTGGGTAGCCAGAGGTGCCGGTACCGGTCTTTCAGGCGGCGCGCTACCCGTCGAAAACTGCGTGTTGATTGTCACTGCTTTGATGCGAAAAATCCTAAAAGTAGACTTAGAAAATCAGCAAGTAGTCGTGCAACCAGGAGTAATTAATAACTGGGTAACTCAAGCAGTTAGCGGTGCCGGTTTCTACTATGCGCCAGACCCTTCTAGTCAAATTATTTGCTCGATTGGTGGCAACGTTGCCGAAAATTCCGGCGGCGTTCACTGCCTCAAATACGGAGTAACAACCAATCACGTTTTAGGATTAAAATTGGTACTTCCAGACGGTTCTATTGTCGATGTGGGCGGCGAAATTCCCGAAATGCCCGGTTACGATTTAACTGGTGTATTTGTCGGTTCCGAAGGCACTTTGGGAATAGCGACAGAAGTTACTTTGAGAATTCTCAAAGCGCCGGAATCTATTTGCGTTCTTCTAGCTGATTTTACCAGTATTGAAGCGGCGGGCGAAGCGGTTTCAGATATTATCCGTGCTGGCATTATTCCCGGTGGCATGGAAATCATGGACAACATCAGTATCAATGCTGTAGAAGATGTTGTCGCTACAGGCTGCTATCCCCGCGATGCAGCGGCAATACTGCTCATAGAAATCGACGGTTTAGAGGTAGAAGTTGCCACTAATAAACAGCGAATTTCTGAAATTTGCAAGCAGAATGGCTCGCGGAATATCACGACGGCTCATGATTTAGAAACAAGGCTAAAAATTTGGAAAGGGCGAAAAGCTGCTTTTGCGGCGGCTGGTCATTTGAGTCCAGATTATTATGTACAAGATGGTGTAATTCCTCGTACACAAATGGCATTTGTTCTTAAAGAAATTGAGGGTTTGAGCGAGAAATATGGCTATCGAATTGCCAATGTATTTCATGCGGGAGATGGGAATTTGCACCCGCTAATTCTGTACGATAATTCGGTAGAAGGGGCGCTGGAAAAGGTGGAGGAATTGGGCGGCGAAATTCTTAAACTTTGTGTCAAAGTTGGGGGAAGTCTTTCGGGAGAACATGGCATCGGTGCTGATAAGAAGTGTTTTATGCCGGATATGTTTTCTGAGGTAGATTTGGAGACGATGCAGTGGGTACGCGAGGTGTTTAATCCGAAGGGTTTGGCGAATCCTGGGAAGATGTTTCCCACTCCTCGCAGTTGCGGGGAAGCGGCGAGGGCTAAGGTGGAAACTGTTAAGAAGTTGGAGGGTGTTGAGGTGTTTTAAGGCGCTGTTTCTCCTGTTTGTAGTGAGGACTTTAGTCCTGTCTCTAGACTTTTAATGGTAAGGTGCGTCGCTATCTACAATATGCAATTTCATCGAATAATCTCACAGCGACGCACCCTACAGGTAAGGTGCGTCGCTATCTACAATATGCAATTTCATCGAATAATCTCACAGCGACGCACCCTACAGCCGGTTGTGCACCTGTGCTAATGTTCGATCGGAATTCTGATGATAAACTCTGTGCCCTTGCCGATTTCCGAAATACAATCTAATACGCCTTTGTGTTTTTCTACAACTATTTGATAGCTAATTGACAAACCCATTCCTGTGCCTTTCCCAATGGGTTTGGTGGTAAAAAAAGGATCAAATATGTGCTGCTTGACTTCTGAGCTTATTCCGGATCCGTTGTCGGCAATTTTGATTTCTGCGAAGCTATCGTCCAGTTTTGTGCTAATCTTAATCTGGCTGGGATTGGCTCGCATTTCTGGCAAGCCTCGCTGTTTATTCCAATCATTCAAAGCATCGATCGCATTGCTGAGAATATTCATAAATACTTGATTCATCGGCCCGGAAAAACACTCAACAGGTGGCAAATTGCCGTAGTCTTTCACAATTTCAATAGGAAGGGTTTCGGCGTTTCCTTTCAAGCGGTGATTGAGAATTAACAGTGTGCTATCAATACCTTCGTGAAGGTAAACGGGTTTCTTTTCGGAATTGTCGTGCCGCGAGAAGTTTCGCAGGGATTTGACAATCTGGGAAATCCGCTCAACTCCCACCTTCATTGAAGATAGTATTTGAGGTAAGTCTTGAGCTATAAAATCGAGTTCGAGGGTTTCTTTTTCCTCTTGAATTTCCGCTACGGGATCGGGATAGTGCTGTTCGTAAAGTTGCACCATGTGCAACAAGTCTTGAGTATAGTTTTTGAGAGGATCGAGATTACCGTAAATGAAGCTGACGGGGTTGTTAATTTCGTGAGCGACACCGGCAATTAGCAATCCCAGACTGGACATTTTTTCGCTTTGAACCAATTGGGAATGAGTGTCTTTAACTTCCTTAATTGCTGCTTCTAATTGAGTGGTTTTTTCGCGACTTTGTGCTTCGGACTTTTGCAACGCTTCCTCAAATTGTTTGCGATCGCTGATGTCTCTATGGACACCGACGAAATGAGTTAATTTTCCCTGGCTATCGCGCAATGGAGATATAGACAAAGCATTCCAAAAAGCCGTTCCATCCAGCCGATAATTCTTCAATATTACCTGACATTCGCTTGCGTTTTGCAAGGCTTGACGAATGGTTTCTACCGCCGACTGATCGGTATCATTCCCCTGGAAAAAATGGCAGTTTTTTCCGATAATTTCTGACATCTGATAGCCCGTCATGCTTTCAAATCCTGGATTGCAATAAATAATTGGATATTCGGGTTTAGTGGCGTCGGAGATCGCAATTCCGGTGCTAGTAGCTGCCATAGCCCGATTGTACAGCCACAGCATTTCTTCTGTGCGTTTGCGATCGGTAATGTCTCGCAGCGAAGCTAGATAAGCCATTTCTCCTTCCCATTCCGTTTCCACCACCCGCATATCTACCACAGCATTTTCTTTCTGCTTGCGAATAGCTTCAACTTCTGTTTGCACGACGCGAATTCCGGCTGCATCTGTTTCTCCAACTAGGGGAATAATATCGGTTTCCATGTCTATGTCGCAGGCGGAACCTTCTACTACTAAATTGCCAAAAAACGCTTGACCTAAAAGTTCCTCTTCCTTGCAATTAAACAGTGCTTCTGCTGAGGGGTTTACAAAACAAACAAGTCCTTTTTTGTTGAGGATTGCGATGCCGTCTGCATTTTTTATGATTACATTACGAAATCGAGATTCGCTAGCTTTTAAATCCTGCTTTAACTGTTCCATTGCTAGTTCCATCTGCTGCAATTCACACGGATTAATACTATAAGCTTCTGAGATGTGACTGTCTGCCTCATTCTGTGCTAAACTTTTTGGGGACTGTTGATAGTTGGCTGGCTCGCCACTATTTTTAGCTGTGTTGTTTGGGAAACTGCTCAGATCAGTAATCTTACTTTCTGGGTTTGGATCTTGATAAAACATATTTAAGCCCTACAAGAAAAATCTTAATTCACTGAAGTTGTTGCGCTCGCTCAATTCTCAAGCCTATTCAGGAATAGACCTATTTACAATAGATGAGCTCACACTACTGCGACCAAAAATCATAAATTCTTATTAAAAATCAAGTGCGATCGCCCTTTGATGATGTATAAGTGATCATCCAAGATTTTCAACACTCTGCAAAAAACTACTCAATACAAATTAGTAGATTGTTATGAAGATTTTGTGAAGATAAGTGCGAGGGCAGGTAAACCAACTCATCTTTATGCTGTAACAATCAAGAAGCATCACCAGTTAGCAATTACTAAATCATGCCGATGCCGCCAAATTTGATCTAGAATATAACCTGTCTATTTTTGCGATCGCAACTTCAAACCAATGGCACGTCTAGCACTTCTGAGCGTATCCAACAAAACCGGGCTAATTGACTTAGCACGCACTCTAGTAGAAGAATTTGAATTTGACATCATTAGCAGCGGCGGGACAGCAGCGGCCCTCAAAGCAGCAGGAATCCCTGTCACAAAAGTTGCCGAATATACTGGTTCTCCCGAAATTTTGGGCGGGCGAGTCAAAACACTTCATCCCCGCATCCACGGCGGTATTTTAGCACGTCGTGATGTACCACAGGATATCACAGATTTAACCGCAAATCAAATTCGCCCTATTGATTTAGTCGTTGTCAATCTGTATCCTTTTGAACAGACAATTGCCAAACCGGGAGTAACCCTAGCAGACGCCATTGAGCAAATAGATATCGGCGGGCCGGCAATGCTGAGAGCCTCAGCCAAAAATCATGCACACTTGACAGTTTTGTGCAATCCAGAGCAGTACAATATTTATTTAGAAGAACTGCGACAAAACGGAGGGGCTGCTTCCTTAGAATTTAGGCAAAATTGCGCGCTAGAAACTTTCAAACATACAGCCAACTACGACAGTGCGATCGCCACTTATCTCAGCGCTCAATCCACTCAAGAATCATCCCAAATAACCGAGTTTAACCTATCAGGAAAAGAGCTGCAAACTCTGCGCTACGGCGAAAATCCCCACCAAGCCGCAAGCTGGTATCAAAGCGGAATTACACCCACAGGCTGGACGACTAGCACCATCCTGCAAGGCAAAGAATTAAGCTACAATAACCTAGTAGATTTAGAAGCAGCAAGGAGGCTGATTGTCGAATTTCCAGACACTCCCGCCGCCGCTATTCTGAAACACACAAATCCTTGCGGCACAGCCTTGGGAACAACTATTTCCGAAGCGTATAAAAAAGCATTTGACACGGATTCAGTATCAGCTTTTGGCGGAATTGTGGCGCTAAATCGTCCGATTGATGCAGCTACTGCAACTGCGTTAACTAAGACATTCTTGGAATGTATTGTCGCTCCAGGATGCGAACCAGAAGCTGAAGAAATTATCAAAAAGAAGGCAAAAGTGCGAGTCTTAATTTTGCCAGACTTGACTCAAGGGCCGTCGCAAACTGTTAAAATAATCGCAGGCGGTTTGCTGGTGCAAGACTCAGATAATGTAGTAGAAGATACCAGTAAATGGCGCGTAGTTACTGAGAAACAGCCGACAGCAGCAGAGTTAGCAGAATTGCTGTTTGCTTGGAAAGTAGCGAAACACGTTAAATCAAATGCGATCGTGGTGACGCGAAATTGCACTACAATCGGTGTCGGTGCTGGACAAATGAATCGTGTCGGATCGGTTAAACTAGCATTAGAACAAGCGGGAGATCAAGCTAAAGGAGCTATTTTAGCTAGCGATGGTTTCTTCCCCTTTGATGATTCGGTAAAAACGGCGGCGGAAGCGGGAATAATTGCGATCGTCCAACCGGGAGGTAGTATGCGCGATCGAGATTCGATCGACTGCGCTAACCAACTCGGAATCACAATGATTTTCACCGACATCCGCCACTTTTTGCATTAATTATTGTAGGGACACTCAAGCGTGTTCATTGGTGTCAAGTTAAGCCTGAAAGCCATGATAAATCTCGCTTTCACCCCAGTCTAGATCCCCCCTAGCCCCCCTTAAGAAGGGGGGAACCGGAAATGGCTCAAAGTCCCCCCCTACTCCCCTTATTAAGGGGAGTAGGGNNTTTAGGGGGATCTAGACTTGGCGTAAAACCGAGAATTCTCAATGGTTTTTAGGCTTAAGTTGACACTAATGAACAGTGTTGTGTCCCTACCGAATTGTTTCCCTTCCGAATTATATCTGTAGCGAGTTTCCCATCGTGTCTTGAAAAAATTATGACCTACACTCAACCGCAAATTCAACCCCAAGATGTCAAAGTCAAAATCCTGCTTACTGGCGGACATCAATGCACAATCACGCTCAAATCCGACACACCATTATTGCACAATCTTGTTAAAACATTAGTCGATCGCACCCAACAAACACCCGGTTTTTCCACCTTATTTCAGATTCCCATAGACTCAGGGCGATCGGCACTTTGTTTTCCAGGCGAACACCTAGTCGGCTTAGTCACAGAACCCCCAATTTACTTACAGCAACTACAATCGCAGCAGCCAGAAATTCCCCTAGAAATTCCCCTAGAAATTCCCCTAGAAATTCCCGCACCTGCGCCAGTAAATGACGAATTAATATCTCGCTACGCCCAAATTGACAACTTCCTCACAGCCGCAGAAAAGAATAAACTCATTAAATATGTTTTAGCAAAAGAATCAGCATTTGTGACTACCAGCACCTCAACCAATGCCGACGAATACCGCCGTTCTATGGTACTCCATTCGTTCCCCGAATTTTCAGAACTGATGATTAATCGCATTAAAGCAATTCTCCCCGACGTGCTGGGAAAATTAAATATTCCCTCATTTTCTATTGGTGAGATAGAATCTCAGCTAACTATGCACAACGACAATAACTATTACAAACTTCATAACGATAGTGGCTCTCCCGATACAGCAACCAGATTTTTCACCTATGTTTACTATTTCAATCGAGAACCAAAGGCTTTTTCCGGCGGCGAATTGCAGATTTATGACAGTAAAATCGAGAACAATTTCTATGTAGCGGCTGACTCTTTTAGAACAGTTGAACCGCGCAACAACAGCATCGTATTTTTTCTGAGCCGCTATATGCACGAAGTTTTGCCTGTTAGTTGTCCCTCGAAAGCTTTTGCTGACAGTCGCTTTACTATCAACGGTTGGGTGCGCCGAACCGATTGAGATTCATTCCTAGTCCTGGATGCACTAATAACCTAATTCTGTCATTCTGAGTGTCGCGAAGAATCTCAAACCATTGTCACACCGTTACAATACGTCAGTCCCGATCTGTGAGATTCTTCACTTCGCAAAGCCTACGCTCAGAATGACAGAATTACGTTCCTCAAAACTATTTAATTTTACTCCCGTGCTCCCGCACTTTTGAGCAGTTTCACCACATCTTTATAACCGTTAAATTCAGCCAACATTAAAGCCGTATAATTCCCCAAATTTTTATGCTTTATATCCGCACCCGCATCAATTAAAAGCTTGACAGCACTGACAGAACCCCGATGGGCTGCCCACATTAAAGCAGTGGCACCAGAAGCATCCCGCCTATTGACATCAGCACCGTTGTCAACTAATAATTGGGCGATCGCCACATGACCTCGAATACAGGCTTTCATTAAAGCCGTTTTTCCTTGCTCCCCTGCGATATTAGGGTCAACACTGCCTTCGAGCAAAGCCTTTACTGTCTCAGTATGTCCTTGAAAAGTCGCCAAAGTTAAAGCCGTCTCCCCAAAGTTTTTAGCATTCAGAAAATCAGCATTATTTTGATTGACTTTTTGCAGCAAATATGATATAATCGCACTGTTACCATGAACAGCAGCCACCAGCAAAGGCGTATCGCCCAACCGATTTCTCTGCTCGACACTAGCACCCCGGTTTAACAGCAATTCCACGACATCCTCATAGCCTTCGACAACAGCGAAATTTAAAGCAGTTTCATCATCTTTATCCTTAGCATTGATCTCAGCACCAGCATCAAGTAAAATAAGAGCGATCGCCACATTTCCTCCAGCAGCCGCCGCCATCAAAGCCGTTCCCCCATCCTCATTTTTCACATTCACATCAGCACCCGCACCAAGCAAAGCTAGCACCACATCAAGATGACCAAAATCAGCAGCCAAAGTTAAAGCAGTTTCGCCATCTTGATCTCGAATGCTAACATCAGCACCAGCAGCCAACAACACCTCAACAACAGCCAAATTGCCCACCGTCGCAGCCTGCATCAAAGCAGTTTTGCCGACTTGATTTTTAACATTAGCATCCGCGCCACAATTGAGCAAAATTCGCACAATTTCAGCGAGACCTTGACTAACTGCCAAAGACAGCATAGAATTGTTAGCAACAGCACCCGCATCTGCCAAAGCTTTTACTACAATTTCCTGGCCAGATAAAGCAGCTATTTTCAAAGCAGAATCTCCATCTTTATCCCACGCATTAACATCAGCATTAGCAGCAAGTAACAGCCGCACAACATTGATATCACCTTTCAAGCAAGCCGCCATCAAAGCCGTACTACCATCATCATTTTTAGCATTAACATCAGCACCCCCAGCCAACAACAGCCGCACAGAGTCAGCCTGCTTGTGAGCGGCGGCAAGCATCAAAGCCGTCAGCCCAAAACGCCTTCTGACTTGGTTGACATTAGCGCCATTTTTTAGTAAAATACGCAGGATTTCCGCATAGCCCTTTTGGGCCGCAAACATCAAAGCCGTCGTCCCCTCAGAGTCTTTGGCGTTAGCGTTAACACCCTTAGCGAGTAAGGCTTGTACGTGAATAATGTTGCCAGTNNCACCATGAATCTCGAAATTCCGCAGTCTGTTAAAGTTTGGAGCCAATTTTTCCACCCAGTGTTAATGTGGGTACTGCTGGCCATCTCATTTTATGCTTTGTATCTCGGCGTTCAAATCCGGCGCACCAGAAGTGCCGAAGGCGAGGTCAAAAAAGAGTTAATTAAGGGCAAATTCAACCTCAAGCATCACCAGATGGGCTCTTTGCTGCTAGCCTTGATGGTAACGGGTTCGATCGGCGGTATGGCCGTCACCTATATCAACAACGGCAAATTGTTCGTGGGTTCCCACTTGCTAGCAGGGTTAGGTATGACGGCAATTATTGCCATTTCTGCCTCTCTGACACCTTTGATGCAAAAAGGTAATGATTTTGCCAGATATACTCACATCTTTCTGAATGTGGCGATGCTGGGGCTGTTTGGCTGGCAAGCGCTAACAGGCGTAGAAATCGTGCAGAGAATTATCAGTAAAATGTGATCTTTTGGGTAAGATTGCTAATTGCTAATGGTCTTATGGCGATTAGCAATTAGCAATCGAATAGTCATATTTTTTATATGCTTTGATAGCCAAACGTTCCTGGGGATGATATAATAGACTAAAGTTAAATTAATTTAAATAGTAATAAGATCAATTGTGGAGACAGTTTTTTTTGAGAGAAAAGAAGGAAAGCTATGCTGGAAACCCTGATCGAGTATTTTGTTTACGCAACCAAAGGCTATATTACAAAAACGCAGTTAATCAAATTTTTGTACTTAGCCGATCTTTATGCAGTCAAATGGACAGAAAAACAGCTTACTGATTTAGATTGGCGTTATTACTATGGGCCTTGGAACGAAGTGCCATGCTGAACGTAGTGAAGAATCTCTTACCGTCAACTTAAGTAACAGATACTTCGCTACGCTCAGTATGACAGCCTAAGTGTCATTCTGAAC
>DPLL01000080.1 GCA_003542015.1 Microcoleaceae cyanobacterium UBA9251 | reverse complement strand
GGGTGAGTAGGGGGTGGGACAAGAACTTACGCAAAGTCCCCCAACAACCAGGGGGATTTAGGGGGATCTAGACTCGACAATAACCGACATTTATCACATATTTTATGCTCAAATTAGTTGACCCAACTCTGAATTTATTTAGCTACACTCTCAAACAAGGGTTGGGTGTCGGTGAACCGGAAACTCGCAAAGTCTACGTCAGATTTTTAGATGGTTTAGCTGAACAACTTCGTCAACAACTGACTGTTCCTTTTACCCCGGAACAAAAACAAAAATTTCTGGCGCTACAGGAGAAAATAGTAGCTGATTTACCTTTTACAGCAAAGCTGAACAAGCATCAAGTTAAGGGCCGTTACCGCCGCTGGAATGTTAGTGATAATTACCAACTTTTATTTGATGGTTATGTCGATGATAAGTATGAAAGTACACAAGTTATTGAACTGATTGAAAGTTTCCAATATTATTTAATTCCTGAACCGCCGAAGTTGGAAAATATCGGCAAAACTTGGATGCTTTCGGGGTGGCTGGAATCTGGGACTGATTTGGAAGGGACAGAACTTGCAAATCAGGTTTACAAGTGTTTGTTTGCTAAAGATGGTTTTCCTCAAGGTAGCGGTGAGTTTTTGGGTGGGAAAGTATTTGAGTTTTGGGGTGATAAGATTGAGGATAATTTGCAACTTTTGGTGATTTTATATCCCGATGAAGCTGCTTTTCGGGAATGCAGCAATTTTTATTTGGGTTGGCTGGATTTGCTGTGTTTCCGCCATAAAGTTATTTGGGCTTATGAGAAGAGTTTACTTTTAAAAGAACGGTTGGTGAGTAATTACAACCAAATTGTGGGGATGAGAAATACTTCTCGACTTACTCTCCAGAAGCTGTTGGAGGCGATGGGGAAGTTGTCTGATTTTGCGATCGACCTTAATTACTTGGAGTTGCAATATAGTACAATTAAGGTGAATCTGGAAAAGTATGAGACTAAGCTGGCAGAAATTCAAGCTAAGGCTAGACCTACTGATGATTTGAGGTTTTTGCAGAATTTTTGGGACAAGGCTGAACAAACTTATCCCAAACAAATCAAGAAAGATATTGACAATTTTCGTCCTTGTTTGGAAATTTTGCAGAGTCTGACTGATACAATTAGAGGTACGGTTGAGATTAGGAAGGCTGAGAGCGATCGCAATTTTCAAACAGTTGTCGGTATTGTCGGAGTTGGGCTGTCAACTGGCGGCACGGTAGCCTCTGCGGCTGCTGGTTTCCCAACGGAAATACAAGCAAATCATACTATCAATACTGCCATAAATACCCTGGTGCCAATTTTTGAGCCTGGTTCGGGATTGAGGGTAATTCTGGGATTTAGTATTCTATCTGGGGTAGCCGCTAGTCTGGTGACAGCGATAATTATAGCTGTGTGGCCGCGCATTTTTCGGCGTTAGTTTCGGCGATTAGGAATTACGCAGGAGGCGAGAAACCGGGTTTCGACCTAGATATCTAGTTGAGAATCTGCGATTTTTCAGAGAAACCCGGTTTCTTCAAGAAACCGGGTTTTTTAAGACAATTACCTAACTTTTACCGTTGGCGTTACCATTTCCGCTAGTTAGCAAAACCCGCTTGGCTAAAGGTTCTGGTACTTCTTGTAATCGATCGAACTCCCAATTGAAAAAGCCGACTCCCATTGTTTGCGATCGCAATTCGACGATCGTATCCTGCATTTCTGCTAGCGGCACATAAGCTGTAACTGTATCCCATCCTTTCCAGTTGGATTTTCCTTCGTAGCCGAGAATTTGACCGCGGCGACCGCTCACCAATTGCAGCACCTTTGAGGTAAACTCGTTCGGAGCGTGAATTTCTACTTTGGCGATCGGCTCCAGCAACACCGGTTCACATTTCGCCATCCCTTCCTGCATCGCTAAACGCGCAGCCTGCTTAAACGCTTGTTCGGAACTGTCAACGGTATGATAGGAACCGTTTGTCAGCGTCACCGCTACGTCTACCACCGGGAAACCGAGGGGGCCGCGATCGAGATATTCGCGCACACCGACTTCTACGCCGGGAATGTACTGTTTGGGCACGACTCCGCCGACTATTTTGTCGCTGAAATTGAAGCCTTCTCCCCGTGGCTGCGGTTGAATGTCGAGGTAGACGTCGCCAAATTGTCCGTGCCCGCCGCTTTGGTGTTTGTAGCGCCCGTGGATGGCAGATGCGGGTTTGCGGATGGTTTCTTTGTACGGCACTTGTGGTAAGTGAGTTGTCATTGGCAAGTTATACTTACGGCGCAACCTGTCTAAAGCTACTTTCAGGTGGATTTCGCCTTGACCCCAAAGTATAATTTCGTGAGTGTCGCCCTGTTGCAGCCAAACTAAAGATGGGTCTTCTTCGAGCAATTTGGCTAGGGCGCTGCTGAGTTTTACTTCGTCGTTGCGTTTTTCTGGGGCGATCGCCAATGCGTACACAGGTGACATAAGATCAGCTTTTGGCAGCTCAATTGTGCGATCGACTGTCAGCGTATCGCCTGTTTTCAAGCCTTCTAGCCGCCCCAAAGCGACTATTTCCCCCCCACTTGCCGAAGTCAAACTTTGGGTTTGCTGGCCGTTTAAACGGTACAAACCGTTAACTCGAACGCCGTTCAAAGTTGCTCCATCTGCTAGGGTCCCGCCCCAAATTCTCACTAACGATAATTTGCCGCCCTGGGGTGTATAATAGGTTTTCAGGATTTGAGCGCCAACTTTGTCATCACTTTGTATAACACCGCGCCGGGCCGCAGTCGTTTCCGGGGCCGGCGCTTCCCTCAGCAAAGCTTCTAGCAGCGGGCGCACGCCGAAATCTTGTTCGGCGATCCCGATGAATACGGGCACGATTAAATCGGCACCCAATTCCATCTTTAAATCGCGGGTAATTTCTTCGACGTCAGGGTTGATTTCTTCGAGCAATTCTTCGAGCAAATGGTCGTCAAAATTGGCCAATTCCTCCAGCATTTGTTGCCGCGCTTCGTGCTCTTGTGCTTTGAGGTTTTCTGGTAGCGGTACGGGATCTGCGGCGGCGCCCGGATGGTAGTGGTAAGCTTGTTCGGTTACTAAGTCGATGAAGCCGACGATTTGTCGGTCTTTGCCGATCGGATATTGGTGAGGTACGATCGGTCTACTGGAAATAGATTTGAGTGCGTTGATGATGTTGATGAAGTTGCTACCGCAAGTTGTTTCGTCTGTGGAAGCGCGATCGATCTTATTGATAAAAACTAGGTGCGGAATTTCCCAATCATCGAGGAATTTAAACAGGGGTGCGAGGGTGAGAGGTCGATCCGTTACGGGTTCGCAAACTATTACTGCCGCATCTACACCGATGAGTGCATTGTAAGTTTCTTGGGCAAATTCGATCGAGCCCGGACAGTCAAGAAATGTGAAGCGGACGCCTTCATATTCAGTGCTGGCGGCGTTAATTTCTACGCTCATTTTGCGATCGCGCGCTTCCGGCGAACTATCACCGATTGTGTTGCCATCTTTGGCATTACCTTTGCGAGTAATTGCACCTGTCACTGACAGCAAACTTTCCAGCAGTGCGGTTTTACCGCTTAAATAAGGGCCAACAATTGCAACGTTCCGCGTGGCCCCAATAACTTTTTCGTTCATATTGCCTCCTACAGAAAACTTGTTTTCATTTGCTCCTGGTGCATTGAATTAAATACAATCTTCTAGACTTTTTCCAGGTAAATTTTTATGGCAGTCTAGAGCAATTTTAGATCTTGGTATGATTCAATACTTTTGACCCTAGCGTGTTTTGAGTGACAACAACAAAAATTGTAGTTTTTCTTAATATTTGGTTTTTTTAACCGCAGAGAACGCAGAGAACGCAGAGTCAGAGAAGAGAGAGACTAATAATTCCGATTTAGATCGCTCTTCCTCTGTCTTGATTTGTCTAATTTCTGAGCATTCGCAAACCGCTTAAGGTTACTATTACTGTAGACCCTTCGTGACCGATTACACCTAAAGGCATGGTGATATTTCCGAGGAAATTAGCAGCTAATAACAACAGAATGCAACTGAGTGCAAAAACTATGTTTTGTTTGACTACATTTTGAGCGCGTCGGCCTAAAATAATTGCTTGAGCTAGCTTTTCTAGGTTGTCTGCCATTAATACTATATCCGCAGTTTCTAAAGCTACATCGCTGCCAGAAATTCCCATTGCGATTCCTACGGAAGCTTGAGCTAGGGCGGGAGCATCGTTGATGCCGTCTCCTATCATTGCGACGGTTTGATAGTGTTTTTGCAGATCTTTAATTACCTGCACTTTATCTTCGGGCAACAGTTCGGCATATACTTCATTGATGCCTAATTCGCTGGCTATATATTGAGCGGTTTGCTGATTGTCACCTGTTAGCATAATTATATGTTCTATGCCTAAGTTTGTCAAGCATTTGATCGTGTTTGCTGCTTCGGGGCGGAGTGTGTCGGCAACTGCTATGATTCCTAAAAGTTGATCGCCCTTTGCCACCCAAACCACGGTTTTTCCTTCTGCTTGCAACTGCTGACTTACTTGAGTTAACTCCGCAGTGGCTTCCACAAATTCAGCTTTGCCAATTGTGATTATTTGGTTGTTGACTTTACCGATAATTCCTTGCCCGATTTTTGCTTGGACATCAGTTGCGGTTGGGAGTTCTAATTGTTGCTGTTGGGCTGCTTTGACAATGGCGATCGCGATCGCGTGTTCCGAGTAAACTTCTAAAGCAGCAGCTAATTGCAAAACTTCTGTTTCAGTATATCCTGCTGCTGGGACAATTTGGATAACTTCAGGTTTTCCAGTTGTCAGAGTTCCGGTTTTATCAAAGGCGATCGCCCTAACTTTACCAATTATCTCTAATTGTGCACCACTTTTAAACAAAATTCCTTGTTTCGCCCCGTTAGCAATTCCCGAAAGCAGCGCGGGCATAATCGAAGCCATCAGCGCGCAGGGAGAAGCGACTACTAGGAAAATCAGCGCCCGATAGATCGTATCTTCCCAATTCCAGCCTAAAATAAATGGTGGCAAAATTGCTAATAGCAAGCCTAAACCCACAATTAATCTAGCATAACCGCGCTCGAACTTTTCGACAAACATTTGAGAAGGTGGCGCTTCGGTTTGGGCTTGTTGTACCATCCGAATTACTCGCTGAATTAAACTGCTTTCTGGGGTTTTGTGTACTTCCAGTTGTAGCGCGCCGACACCGTTAATTGTCCCTGCATACACTTCATCGCCGGCGGTTTTTTCCACGGGCATAGATTCGCCGGTAATCGAGGCTTGATTCAGGCTGCTGAAACCTTCTATAATTATCGCATCGGTGGGAATGATTTCTCCGGGCTTGACTAAAATGCGATCGCCAATTTCTAATTTTTCGATCGCAATTTCTCGTTCATCCCCATACATCATAACCCTAGCAGTATCCGCAGTCAAACTCATCAGACTGCGAATACTACGTTCAGTCCGCTGCATAGCATAACCTTCTAGCGCGCCACTAATCGCAAAGATTAAAATCAACACAGCGCCGTCAACTATTAAATGATATTCTTGCCGCCACAGCCCCAAACTGGCCGCCCCCAAAGCAGCAACAATCATTAACAAATCAACATCTAATTCTCGTTCTTGAAAGAGTGTAGTTAGTCCTTCGCGGGCGCTAGAATAACCACCGATAACATAAGCTGCCGGCAAGATGAATACCGCTAAGCCTGGCCAGCCGAGGTGCAGCGCCAGAGAACCCAAAATTACCAGAAATCCGCACAGGGTGGCAGTTATAGCATCTGGATGTTCTTCTGCTAATTGGGAGAGGCGAGAAATTGACAGAGAATTAGTAGTCATCCGATTTTTGATTTTTGATTTTTGATTTTTGATTGAAGAATTAAACCCACAGATGAATCCGGGGGCTTGTTGTCAGGATGTGGAGCTTTTATTTGTCTTCACGGCTTCTACCAAGCGCCCCGAACCAAATTGCTTTTGGTCATTGGGAAAATTTGAGTTGGTAGAATGACTCCTATAGCCTAAACCTTGACATTAATGTCAATGTCAAGAATTTAGCCCGGTTGAAAGCTGGTTGAAAGCGCGGAGTTTACGGGTACACAAACTTTAGTCCGCGCAACGCGAGAATTGAAAAGCCGAATTGTCATTGTGATCTCAAGTTAAATAAATCAACCTAATTAAACGTAAAACGATCTCGCTGTTAGATCCCCGACTTCTTAAAGATGTCCCGAAAGCTTGTCATAAATTTTTGTTGATATCTAACCCTCGTAAACACTTGAAGCAGATGCTAAAACTACGCTGAAGCGCAGCTTGTTTACAAATATACTACAAAAGTAGTCTATCGGAGAGTAATCTTTCATCATCCCTAGGACTCGTCGGGCGATTTATGGCAATTTTCGGTGGTAAGTCAGATTAAGTC
>DPLL01000498.1 GCA_003542015.1 Microcoleaceae cyanobacterium UBA9251 | reverse complement strand
AAGAACTAGCCCGCCAAGAATTAGCCCGCCAAGAATTAGCCCGCCAAGAATTAGAGAGAAATCAACCAACTACTCCCCAACCAACTACTCAAGAAACTGTAACAGAATTTCCCAGCCTAGTTGCGCCAGCCCTGGCGGAGTCTAACTTTTTCTTTGCGGGAGATACTAACAGAGACGGCGAAATTAATCAGCAAGACGAACTGGGTAAAGAACAATGGTCTTTGTCCAGTGGAGCCCTACTTCTATTTAATGATAAATCGAGCGATCGCCCCAAAATACCGGTTTGGCAAGAAACCAAAGTTAGCGCCCCCCGCCGCCCAGCAATGCTCTCTCAAGTTCACTTAAAACTGCCTGAAAACTTCAACGGTTCTCAAGTATTTATCACTGCTGACAGCCTTGCTAGCCCTCACATCAGCGTTTTTCAGAAGACTAGCGACGGCTGGCAATCTGTAGATATATCCGGTGCTAAACCGCTAGTTTTCAGCAGCAATATTGTGTTAGGTGTAGAAGCAAAACAATTTGCCGATCGCAACTGGAACGGCCTAGTTAATCTCAGAGCAACTGCTACAAATAACGGCCAACAAATCGCTGCAAATACAATTCAAATGGGCGTTACTCCTTGGATCATGCCGTCCAATACCGCACCAGTAAAAGAAGTTCAAGTTAGTGACCGAGGCTCAGGAAACAGTGAATTCATCTCCCAGCTAAAACAAGCAGTAGAACCAACAGGAGCTCAGGTAAAAATTATCCAGGGAGAGCGCGCTTGGATGCAGAATATCCAGAAAAATGGCTATGTTCAATTTCCCGGAAAATCCCAACTCCGCAATTTTAATGTAGCTGTCAAAAGCAATAGCAATCCAGCTATCAACAAGCCTGCTAAATCAACTCAAGAGCTGGATTTGAGCGTCTTTAAAATCAGCAGTCCTCCCTATGAAGACCCTGTAAGTCAGTGGTCTAATGGCTATGGCAATTTGCAGGTGACGCCGCCGATTCCCGGACACCCAATGGGTCGAGTTTATTACGGCAATTCGGGGAATGCTAGTTTTAATCCAGAGGTACTTGATTTTATTCAAGCTCAGCAAATTCAAGGGCCTGCGGTGGATATTGATACTTCTTGGCTTTTGACTCGCCAAGTCGATGAAATTATCAATTTTATTCCCAGTCCAACTCCCGGAAAGTATATAATGGCGATCGCCAGTCCAGAAGCAGGAGTTAAGCTGTTGGAAGAATTGGCAGGAAAAGGTTACGGTGATGTGACTATCAATCGCGGTTTGAGCAATGAAATTACAGTCAGCGCTGCTTTGAAAAATCCAGCTTTAATTAAGCACAATCTCAATTTGCAAAAGCAGAAACTGAAGCCGATTATAGAGAAGTTGAAAAGAGAGTTTTCACTCACAGATGACCAAATTATCCAAGTGCCGGCAATGTTTGGCTACAGCGGTTATGCTTGGTGGCCGAATATGGTCAATTCAGTGCCGATCAATGGCAATTTGTTAGTTTCAAATCCGCGCGGGGCAATTATTGACGGTAAGGATTACACTCAGGAAAAATTGCGCCAATTACTGCTGCCGTTTGGTGTCAATATTAGTTTCCTTGACGATAGATATTATCAAGAACTGAGAGGAAACGTGCAGTCGGCTACGAACACTGTCAGGAAGGGAGAAGAACGACCTTTTTGGCAGTCTTTACCTAATAATTAATGATTGGGTATGGGACATGGGGAATCGGGCATGGGGAATTGGTAATATCAAATCCGTTGGCATTGTATCAGAATGACTCATCTCTCTCTTCTCTTCCTCTGCGTTCTCTGGGTCCTAGAAAGGTTAAATCATTCAGAAACAACCGTAAACGATATAATTTGTAGGGGCGGGTTTCACCAACAATACTCGCCTGTAACGAACAATCTCATAAACCCGCCCCCACCCAACAGTAAATCGGTAACTTGTTTATTCTTGCCAGTAAAAAGCTCGATCGCTATAATATACATAGGACATTCCCAGCAGCCAAACCCCCGATAGACTATGACACTAAAAGAATTAGAACCGCAACTGCTTTCCCTGACTCCGACTGCAAAAGCTCAAGCAATACAGATATTAGCTCAAAGTTTAGCCCACACCAGCCAGGGACTTGAAAAAACTCCCGGCGTAGTTGGCGGTAATGCCAGGATTTTAGGGACTAGAATTTCTGTTTGGGGCTTGGTAGAATCTCGTCGATTAGGTGCAACTGATACTCAACTTTTAGAAGATTATCCGCATCTTAGTGCTAGCGAATTGAAAAATGCTTGGGCTTATGCTGAGGCATTTTCTGACGAAATTGAAGCAGCCATTAAGTTGAACGATCTAGACTAATATCATGGCACGTTTCAGTGCCGCCGATCGCACAAATAACGTAAAATGCTTAAAAGCAGTCTTTATACTAGAATTTTATCCCCATGAGTGACGAACAGAAAAAAAATCAAATTTTGACTCAGCAACCAGAAACAATTGCCAGTTTCGATGCACCTTCCGAAGCAGCAGAAACTCCGCTGGAAATTGCCGCAACCGAAGATACTTTAACTGCTAATTCCGAAACAGCAGAAACTCCGGTTAAAAAATCCACAACCGAAGATGATTCAACGGCCAATTACGAAACAGAAACTCCGGTTGAAAAATCCACAACCGAAGATGATTCAACGGCCAATTACGAAACAGAAACTCCGATTGAAATTGCCACAATCGAATCTGATGCAACTGCCAATTACGAAACAGAAACTCCGATTGAAATTGCC
>DPLL01000551.1:275-3728 GCA_003542015.1 Microcoleaceae cyanobacterium UBA9251 | reverse complement strand
CGGGGATGGAAGGATGAACCGGGAATGTTTGAGTTTTTGCGCGATCGGGCTTTGAGCGATTTTGACAATCAAAAGGGTTCTTTTCCTTATAATCCCCGGTTTACAGCCCTCGAAGCGATTATCGAACATTATCCCGATATGTTGTCAAAGAGGCCGGGTGTTTTGGCTTTGTTGCGATCGCTTGCAGTTTCCGACGCCGACGAGCAAGTGCGGGCCTTAGCCCGTCTCCGGCTCAAAAGCGAAGAGTGGTAAACAGAAACAATTCATTAGACATCTCTGAGTCGTAGCTCTCAAAAAAATTAGTGAGGTGCAATCCCTGTGTACTATAATCTATCCCTAGTCGTTTGCACTGGTAGAGAGGGATAAACGAAAGTGGTCAGTTCTAATAAAGCTTTGAACGTGATGCAACTCTCCCTAGACGTTGTAAGCGAGACACAACAAATTAGGGAGCAAGAGTTAAAACCTTTAACACAAGGTTTTAAACTGCAATATTCACATCCTCATGGGCAACTTTATCAAGGTAATTCAATTGATTGGCTTAAATCTCTTGAGTCTGAGAGTGTTAATCTGATTTTTGCTGATCCACCTTATAACATTAAGAAAGCCGATTGGGATCACTTTGATAGTCAAGCGCAGTACATTGAATGGTCACTTCAATGGGTTAGCGAAGCATCGCGTATTCTAAAATCAACAGGCTCTCTATATATTTGTGGGTTTTCTGAAATCTTAGCTGACCTAAAGCATCCAGCATCAAAGTATTTTAAGAGTTGCCGTTGGTTAATCTGGCACTATAAAAATAAAGCGAATTTAGGTAGCGATTGGGGGCGATCGCATGAAAGCATTATTCACTTTCGTAAATCTGATTGCGTCAAACTAAATATTGACGATGTACGAATTTCCTATGGCGCACATACTTTGAAATATCCTTCACATCCGCAAGCGAAAACAAGTGCTTACGGGAAAGGAGTAACTAAGAAACATGACAACTGGACACCCAATCCAAAAGGTGCAAAGCCTAAAGATGTAATAGAGATTCCTACTACTTGTAACGGTATGGGTGAAACAACACCTCACCCCACGCAAAAACCCGAAGAGTTATTAAGGAAATTTGTGCTTGCGTCCTCTAAGGTCGGGGATTTGGTGATCGATCCATTTTCAGGTTCAGGAACAACTCTCGTTGTTGCAGAACAACTAAATCGTTATTGGATGGGATGTGATCTTAATATGGAATACAACGATTGGGCATTCAGACGTATAGAAAATGTTCGTCGTATGACAAAAGAAGAATGGATCTCTCTCGATCGTAAAAATGCAGAAAGACGGGAATCTATACGATGAGCTTAACAGATTTAGTCAATCATGCAACGGACAAAAAACGCTTTCAAAATATTCATGATTACATAACTTTTTGTGAGAGGTATCTCAATTTTATTGAAACGGGTTTGCAAGCTAGAATTGTTTCGCAAAACGAGAATCACTACCAGTTTTATCAGTATAAGACTGATGGCTATTACAATATTACGCGCCCAATTAATACATCTTTGATGTATAATGAATCTGTATTTGAAACTAATTCTGTTCAGTTTTTACAATCTCTTGAACAGTTGCGTGATAGACAGTTACCTGATGATGGATTGAGGCAAGTTTTAATTTGTACCATCTACACGATGCAGCAATCAATAGGCGCTGCTCTCGATGCACTACCTTCAGGAAGATCTAATCAAGCTCGTAAAGTAAATGGGGATCTTTTTGAGCGTTTAATCCGTCTCATAATTTCCGATCTAAATATAGATTGTGTCGCTGGAACAGCGCAAGTCCCAATTAAAGATGACAACGGTGAAGTTTTGTTTCATACCAGTTATCAACAGGACTTGTTGATCAGCAAAGAAGATGAACTCAAAATTATTGGTTCGGTAAAAACTTCCAGTAAAGATCGTATTGACAAAATTTTTGTAGATAAGTTTTTGTACAATAAATTGACCAGTACCGATGTACCTCATATTGCAATTTTTCTCAACGATGTGCAAAGAAAGAAAACGAAGAAACAGAACTGCTATGGCATTAATGCCACTTTTTTGCCGGGGCATTTCAAAGCTTACACTATCAAGCTAAATCCCTTGGATGGTGTGTATTACTGCGATATTCGACCGAATATGATTACAGATCCGTTGCTCTCACAGCACATTCAAACTATTGATCATTTTTTCTATGATGATCTTTGGAATTTGCTCAGTAGAGATGGACAGTCCCTAGAAGAGGTAGAAATAGAAGAAGGCGAAAACGAGGAAAGCGAAGCATAGTCAAGCAAGGGCAGGCTAACAAACCGTTTCATTCCCACAANNCCATTTTATCCCATTCAACATCGGTGAGCGGTTTTGTGACAGTTGGGCTGCGGAATGTGCGTTTCAATATCTGCGATCGCTTGCAGTTTCCGACGCCGACGAGCAAGTGCGGGCCTTAGCCCGTCTCCGGCTCAAAAGCGAAGAGTGGTAAACAGAAACAATCCCGTTCTTTGATATCTGCTGCGGTGCTCCGGATGATGACGTTGGGTATTGGTATTTGATGGTGTACGAGCTTGTTTCAGTTCTGTTGACCACAATTTAAGCAATATCTAAAGGAGCACCTGTTATGGGCACTAAATTCAAGAGAAGAGTTCTCTCAATTGATGGTGGTGGTATTCGGGGCATTATTCCTGCTATGGTTCTCAACTACATTGAAGAGCGCACAGGAAAACGAATAGCAACAATGTTTGATTTAATTGCAGGCACTTCAACAGGAGGAATTTTAGCACTGGGTTTAACTAAACGGAATGGTTCGACTACGCGGCCCCTGAGCGAAGTCGAAGGGCTCACCAACCACCCAGACTCTAGCATCAATCATCAGCCAAAGTATACATCTGCCGAACTTGTAAATTTCTATCGCAAATATGGAAAAAAGATTTTTAGTGAGGACATACCAGGTGCTGTTGATGATTTGCTACAACCCAAGCACAACCCAAAAGGTAGGCAAGAAGTTTTAAAGGAGCTTTTAGGTGAAGCTAAGGTTGAAGACGCATTACGAGAAATTTTCATCACGAGCTATGATCTCGAACTGAGAGAACCAATTTTTTTTACAAGCAATCCGCAAGCAGAGGAAACCGAGAGTCGTAATAGCCGCAAAATATGTAAGGGATTCAAAATGATTGAGGCAGCAATGGCAACTTCTGCTGCACCGACATTCTTTCCACCCTACCAACTCCCAACGGTACATCATACCGCAGAGGGATATTACGCTTTGGTAGACGGCGGAATTTTTGCAAATAATCCTTCCTCACTCGCAATGATGGAGGCGATGATTTCTTACAAGAGAAATACTGGTGAAGAACTCCGACGTGCTGATACTCTTGTTGTTTCTTTGGGTACGGGATCACTAACTAAGAAATATAAGTATAGTGATGTGAAAAATTGGGGACAA
>DPLL01000551.1:0-253 GCA_003542015.1 Microcoleaceae cyanobacterium UBA9251 | reverse complement strand
CTTTTGAAGGAGGACACTGAAATATATTCTAATTAAGCTTCTACTAACAACTCTGTAGTCAGCGGTTTAACCGGTTGAAGCGAACTGCCGAAAGCTGTTGGTGTTGTTGCCAATGTTATTTGCAGTCGCTCAACCGCACCGTTAAATCGAGATACGGTTGGAAGCTTTTTAATGGGGAGCGTGAAGCGTAGCTATCCCCTAGGGCGTGTTTTCAAAGTCTTAGATCCCCCCCAGCCCCCAGGGCTGTTTCATT
>DPLL01000552.1:5691-17634 GCA_003542015.1 Microcoleaceae cyanobacterium UBA9251 | reverse complement strand
GGGGCATAGGTTATTGGCAGCCCCAACCGAGTAACAAATAACCAATAACCAATAACCAATAACCAATAACCAATAACCAATAACCAATAACCAATAACCACTGACTAATGACTACTGACTAATGACTAATGACTTCTGCTATAGTTAACGAAACTTTACATAACAGCCGTGACTGCACAACAATTAGTATCTGCAACCAGCTTTGAAAAATTAATTTGGACTTGGAAAGGTCACAAAATTCAGTATACGGTTCAGGGAACCGGCCGCCCTCTCATCTTAATTCACGGCTTTGGGGCTTCCATCGGACATTGGAGACAAAACATCCCCGCACTAGCTGCCGGCGGCTACCGAGTATTTGCTCTAGACTTGTTGGGATTCGGTGCTTCCGCTAAACCAGCCCTAGATTACACTCTGGAATTGTGGGAAGAATTGCTCACAGATTTTTGGACGGAATTTGTACAGGAACCGGCTGTTTTTGTCGGGAATTCGATCGGCGCTTTGCTCAGTTTGATGGTAGTCGCCAACCATCCCGAAATATCCGCCGGCGCAGTCTTAATTAATTGTGCCGGCGGACTCAACCACCGTCCAGATGAACTTAATTTCCCGCTGCGAGTGGTGATGGGAACTTTTGCTAAATTAGTTCGATCGCCCATTGTTGGCCCATTTCTATTCAACAACATCCGCCAGAAACACCGTATCCGCAACACCCTGCGCCAAGTCTACGGGAACCGCGAAGCCATCACCGACGAACTCGTAGAACTCCTGCACGCCCCCTCCTGCGAGCCCGGAGCTCAACANNGTCGATCGCCCGTTATTGGTACTTTGGGGCGCAGACGACCCCTGGACACCGATCGCAGGTAGTAAAATCTATCAGGAATTGGCCACCAATGGGCGATCGGTTAAATTTGTTTCCATTCCCAACACAGGCCACTGTCCCCACGATGAGCGGCCCAGTGAAGTCAATTCTCTGATTTTGGACTGGATGGCCGAGTTGAATTGAGCAGTGGCAAAAATCATCCTTCTCCTTTGTGGGGAAGGGTTTCAAGGTTTGGATTTCCCCTCTCGGACGAGTTTCAAAAAAACTTTTGTAAAAAGTCTTGACAGGGTTGGCTGAGTCGGCTAGAGTAATGGACGTGTGAGGAGCGAACCAGTAAGAACACCGAGACGAAACACGGCCAGTCGTCGGTGTTCTTTCTGTTGAAACCCATTTTTTAAAGTTTTAAATTATTTATAATTCCCATCCTCTAGGGACTGTAGGGGCGGGTATTAGTGTCAACTTAAGACTGAAACCCATAATAAATGTCGCTTGTAGGCGACTGCGCGATCCCCCCTAGCCCCCCTTNNGATCAAAGTCAACCCCTACTCCCTTTCTTAAGGGGGATTTAGGGGGATCGAGACTTCGATACAAATGAGAGAGACAGAGGGTTTTAGCCTGGTTGTTGACACCAATGGCCCCTACGTTATTTCTCAAGTTATGATCGATCGCCCAAAACAAATTCTTCGATCGCAGCAGCCACGCCGTCTTCCTCCACATCCGGCGCAACCCAATTAGCACCAGCCTTCACAGCATCGGGAGCATTACCCATCGCCACACCCACGCCCGCATAAGCAATCATTTCCACATCATTGAAATTGTCGCCGATCGCCATCACGTTCTCCGGCCTCAACCCCAACAAGTCCTCCGCTATATACTGTACTGCTGCTCCCTTATTCGCCAAAGGGTGAGTAGCTTCAAAAAAAGTAGCAACCGAGCGAGTTAAATACAGTTCCGCAGGCGTGTAGCGTTCGCGCATACTGCTGAGCAAGCCTTCGAGCACCTCTGGAGTCTCGCACAAAGCTAAAACTTTAGTTGGTTCGCCTGGAATATCTCGGCGCAAGTCTTTAATCAGGGTGTGTTCAATACCGGAACGTTCAGCGTAAAGTCTGGTAGCGGCGGTAAATTCCGGCACGTAAAGTCGATCGTTGATATAGAAATTGATCGAAAGGAGCGATCGTAAATGCGGTGCTTCAAAATGTTCCAACAGTTCGAGAGCTCTTTGTTTCGACAATGGCTGGTGGCGGAGCATTTTTTGAGTAGCGGGATCTTGAATCCACGCACCTTGGTAGCAAATCAGGGGCAAAGTTGAGCCAATATCCCGGTGAAAGCGCAAAGCCGATCGATACATTCTACCCGTAGCGACTGCAACTTTCACTCCCCGCGAGCGGGCTGCCAAAATTGCCTGTTTGACCGGTTCTCGGATCTCATTTGACTTTCCTGCGATCGTACCATCGATATCCACTACCAGTAGTTTAATCTCGGCGCCGCCAGAGGCCCGATGTGAGGCCATTATATTCTGCATAATTGTTTTTTGATTTTAGCTTTGGATTTGCACCCACCAGTTTATTTTTGCACTGCTGCGATCGCAAAGCGCAGTTTTTGATTTTTTGAAGGCTAGAATGTAGATTAGGAATTTGGCAGAGCATCTATCGATAGTTTTTTCTAGGGGTGATCTCCCCGTAATTGCCCCGATATATGGGGAGATTCCATAATCTTCCTGTTTGAAATTGAGAATATTTTTGTTGCCGAAAAAACCAAACAAACAGCATAATAAAGGACTTTTTGATCCATGAATTCTCAGCAAAAGGACGACTTAGTAGCCGCAGAAAAAGCGCGAGTAACGGGCAATATTATCGAAGCAATGGAATATTACGATCGGGCAATTCAAGGAGCCGAAGACAACGGAGACATCGACGAACAAGGATTAGCAGCAGAATTAGCAGGAGCATTTTATCTATCCATAGGAAGAGCAAAAATTGCCAAAATTTACTTGACAGAATCGCACTCTTGCTATCAGCGCTGTGATGCCAAAGCCCAAGCAGCGCATTTAGAATCAAAATACCAGCAGTGGCTAACTTCTGTCTCCATTCCAACTAATATTGATCACAATAATTTGCAGCAATTTAATCAGAATCTCGAAGAGTTAGTACAACAGCGTACCTCCGAACTATCCCAAACTTTAGAAGACCTAAAATCTACCCAAAATCAACTGGTAGAATCGGAAAAAATGGCAGCCCTCGGCGGGTTAGTTGCAGGTGTTGCCCACGAAATCAATACTCCGATCGGCATTGGCATCGCCGCCGCCTCGCTGCTAGCTGAAAAAGTCACAAAATTCTGCGAGATTTACAGCAACGGTCAAATTAAACGCTCGGAGTTAGAAAAATTTCTGGATATCACGATGCAAAGCAGTAATATGATATTGGCTAACCTCACGCGGGCGGCCGACTTGATCCACAGTTTTAAAGAAGTGGCAGTCGATCAGTCAAGTGAGTTAAAACGGACTTTTCCAGTGAAAAAATATCTCGAGGAAATTTTGACATCCTTAACAGCCAAACTGAGAACAACTAAACACAAAGTAGAGGTTAATTGCGATGAAAATATTGTCCTGGACAGTTACCCAGGCCTGTTCTATCAAATTGTGACAAATCTGGTGCTCAACTCCCTAATTCACGCTTATGAGCCAAAGGACGAAGGAGTTCTCACCTTTGATTTTCAACTAGATGGCGAGCTGTTAGTATTTGAATATGCCGATAATGGCAAAGGAATTACCCCAGAAAATCTCAGTAAAATTTTTGAACCTTTCTTTACTACCAAAAGAGGTCAGGGCGGCACTGGATTGGGATTGCACATTATTTACAATCTCGTAAATCAAAAACTTCAAGGCACAATTAAATGCCAAAGTCAACTAGGTCAGGGCACAAAATTTTTGATTAAATTCCCCGCTAAAATTGCTAATTAGTTATGATACCAGCGTCTATTAAATAATATTTAGGAGCACAAAAAATGTCAGATTCTAGTCAAAAAATATTCGACGCTGAAGATGAAAAATTAATATTTATCGAAGAAGACGCTTTGGAAACAAAACCGATCGATTCCAGTTGGAAAGTATTAATTGTAGACGACGAAATCGAGATTCATACTATTACAAAATTGGCATTAAACGACTTTACATTTGAAAATAAATTAATCACATTTATCAGCGCTTACTCAGGCAAGGAAGCCAAAGAAATCATCAAAGATAACCAGGACATAGCATTGATATTGCTCGATGTAGTTATGGAAACTGAAGAGGCAGGCTTGGCAGTAGTTAAATACATCCGCGATATTTTAGGCAATAAGATAGTGCGGATTATTTTACGTACTGGACAGCCTGGACAAGTGCCAGAAGATGTAGTAATTGTCAGCTACGATATCAATGATTATAAAACCAAAACCGAACTGACTAATAAAAAATTATTTACCACAGTAGTCACAGCACTGAGATCATTTAGCTCCCTCAATCAAATCGAATCCAGCAAAAGCGAACTCGAAAAAATTGCAGCCGCGTCAGCCCGTTTTGTCCCCCGCGAATTTTTGAAATTTCTCAAAAGAGAAAGCATCGTTGATGCCAGATTGGGAGACTCTGTACAGGCAGAAATGACGATTATGTTTGCCGACATTCGCTCATTTACAAGTCTGTCAGAAAGTATGTCTCCCAGAGATAATTTTGATTTTATAAACTCTTACTTGAGTCGAGTTGGGCCTGTGATTCGCCAGTACAACGGCTTTATAGACAAATATATTGGCGACGGCATTATGGCTTTGTTTCCCAACTGCGCCGAAGATGCCGTACAAGCAGCAATTGAGATGCAGCAGCAAGTTAAAATTTATAATAAACACAGGCAAAATAGCGGCTATCAACCTATTTCGATCGGCATTGGCTTGCATACTGGAACTTTAATGTTAGGTACTATTGGCGAAGCGGAACGAATGGAAAGTACGGTGATTTCCGATGCAGTTAATTTAGCCTCCCGCGTGGAAGGATTGACAAAGCTTTACGGAGTTGGTATTGTAGCTAGTGTCCAAACTCTTTGCCGGATCGACGACCCCCAACAGTACAAGTGCCGATTTCTCGATCGCGTTCAAGTCAAAGGAAAACAAACGCCTGTTGCTGTATTTGAAATTTACGACGGCGACTCCGATATCATGATCGAACTAAAAGCACAAACCCAAACTTATTTTGAACAGGGGATTTTTTTCCACTACCAGCAGCAATTCGCCCAAGCAAAACAAATGTTTTTGCGCGTATTGCAAGTCAACAAACAGGACAAAGCAGCAAATTTTTATGTAGAACGCTGCGATACGTTGATGAAAAATGGGGTGATTTTGACTGTGGAAGGGATAGAGATATAGGTAATTGGGAATTGGGAATTGAGAATTGGGAATTGGGAATTGGGAATTGGGAATGGGTAATTGGGAATGGGTAATTGGGAATTGGTAATGGGTAATTGGTAATTGGTAATGGGTAATGGGTAATGGGTAATTGGGAATTGGGAATNNCAGTCAACAGTCAACCGTCAACCGTCAACCGTCAACAGACAACAGTCAACCGTCAACAGACAACAGACAACAGTCAACAGTGAACAGTCAACAGTCAACAGTCAACCGTCAACAGACAACAGACAACAGTCAACAGTGAACAGTGAACCGTCAACCGTCAACCGTCAACAGTCAACAGTGAACAGTCAACAAACAACTAACAACTAACAAATAACCAATAACCAATAACAAATAACAAATAACCAATAACAAATAACAAATAACAAATAACCAACAACAAATAACAAATGACTTCCCTATGCGCTTAAAATCCCTTGATGTTTTTCGCGGAATTGCGATCGCCTCCATGATTCTAGTCAACAACCCCGGCAGTTGGAAACAGGTTTATCCAGCCCTAGAACACGCAGAATGGCACGGTTGCACCCCCACAGACTTGGTATTTCCCTTTTTCCTGTTCATCGTTGGCTGCGCGATGTCCTTTTCCCTATCAAAATATACCCAAACTACTACAAAAACACAAACAGAAGCATCGAAAATTAGAGATGTACAGGAACAAAAAAAGACAGGAAAAACCCCTCTGACTTCTTCAAATATTTACTGGCGGATTGCGAGGCGCGCCGCCATTTTATTTATATTAGGATTGCTGCTAAACACATCCTCGATCGCCCTTGACGTACTTCTCAACAGCGCCCCCATTGAAAACTTCGGTAAAATCCGCATCATGGGAGTATTACAGCGCATCNNCTGTAGGGGGGTACAGCGCCAGCGAACTTACGCCAGAGGGCAATTTAGGGGGATATATCGATCGACTAATTCTAGGCAGCCAACACCTCTACAAAGGCGGCCCCTTCGACCCCGAAGGACTATTTAGCACCTTACCAGCAGTTGTCACAGTCCTCACAGGCTACTTTACAGGAGAATGGCTGCGAGTACAGCAAATCAAAACTCGCACCAGTATCAACTTAGCAATCTGCGGTCTTTGTTGCGTAGTAATCGGTCATTTGTGGGGATTTATATTTCCCATCAACAAACAACTTTGGACAAGTTCTTATGTAGTTTTTACCGCTGGTTGGGCGTTGCTATTACTAGCAGTTTGCTACGAAACAATTGAAGTGCGAGATTGGAAATGGGGGAGGCCGTTTGAAATCATGGGATTGAATGCAATCTTCCTCTTTGTTGCTTCCGGTATTGTCGCCAGAATTCTGTTAAAAACTCATATTGGCAGGGGCGAAAGTGCTCCAAGTACCTACACTTGGATTTACGAAAACTGGTTTTTGCCGTGGGCTGGGCCGCTAAATGGTTCTTTGGCATTTGCGGTGACTGCGGTATTGTTTTGGTGGTTGATTTTGTATGGGATGTATCGCCGTGGTTGGGTGATAAAAATTTGAGTATTCAGGGTTTACTCATGGGGTCTGGAAACCGGTTATTTTACCGCATCTGTGCGCTGTAACGAAGTTTTATCCTAAAAACCCGGTTTCTTTAGTCGCAGTGCATCAGATCAATTCTGGTTGCATTGGAATGATTAAACCGCAGAGTACGCAGAGTACGCAGAGGAAGATAAGAGAGAGATGCATAATTCCGATGCTAACGGATTTGAGATCAGTCCTGCTTTTGCGATACCTGATGATTCACCGGTTCAAGTTTCGACTATGACTCGATCATGCCTCAAACCACGCCAGCTTAAGGATTTTGCCGATAAAAGCCGATCGCCCGCCACGAATCCCTAACTACAAACAAGCCCCACCCGCTAAAATTAAAAAATAGAGACGTAAAATAGGCAGGCCCTGTCAATGATCCCAACAGTTATAGAACAATCCGGTCGCGGCGAACGCGCCTTTGATATCTACTCGCGACTCCTGCGCGATCGCATCGTCTTCTTGGGCCAACAGGTAGACTCAGACTTGGCTAACCTGATTGTTGCCCAATTACTATTTTTAGACGCCGAAGACCCAGAAAAAGATATCTACCTCTATATCAACTCCCCAGGGGGTTCGGTGACAGCAGGTATGGGCATTTTTGACACCATGAACCACATCCGCCCCGATGTGTGCACCATTTGTCTCGGTTTAGCCGCCAGCATGGGCGCTTTTCTGTTGAGTGCGGGGGCTAAAGGCAAGCGCATGAGTCTGCCTCACACCCGGATTATGATCCATCAACCTTTAGGGGGAGCTCAGGGACAAGCAACGGATATTGAAATTCAGGCCAAAGAGATTTTGTATCACAAACGCCGCCTGAACGAATTTTTGGCAGATCATACCGGTCAGCCTCTATCGCGCATTGAAGAAGATACCGAACGGGATTTCTTCATGTCGGCCGAAGAAGCAAAGGACTACGGTTTAGTGGATCAAGTGATCGATCGCCGTCCTTCTGCAACTCGTCCGATCGCCGCCGTTGTCTAAATTACCAGTTAAACATCAAAAATGGGGAAATATTTTTGATTTTTAACTGTTAATTGTTCATCGTCAATTGCACACCAAAAACAGAAGGTAGAATTTTCTGAAATACTACCTTCTGTGTTATGTCCCCGACTGCTGAAAGAAGTCGAGGATCTGAGAGCTTCTGACTTGTGTAGCACTTACGCAAAAAACCCGGTTTCTCGGAAAAATCCTGCATTTCTACGAGAGATGCTCGCCGTAGAAACCGGGTTTTTGGGCCCGCGTGCGTCCAGGACTGTTATGGTAAAGATTCGAGATATTGGAGGAAGTCAAACAATTCTTCTCTATTTAAGAAGTGCCGCGCTTCCTTTTCGTAAGCTTGTTTGAGATAATCCTTTCCTTGACTGCTACTCCAGCCCAAACGCTTGATTTCCTCAGTCGTTCTGCTGTAGATTTCCAGATATTCGAGATAATCTATCAAATCTGCCGCAGACAGCAGTCCTTGGGACGGTTTGCCGTAATTGTGTTGTAGACAGTCAGTTTCTTGTTTTTTAGTCCATTTCAGGAACTTGAGAGTCGCGTCTATTTGGGCGATCGTCTCAGAAACATCCTCGATCGAATCACTCGGAATCCCAACAGACATCGGTTCCAACTCCCTGACTTCGGCCGCGCCCTGTAAAAATTCAGTTTGGCTAGCCGTTGACATGGACGGTTCCGATCGCGGTTCCCCGTAGCTGGAAGAAAGCCAAGCGTCAGAAGAGTCGAATTCCTCTCTAGATTCTGCCACAGCTCGATCGACCATTGGCCGCAATCCTGAGCTATGGGTTGGAGTCGGTACTGGTGCGATCGCCTCTTCGATTAATTGCGATTGACTATTGACAAAACTGCTCTGATGTGATATAGCAAAATTGTCAGCGGTAAGAGGCTTTTCTAAGACAGGAGCTGCAACGGGAGCCGGAGGAGCAACGGGAGCCGGAACAGCAACGGGAGCCGGAGGAGCAACGGGAGCCGGAGCCGGAGCCGGAACAACAGCCACCGGAGAGGGAGAAACATTGGCGATCGTCGCAGGTGTAGCCCCATCAAATCCGAGAACAGCGAGCGATCGCCACCGGGCGCGGTCTTCAGCCTCCTCAACAGACTCAGCAGCCGACATACCCGTAGCGAGAGTTTTGCCGTCAACCTGAACCAGAGAGCGAACAACAAACTTACCGTGATGAACAGTCAGCAACTCAGAGATTAACTGTCCAGTTGGATAAAGGGTGCGAAATTGAGCAAACATAATGTTTTGACCCCGAAACCAGAGGGGGCTGATGAATTAAGTGTAGTACAGACCAGAGAAAACATTTTTCTGAAATCACCTATTCAACATACAATAAATTATAAGGTGAATCATCCGCGCAACTTTTCACGCCACTAAACCCCATCCCACATCCGGCGGTTTAAGCTAACAGCCACCGGGCGTCATTTCTACCTACTATCGGAAATGACTAAGCAAGTAAGCAAAAGTAGTAAGGGTAAAAGACAGTTTTCTGCACCGTCAGAAGTCAGTTGAAGACAGACAGCAGAAAATTGGCCGCCACCGGCATCGGGAAAGAATTTCAAAAAAAATCCCCGCGCTCAAACTAGGTGGCTGTGCTTGTCTCAACCTACTAACCCGCGCCCGATAGTTCGTTGGGAAGCACGTTCGCTCCGGCGGGAGAGGGCGCGGTCGATTTCGCCAAAATTAGACTAATTGCTGGAAAAAAGAGGATCGATCGCTACATGGAATTTTCTATCGCTGCACTGTTGGCAAATTTTACAGAAGACAAATTAGTGGCTCCCAAAGCATTAGAGAAAAAACTCGATTGCAATGACGCCACCAGTCAACTCAAACTTCAAATCGCATTAGAAGCTCTAGAAAAAATTGGCATTTTAGTCAAAGACAAAGGTCGATATCGCCGAGTAACAGAAGACGATGTGGTAGAAGCAAAACTGCGCTGTTCGAGCAAAGGATTTTGCTTCGCCATTCAAGACGCCGAAGGCTCAGAAGACGTTTATGTGCGGGAAAGTCATCTCTCGACAGCTTGGAATGGCGATCGAGTCTTAGTCAAAATCATCAAAGAAGGTAGTCGCCGTCGATCGCCCGAAGGCGAAGTCATGCTCATACTCGAACGCGCCAACCCCTCGGTACTCGCCAGAGTCAAGCAAACTGCCACCCCCACCGGCCGCGTCAGCTACAGAGCAATTCCCCTGGACGATCGCCTGCTGTTTGAACTAGACTTACTGGCAAACGGCATCAATCTCCAAGAGGCGATCGACCATTTGGTGCACGTCGAAGTCAAACGCTATCCCCTCGGCACCCATCGCCCAGTCGGAAAAGTAGTACAGGTACTCGGTTCCGACGCCGAAGCCGCAGACGACCTCGACATCGTATGCTGCAAACACGACTTGCCGCGATCGTTCCCGCCCGCAGTCATCAAAGCAGCCGAAAATTTGCCCAGCAAACTCAAAAAAACCGACATCAAAAAACGCTTAGATTTGCGGGACATCCTGACTATTACCTTCAGCAAAAACCAACTGGAAGAAACCCAAAGCGAAAATAATCCTGAAACAATTGGGGAGGAAACTTGCTCCGACGCAGCCGAAAACGAGAACGAGTTTGACCCGGCCTCATTCCTGTCCGATCCACCAATCGAACGTGCCCTCTCCATTGAAACCCTCAAGTCGGGAGGTTGGCGAGTGGGAATTCACATCGCCGACGCCGCCGAGTACGTGCAGCCAGAAACCCCGATCGACCGCGAAGCCCGCAAGCGAGGCACCGCCCCCCATCTGGGAGAAAAAATCATCGCCGTACTGCCAGAAATCGTGAACGAGCGCTGCTCTTTGCTGCCAGACACCGAACGGCTGGCCTTCAGCGTGCTGCTGACCCTTGACGAATCAGGGGCCCTCGCTGAATACGAAATTCAAACCAGCGTCATTCAAATTGACTACCAACTCAGCTATAAGGAAGCAGAAGCAATACTCGAATCTCGCTCCGATGACCCTTTGTCCTCCGCCCTTCGTCCTTTCCTAGATCAAATCTCCGCCGCCTCACAGGCCGCCAGACAGGCGAGACTCCAGCGGGGAGCTTTTGAACTAAATTTGCCCGATGCCAACTCTCACTTCGACGATGAAGGGGAACTGGGGGCTTTTGCGATCGCCCCCCGCGCCCAGTCTGCCGTCGCCGAATTAGTCGTACTAGCCAACCAAGCCGTAGCCACCCACCTGCAAGCCTTGGGAGTCCCCGGAATTTACCGCGTCCAGCCCATGCCAGATCCGGCAGACATTCAAGAATTCATCAAACTGTCCAACAACCTCGGAGGCGAACTGTATCTAGAAAACGAAGAGGAAGTTCTGCCCTTTGACTTTCAGCGATTTACGCAGCAGTTTGCAGGATTGAAGTCGGAAAGAGTGCTCACCTACCTGCTGGAAGACACCATGAAGCCGGCTGTTTACAGCACTACTCCTAAGCCGCACTTCGGTTTGGCGCTGCAAGATGGTTACACGCGCTGCACTTCGCCGCTTTCCCGCTACGCCGATTTACTGGTGTTGCGATTGTTGCAAGCAGTGTTGGAGCAGGGCCGCAGCGGCCGTACCACCAGGACTAAGGAAAAAGTTGACTTGCACCATTCTTCCTGTCACGGCCAAATTACTTGGAATGTTCTCCCCCCAGACTTACACCACGAATTTGAGACGGAGTTCGCATCGGTAGTAGTGCACCTGACGGAACGGGAAAGGGTTGCTGAGGATGCTGAAAGCGATTTGCAAGGATTGAAGAAAACGGGATTGATGAAAGAGCGCACTGGGCAAACTTTCCAGGGTTTGATTACTGGTGTTCAGTCTTACGGTTTCTTTGTGGAAATTGAGGTGCGGCCGCCGGAGAGCGAACTTCTGCGGGTTGAAGGGTTGGTGCACGTTTCTTCGCTGAAGGATGATTGGTACGAATATCGATCGCGCCAGCAAACTTTGGTGGGTCGAAAAAACCGCAATCAGTACCGTTTGGGCGATCGGGTGGAAGTTCAAGTTAAGAGTGTTGACTACTATCGCCAGCAAATTGATTTAGTTGCTGTTGGTGGCGGCAGTCAAGCTTTTGATGATGATGAATAATCATTAGTCATTAGTCATTAGTCATTAGTTATTAGTTATTAGTTATTGGTTATTTCCTGCAAATAACCAGTAACAAATAACCAGTAA
>DPLL01000552.1:0-5646 GCA_003542015.1 Microcoleaceae cyanobacterium UBA9251 | reverse complement strand
GTAAAAACCAGATTTCTCAGGGGTTTCAGGCTTAAGTTGACACCAATGAGCACGTGCAGTCTCCTAATTTCGGCTACTAATAATTCCGATGCTACCGGAACTGATATGAAACATTGACAGACTGTGCTACTCTAAAATATTAGTGATAAAAACTTCATCAACAGCAAAACGTGTCCCCAATATACATACTTGGGGCTGGGCCTGCCGGTCTAGCTGCCGCTTACACCCTCACACAGCAAGGTCAAACAGTTGTCGTCGTTGAGCGAGAATCGCAAGTTGGCGGACTCGCTAAAAGCATCAAGTACCAAGGATTTATTCTCGACCTCGGCCCCCACCGTTTTTACACTAAAATTCCCCCCGTCCTCAAACTCTGGAATGAAGTTTTGGGCACCGAACAAGTCACAGTCAGCCGCCTCACTCGCATTTACTATAACGGCAAATACTTTAGCTATCCCCTCAAAGCTTTTGAAGTCTTATTTGCCTTGGGAATTGTGGAAAATATCCGCATCTTTTTTTCTTATTTAGTAGCAAAACTGTTACCCAACCGCCACCCTAAAAACTTTTCAGAATGGGTAACAGCTAAATTTGGCAAGCGTTTATTTGAGATATTTTTTGAAGGTTATACAGAAAAACTTTGGGGGATTCCCTGCACTGAAATTAGTGCTGAATGGGCCGCCCAGCGGATTAAAGGACTTTCGCTGCTCAAAGCACTTCGCACCGCCTTTTTTGGTAGTGATGGCAAAGTTAAAAGCCTAATCGATCAATTTCAATTTCCCCGTTTAGGCTCAGGCCAATTATACGACAAAATCAGCGAATATCTACTGGAAAAAAATCAGGAAATTCTCCTGAATACAGAAGTAGTGCGGGTGCACGAGCACAACAGCCGCGTCACTCAACTCACTCTGAGAAATCGCCAAACCGGAGTAGAGTCAACGGTTGGCTGTAGTGCAGTGATTTCCTCAGTGCCGCTGAATACATTAGTAAATCAAATGATTTCACCCCCCCCCGTAAGCAAATCTTATCATTGGCGCGATCGCTCAAGTTTCGCAACACAATTCTCGTTTATCTAATAATTGAAGGTAGTCAGTTATTCCCTGACAACTGGCTTTATATCAACGAGCCCAGTGTCAGCGTCGGGAGGGTGACTAATTTTGCCAATTGGTCGCCCCAGATGCTACCGAACCAGCACCAAACGCCTTTATGCTGCGAATATTGGTGTAATCTCGACGAACCGATGTGGCGGCAGCCAGAAGCTGAACTTTTGAGTTTAGCCGAACAAGAATTGAGAAAAATTAAGCTGCTTCGCGATGAGAAGATTGCGGGAGGTTTTGTAGTTCGCTTGCCGCGTACTTACCCAATTTATGCAGGGGATTACAAATACATTTTATCAGAAATTCAAACTTATATCAAGCAGTTTGAGAATTTGCAAGTTGTGGGTCGTTACGGTGCTTTTAAGTATAACAACCAAGACCACAGTTTGTTGATGGGGATTTTAGCTGCCCAGAATGTATTGAACCCAGGGAAGCATGACCTTTGGGAGGTAAATTCTGACAGTGAATATGTGGAGGAAGCGAGTGTTGATGCTGCGACTACTGCCGCTAGGCTAGCTGGTGTTGGAAGGCGACGAAAAATCCTACATTTTTTGCAGCAACGGATATCAAAGAATAGATTTTAGTGGGACTAAGAAACCGGGTTTTTCACGACAATACTTCGTTATCACCCACAGATTTGGTAAAAAACCCGGTTTCTGACTACCTTGCGTAAGTCCCGATCGATTTATTGCTTTCAATGAGAATTAAATAGATGAATAATACAAAAATTTATGGCTTTAATTTCACAATCAGGGGAGTGCTAACAATAGCTTTTTTACTGAGGTGCTTATTAACAAGTGTGGTCTTTGCTATTAACCACACATCAGGAGCGTACACTCTTGACACCGAATTATACCTGATAACAGCCAGAAAGTTAATAGAGTCAGGTCAATTTGCAAATAGCGTACAGCCTGAAATTTTCCGCACTCCTGGCTATCCACTATTATTAATACCAGGAATTTTATTAGGTCAGCAAGAACTTGTGGCAATCTTCATTCAAATAATGCTGAGCTGCTTCACGATATTTGTAATATACAAAATTGCATTGGCTATTTGGGGTGAAAGCAAAATTGCAACTTTTTGTGCCTTGCTGTATGCAGTTGAACCAGTATCTATCCTATGGCTGACGCTGCTGATGCCTGAAACTCTGTTTACGGCCTTAATCACCTTATTCATGTATCTACTGATAAAATACTTTACTGAAAAGTCGTGGAAATATTTACTATGTGCAGCAATTACTCTGGCGGCATCTATATATGTCCGACCTATAGGGTATTATTTACCTTTCCTAATCTCTGCTATCTTATTGATAGGTAGCTTGACAAAGATTCAAAAAAATAAGATTTTGATGATTCATGCTTGCGTCTTCTTTCTAGTCGCGATGGGTAGCGTTGGTATTTGGCAAGTCAGGAACTATGTAAAAACTGGATATTCGGGATTTGCGGCTGTTTCTGATTACAATCTATATTGCTATAACGGGGCATCGGTAATTGCTAAACAAAAAAATATAACATTTGAAGAGATGTCTGAACAGCTTGGATGTAATAATCCCGCAAAGTATTTAAAATTTCATCCCGAACAGCAAGAATGGAGTCAGAGCAAAATTTATCGTTACATGGGGAAAGAAGGGAAAAAAATGATTATGAGCAATACTTGGGATGCGTCAATTGTTCATTTAGAAGGAACTCTTAGAACCTTGATTGAGACACCCGCAAAGCTGTATCTAAAACGATTCACTAAGCAACGTAGGCCGGCTCTAAGCCTTTCCTCTCAAATTCCTAAACTTTTAACTGGTCAAACAAGCTGGAGAGTAATATTTAGTAATTTTCACATTTCGCCTCTAGTCTTTTTTGCTGACTTAAGTTTGTTATTAATATTAGGAGCATATTTGTTAGGTGTTACCGCAGCTTTGCTATCCAGTAATTTCCTGAAAAATAGGGCAATGATAATGCTTGTCAGCATAGCCGCATACTTCCTTGCTGTATCCGGTGGGGTTGCTGGTGGCTATAGGTTTCGCCTTGCCATTATGCCAATAATCTGTCTGCTGGGTGGATATGGCTTGTGGCTGATTGTAGATAAAATTAAGCCAAAAAATATTCAGGAGTAAGGAGATATATAGCTGGTAATTTTCACATCAAATAGTCCAGGACGCATTGGGACTGAGAAACCGGGTTTTTTACGACAATACTTCGTTATAACCCAAAGATTAGGTAAAAAACCCGGTTTCTGACTACCCCTGCGTAAGTCCCGATCAAATATGCAGTATTAACAGAGTATTTATTGCTTTCAATGAGGATTAAATAGATGAAAAATACAAAAGATTCTGGCTTTAGTTTTATAATCTGGGGAGTGCTGTTAGTCGCGTTATTGATGAGGTTTTTACTGCCTGTTTTAGCTTTGAGTATTACCCAAGATTTAGAAATGTTTAATAGAGGTGATACATTGTCATTCATAATCCCTGCAAAAAAGCTAATAGAATTCGGTCAGTTTTTAAACATTGATAATCAACCAGAACTATTTCGCACTCCTGGTTATCCTTTACTACTAATTCCCGGACTATTAGTAGGTAATGTGGAAAATGTGACCATTTTTATTCAAATAATTCTAGATTGTTTGACTGTATATCTGATCTACAAAATTGCTTTGCTCCTCTTTGAAATAGATGAAATTGCCATTGTATGTGCTTTACTATATGCCATTGAACCCTTGCCAATACTCAGGTCAGCTTTTTTAATGTCTGAGACTTTACATACAACTTTATTAACTTTGTTTTTGAAGCTGCTGTTAGAATACTTCAAGAATAAGTCAGGAAAACACCTGGCTTTGGCAGCTATGACTTTAGCAGCATCTATTTATGTCAGACCAATCGGATATTATTTGCCTTTCCTGATAATTGGTATCCTCCTAGTCTGGAATTTTAAAAATATGCAGGACAGGAAAATTTTAATTATTCATACCTGTATTTTTTTGGTAGTGGCGATGGGTAGTATTGGTATTTGGCAAACCAGAAACTATGTCAAAGCAGGATATTCTGGATTTGCTGCTGTTTCTGATTACAACCTATATTGCTATAATGGAGCTGCTTTAATGGCCGATCAAAAAAGCATAGAGTTTGAAGATAGCCACGAACAATTGGGGTGTACTAAACACGAGAAATATTTTATGCTTCATCCTGAACAGCGACAGTGGAGTCAGGCTCAAATCTACCGTTACATGGGTAAAGAAGGAAAAAAGATGATTTTGAGTCAGCCTTTAACTTACTCAATAATCCATTTAAAAGGAATGTTCGCGACTTTAGTTCAGACCCCAGCCAACCGATATGTACCATTATTCGTGGGGCGGTTCGATCGATCGCTCACTCCTTCATATCAAAATCTCGATCGATACAGCTATATCATATTTTGGACTAATTTAAGCCTGTCATTATTATCAGGCGTATATCTTTTAGGTGCAGCCACAGCATTACTATCAAAGAGATTCCTGAATAATCTGTCAATGATTACGCTTGTCAGCGTCGCTGTCTACTTCCTGACTGTATCAGGTGGGATAGTTGGCAGCCATAGGTTTCGCCTTGCCATTATGCCAATAATCTGTCTTCTTGCTGGATATGGTTTGTGGCTAATTGTAGATAAAATTAAGCCAAAAAATATTCATGATTAAGGCGACATTGGTAACTTTACTCGTTTCTGGCCCGAAGAATTAGTATTATTGAACGAACCGCGAAGACGCGAAGGACGCGAAGGAAGAAAAGAGAAGGAAGAAGGAAGAGGTGGATAGGTAATATCGAGTTGGCAATGTTGGGGTAATTCGATCGCGCTATAATTATTAAGCTTATTGCTGGATATTTGCCCATGACTAATTCTGTTTCAGTCCCCGCCCAACCTCTAATTATAGGAGTTACCGGTGCATCGGGACTGATTTACGCGGTGCGAACTCTCAAATATCTCTTGGAAGCCGATCGCGCGATCGAACTCGTGGCTTCCAAGTCTACTTACATGGTTTGGCAAAGCGAACAGAACACCCGAATGCCCGCAGAACCGACGCTTCAAGAGGAATTCTGGCGGGAACAAGCAGGAGTCCCGACAATGGGTAAACTCCGCTGCCATCCTTGGCAAGATGTTGGTGCTAATATTGCTAGTGGCTCGTTTCGTACTCAAGGGATGATCATTATTCCCTGTAGCATGAGTACACTAGGCAAATTGGCGGCTGGCTTGAGTTCGGATTTGCTCGAAAGAGCGGCCGATGTTCAGCTTAAGGAAGGGCGAAAATTGGTACTCGTACCTAGGGAAACGCCTTTTAGTTTGATTCACCTGCGGAATTTGACTACGTTGGCGGAAGCTGGAGCTAGAATTGTGCCAGCGATTCCTGCTTGGTATCACAATCCCCAAACTATTGAGGATTTGGTAGACTTTGTGGTGGCTCGTACTTTAGATCAGTTGGGTATTGATTGTGTTCCTCTCAAACGCTGGAAGGAAGATTAAAGAAGTCATTAGTCATGGGAATTGGGAATTGGGCATCGGGCATCGGGCATCGGGCATCGGGCATCGCGCATCGG
>DPLL01000008.1:1007-4284 GCA_003542015.1 Microcoleaceae cyanobacterium UBA9251 | reverse complement strand
GGATCGGGAAGACTGTGGACTCAGACAGTAGACTGGTAATAAGTTTGACGTTAAGTTGACACCACCCCCCCTTCTCCCCCCTTGGGGGGAAAGCTGTTGGCTGAGTATTTCTACAAACTCATGCCACCCTTTTGTAGTTGCTTGAGAGGATCGAGCAAAATGTCGGCTATGCTGCGCTGACGGATGACAATTTCTGCACTAGCTGTCTGGCCAGCTTTCAGTTTCCAGCTTTGATTGTTGGCTTTCACTGAATCTCGATCGATACTCACCTCCACCCGGTAGAAAACGCCCAATCGCTGGTCGGTTTTGGCATCTGGCGAAATCGAAACCACTTTTCCCGGAATAACGCCGTAATTTTGATAAGGAAAAGCATCGAATTTGACTTGCACCGGCATTCCGGTTTTGACAAATCCCGCTTCTCGGTTTGGTAAACTGACTTCGAGCACTAAAGGAGCATTATTGGGAGTCATTTCCGCAATGGTTTGACCGGGTTGAACGACTTCGCCAATGTTGTCAACATTGAGAGTCGAAATAACTCCGTTGACTGGTGCGTAGAGAAATCTTTGTTTGAGTTTATTTTTAGCTTGAGCGAGCATGGTTTTGGTTTCGGCAATTTTGGATTTTACTTGATTTAATTCCATTTCCAACTGCTGAATTTTTTGCTCTTTTTCTAACTGCATTTGACGGGCTGTAGCTTGTTGGCTTTGGGCTTGGGCTTGTAGTCGATCGACTTCTGCCAATTGTTGGGTTAATTCACCTTGGGTTTTAGAAATTGCGCTAGTTCGATCGCGCAAACTTTGCTCGACTTCAAACAGCCTTTCCTTAACCACAGTTGCATCAGACAGTTGACTCCTGAGCTGAGCGGTTTGTCTGTCGCGCACGGTTTGCTCGACTTCAAAGGCGCGATCGTTAGCTTGACTTTCCTCTCCCAATTGGCTTCTAATCACCGCATTTTCGCTTTCCCGCAGAGCTTCCTCAGCTTGAAACAATACGTCTTTTGACAGTGCTCCTTCATCTACCAAAGGTTTGAGCCGCCCGATTCGCTCTTTGTGAGCCGCTACTTTTGCTTGCAATTGTGCCAGCAATTCTTGAGTTTTGCGTTGCAACGGTTTCACCCGATCGCGCCGCCCTTGCTGGGAGTTAATATCTGTTTGCAGTTGCGAGAGCAAGTCTTGTATGTTCTTTTCCAAAGGTTTGAGCTGTTGCTGGCGTGCTTGCTGAGACACTACATCGAATTGCAATTGCTCGATTTGAGACTGCGTGGTAGCCACTGAAGCGCGAGCACGGTCGATCGCAGCTTGGGCCCCGCGCTTGTCTGCTTCAGAAATTGCTTTGCTGGCTTGAGCTTCCAATCGCGTTCGTTCGATCGAACTAATCTGCTGCACCAATTGAATCTGATAAGCGTCGAGAATTTTATCGAGACGTTCCACCTCGCTAGAAGCCGTTTCCGGGTCTAATTCTGCCAATAATTGTCCAGCTTTGACCTTTTGACCTTCTTTGATCGCCAGGTTAATGATTTTTCCCGGCTCAGTCGGATGAATTTTGTAAACAGCACCTTTGGGTACTAATTTGCCCTGAGCGTGACCGACTTGATCGATTTTTCCGAAAGTTGCCCACGCTCCAAAAGCTACGGAAAAAATCATTCCTCCTAAGATCAATCGCTGGGGAAAAGATACCGATGGTTGGTCGAGTACCGACTGCAAAGAAGCAGACCAATTATCTTCATCTGTCCTGCGGAACTTGGCAGGATTGATATATTCATTAATTTTAGAAGATCGATTTTGAGGTTCTACTACTTCTAAAGAGCGATCTTTTTGACTGACTTCGTTTTCTTTTAAAGCTACACCTCCATAAACTTCAGCTATTTCATCAGGATCGCCTGCGATTTTTTTGACATCTTCTGAAAGCATAGTATTTACTCCAAATTAGTCTGTTGACTGTTAACTGTTGACTGTTAACTGTTAACTGTTGACTGTTAACTGTTGACTGTTAACTGTTGACTGTTGGCTGTTGGCTGTTGACTGTTGACTCTTGACTGTTGTCAGGTGTTAGTCCTTAGTCCTTAGTCCTTAGTCCTTAGTCCTTAGTCCTTAGTTGTGGATTGTTACTAATAACTAATAACTAATGACTAATCACCAATCACTAATCACCAATCAGTAATCACCAATAACTAATGACTAATGACTAATCACTAATCACTAATGACTAATCACTAATCACTAATGACTAATGACTAATGACTAATGACTAATGACTAATGACTAATGACTAATGACTAATAACCAATAACTTAAAGATCGAGCTGTTGCTGAGCAAGGTGATAGTAAAGTCCACGTTCAGCCATCAATTGCTCGTGATTACCTTGTTCGGCTAAAATGCCTTTGTCTAAAACTAAAATTCGATCGGCATTACGCACCGTAGACAACCGGTGAGCGATGATAAACGCAGTGCGATCGCGACTAATCTGGGCGAGATTTTGCTGAAACCTGCGTTCTGACTCGGTATCCAAGGAAGAAGTTGCTTCATCCAAAACCAAAATCCGGGGATCGCCTAAAAGAGCACGGGCGATCGCAATTCGCTGTCGCTGTCCCCCAGACAAACTCGTTCCCCTTTCCCCCACAGGAGTCTGATAACCAAGCGGCATATCCTGAATAAAGGCGTGAGCTTCTGCTAACTTCGCCACATCTATCGCCTCTTCCAAGCTTGTAGAATCATCACCCTGTCCATTTTTGTACAGCGTAATATTTTCCAAAATCGTTCCCGAAAACAAGAAACAATCTTGAGGGACAACACCCAACTGAACTCGCAACGACTGCAAAGAAATGTGCCGAATATCGTGGCCGTCAATTGTCAGCCGCCCCTTTTCTGGATAATAGAAACCTTGCAGCAGCTTTACCAAAGTGCTCTTACCAGAACCGCTGCGGCCGACAATTGCTACAGTTTCTCCAGCTTGCACCTCAAAAGAAAGATTTTGCAGCGTATTCCGTTCGTCATCTTGGGAATAGCGGAAAGAAACATTTTCAAACTTGACGCTTCCCTGAATGCGCGGCAGCACCAGCATCGGTTTGTCATGACTTTCTTCAGATTGGGTGGAGAATACATCATCCAAACGCTCGATCGAAACCAGCACTTCTTGAAACTGATCCCAAAGTCCCACTACAGACAACACAGGAGAAATCACACTCCCGATCATCATATTAAAAGCGACAAATTGACCGATCGTTAATTGGTCTTGAATTACCAGCATCGCCCCGTACCACAGCAAAGCCGTGCTACC
>DPLL01000008.1:0-977 GCA_003542015.1 Microcoleaceae cyanobacterium UBA9251 | reverse complement strand
ACTAAAGTCAAAATCACGATCGGCGGAATTAAAGCCAGAACCAACAAAGCCAGACTCCCGTTGTAGTAAATCATCAGTCCGATGTAAACTACCGCCATCAAAGCGTCTAACCAAGCAGTAATCGCTCGGCGAGTCAGAAACGCTTGAATTTTTTGATTTTCCTGAACGCGCGTTAAGATGTCGCCAACCTGACGCGATTCAAAGAATTTAATCGGCAAACTGAGAGTGTGACTGATAAATCCACTAATTAAAGTCAGGTCAATCCGGTTAGAAAGGTAATCGAGCAAGTATTGTCTGCTTGCACCCAACAGGATGCGCCAAATACTAAATAGCAGCAGTCCGACTGAAAAGACGTGCAGCGTTACTACGCTTTTGCTAACAACTACTTGGTCGAGAATTACTTGGGTAAATAGGGGAGTAACTATCCCAAATATTTGGAGAAACAAGGAGATGACGATAATTTGGGCGATCGTATTACGGTAGGGCCAGACTATGCCGAGAAAATTTTTGGTTTTGATCCCTTTCTGTTCGGCAATGTCATTGCGGTATAACTGCGGTGTCGGGTCTAAAATTAGGGCGTAGCCCGTCCAATTATCCGTAAAGTTTTTAATGCTCATCCACCGCTTGCCCATCGCCGGATCTGCAACTAAAACCTGTTGATTTTTAAAGCGGTAAATAACAACGTAGTGATTGCCTTGCCAGTGAGCAATCCAGGGATTTTGATTGCGGAGAGGAGTTAAAGAAGCTCGCACGGGACGGGTCTGAAATCCCATTTTTTCCGCTGCTTTTGCCAAACTTTTGAGAGAGGCACCGCTGCGGCCGACTTCTGCTAGTTCGCGCAAGTAATTGAGACTGAATTTTTTACCCCAATATTCGCTAATCATTGCTAAGCAGGTGGCTCCGCAATCTGCTGAACTTTGCTGTTGAATAAAGGGTTGACTTGTCCCAAACCACCGTCGCTTTTTGGGCTTGGGAAA
>DPLL01000394.1 GCA_003542015.1 Microcoleaceae cyanobacterium UBA9251 | reverse complement strand
GGGTGCGCAATGGGCACCTTACCACTACTGAGTTAGTAGTGCGCAATGGGCACCTTACCGCTACTGAGTTAGTAGTGCGCAATGCGCACCTTACCGCTACTGAGTTAGTAGTGCGCAATGCGCACCTTACCACTACCAATTTTATCCGTGGGGTCAATTCTTCAATCCTCCAATCCCAAATCCAAAATCCCAAATCCTCTCATCCAAAATCCCAAATCCAAATGGCAATCTTGACAATATTAGGCGGAGGTGCTTGGGGCTCAGCCTTGGCCAATCTAGCAACTAAAAAAGGTAATCAAGTTCATTTGTGGTCGCGCCGCAGTTCTTTTGAGCTAGACTCTGTTATAACAAGTACGGATATTGTTGTTTCGGCAGTTTCGATGAAAGGGGTTGCCGCCACAGTCGATCGACTTTTGGCTTTACAGTTAAGTCCTAGTACAATTATAGTTACTGTTACCAAAGGTTTAGACCCCGCGACTACGCGCACTCCTTCTCAAATTTGGCAGAATGCTTTTCCTCATAATTCAATTGTCGTACTTTCCGGGCCAAATCTTTCTGAAGAAATTCAGCAGGGATTGCCGGCTGCAACGGTAGCTGCTAGTTTTGATTTGTCGGCGGCTAAGCAAGTGCAAAATACCTTCAGTTCCGAAACTTTTCGGGTTTATGTCAATCAAGACCCCCTGGGAACTGAGTTAGGTGGAACCCTAAAAAATGTATTTGCGATCGCCGCTGGTGTTTGCGACGGTTTACAATTAGGAACTAATGCTAAATCTGCTTTGCTAACTCGCGCTTTACCAGAAATGATTCGAGTTGGCGTTCGTCTGGAAGCTAGGGCAGAAACTTTTTATGGTTTGTCTGGTTTGGGAGATTTACTCGCTACTTGCAATAGTTCTTTGTCGCGCAATTATCGGGTTGGTTTCGGATTGGCACAAGGCAAATCTTTAGAGCAAATTTTGCACGAATTGCAGAGCACTGCTGAGGGAGTTAATACTACCAATGTGTTGATTGATTTAGCTAATCAACGGGGCATTGAAGTGCCTGTTTCTCGTCAAGTTTATCGCTTATTAAATGGTGAAATTACTCCCAAACAAGCAGTTTTGGCGCTGATGGAACGCGCTTTGAAGCCGGAGTAATATCCTGTCCGATAGCGTAGGTTGAAGAATGTTTTTGATGCTGTAGGGGCGGGTTTTACCAACCATAATTGTTGAAAACTAAGAATCTCATAAACCCGCCCCGCCCATACACGAAGGATGCAACCGGACATGATATAAGCCGGATCAATGCTATTTACTTAGCGCCATAATAAAAAGCGATTTCTTTCTCTTTGAGCGGTGCAAAGTCGGCGGCGATGAGCATTTGATCTAGTTCTGCTTGAGGAAGGTGTTTGACACCGATGCGGACAATGCGCGATCGCATGGTATTTGACACGCCACTGCGCTGTCTCCCCGCTTCTAACCCCATCACTTGCTCGTAAAGGTCTAATTTGGCCTTGGGAATCGGAGTGCCGTCAAAATCGATGCCAGAGGCGATCGCAATGTCGATCGCATCTGCACCAGTTGTAGATTGAGCCGCTGAGTTTGTTTCTTCAGACATTGTGCTGTGTTATCCAAGTTTGCTGTGCAAGCATTTTATCAGAGAAGCTACAAAGCAGTCGCTGCTAACACTCAAGTCGGTTCGACTGGAGAATTCCAGAGCCACACAGCACCACATTACCAGCCGAGGGTTCTGCTTAATTGATAAGTTTTTATTATCTTAGTAATTGCAAATACTTATCATTAACTGTTGCGATTATTGTGAAAAAAGCTTTAAACTGAACTCAAGTTATTGCTAGTTATTATCAACTACTTAAGTGGCGTTTGTGTTTACATAGGAGAGGGATTAATGAAGAACAGGTTAAAAGTGCTGGCAAGTGCTAGCGCGGGATTCTTGCTGCTAGGGGGTTTGACGGCTCATGCAGTGGGAGTCGGACAAAAGGCGATCGCGCAACAAACTCCCCAGGGCGATCGAGATTGGAGAGCACAAGCTCCCATAAATCGCATTAGAATCGTCTTTGCTAACCGCAGAGATGCGACTGATTTGCAAAACAAAGCCAATCAAGTAGCGCAAATACTCTCAAAAGAAATCGGAATACCCGTAGAAGCAGTCATCGGCGACGAAACCGCAGCCGTCGAAGCTTTGAGAGCAGACAGAGCAGATGTGGCATTTGTAGCAGGGCGGGCGGCATTAAAAGCAGAACAATTAGCAAAAGCACGAATGTATTTAGCGGAAGTTCGCAGCGATTATTCCGGCGGAAATACCTACGATTCTGTATTTGTAGTGCGTCAAGACAGCCCCCTGCGTCCGAAAAGTTCCACAAAGCAAACCCTCGAACAATTGAAAGGCAAAAAAATGGCTTTCACCTCTCGAACTTCCGGTTCGGGATTTATTTTCCCAGTCGGAGAATTGGTGGGTCAAGGATTAGTTTCAGGGCCCGATAGATTAGAAACTTTCTTCGGAAACGTCACCTACGGAGACGGTTACGGGAGCGCTTTGCAAGCAGTTTTAAAAGGTCAAGCAGAAGTTGCAGCCGTCTCAGAATACGCTTTGCTACCACCTTGGATTACAGCAGCAGAAGGTAAACAATTGCGAGTGCTGCAACAAATTCCCGGAGTTCCCGCCCACGGAATTGTGATAGACGATCGCATTCCAGCACCGATGCGAGAAAAGGTGATTAATGCTTTCCTGAAGTTAAACGAGCCTGCAAACAATCAATTGTTCCGCAGTTTGTACAATTCCCAAAAATTGGTAAAAGTCGATCACACCAGCCATTTAGCAACATTGCGCCAAGCTTTGCAGCGCGCCAAATTAGAGCCGTAATCTACGTGTAGCACCTGAAATCCGTAGGGACACTCAAGCGTGCCGTGTCCCTACCGCTGAGGCCTTAAATGAATTACCAAATTTGTGAATAAATATCCGCCATGACTATCGAATGTTGTAATTTAGAAACAGCTTATTCCCGATCGCTAAATCGCCCAATTCTCAACGGAATTGATTGCAAAATCAAACAAGGTGAATTTGTAGCGCTGCTGGGTTTGAACGGTGCAGGAAAATCCACCCTATTGCGCTCCTTTGTCGGCTTAGTGCCTGTCAAAACCGGAGAGATTCGGATTAACGATCTTGTGATGAATACGCGCACGATCGCCCGAATTCGTCGGGATATCGGCTTGATTTTTCAAGGAGGCGGTTTGGTGAAGCAGTCCCAGGCGATCGAGAATGTGTTGTGCGGTTGTTTAGGAAGTTTAAATACTTGGCAGACACTGTGGGGTTTTCCGAAAAAACAGCGCGATCGAGCGTTTGAATTACTAGCAAATTTCGGACTCCAAGACCTAGCATATCAAAAAACCGGACAACTCAGCGGCGGACAACAGCAAAAAGTGGCGATCGCCCGCGCCTTAATTCAATCTCCACAGATTTTATTAGCCGACGAACCCACCACCGGATTAGATGTCATCGCAGCCCAACAAGTAATGGAAATTTTGGCTAAACTGCACAGCGAACAGGGAATGACAGTAGTTGTAGTATTGCACGACTTAGGCATGGCGAGCACATATCCCGAAAGGGCGATCGTCCTCGACGCCGGTCAAATAATCTATGATGGCAAATGTCACAACTTGTCAGAAAAATTCAGCAAATCAAAAAAATAGCAAGCTCAACTCCACTCTTCTCCACTCTCCCTCTGTGCCCTCTGCGCCCTCTGCGGTTAATTTAAAAAAAGCCCCTTCACCAAACAAAAAAAATCGGTGTACATAAAACTAAAAACAAACAAAGATGACCGAAAAAAAATCAAGTAATTTCTCAAAATATAGCTGGATAAAAAATCTCGGTATTGCAGCAGGTGTAATTTTAGTTTACGGTTGGGCGCTGCGAGGATTAGAAATAGATGCGACAACCTTAGCTAGCAGTTGGCCTTACATAACTGATTTTATCTCCCGTTTGTGGCCTCCGAATCTCGAAATTATAGATGTAGCAATTAAGGCATTGATTGAGACAATTCAAATGTCCTTATGGGGAACAACAATCGGGGCAATTATTTCTGTACCAATTGCTATTTGCAGCGCCCACAACATAGCACCCCCTTGGTTGCAATGGCCAGCTAATTTCATCCAAAATGCGGTGCGATCCGTGCCTTCAATTGTGTTAGGGTTGCTGTTTGTATCGGCAACAGGTTTAGGTGCGCCGGCGGGTACGTTAGCCTTGGGAATTTATACGATCGGCTATCTGGCTAAATTTTACCAGGAGGCGATCGAATCAGTAGAAGTGCGATCGATCGAATCTTTACAAGTAGGAGGTGCATCTTGGCTGCAAGTTGCCCAATATGGAATTTTCCCGCAAGTATTGCCCCTAGCATTGGGCTATACGCTGTGGATGTTTGAATACAACATCCGCGCTGCTTCGGTTTTAGGAGTAGTCGGTGCCGGCGGAATTGGCTTTGAGTTAGTCAATTATATTCGAGCTTTTGAATACAACAAAGCCACAACAATGATGTTAGTGCTGTTAGTTGTAGTGACAGTAATAGATGTAATTAGCAGCAAATGGCGGCAGCGNNTTTTGCAGAGAAGACGTGTTACAGCCCGCAAAAACCGCAAAAAACCCGGTTTCTTTGGTTTTAGATATCGTAGGGTGCGTCGCCATCAGCAATCTACTTGGGAACCTAAAAAATCTGATAGCGACGCACCCTACAAGGCTGATGTCCACAAAAAAGCCAGGGATACATATCCCCAGCTCGAAACATAGCACAATTAGTTTTTAGAGTTGGTAGGACGATATTTTCAGAATCGAGTACCCACTCCTACCCAAATTAAATCAGGGTAATGTCATTCACAGTAAGGCTCGGTGTGCCGTTCAGACGTGCAAGGTAAATAGGAGCGCCAGTACCTGAACCGTCAGGGTCGTACAGCAGCCTGCCATTTGCAGCTTCGTAAACGAGTGAGGCTCCTGATGATAGACCTGGCTCAGTGCCCGTGTAAGTCCCAGTGTCAACCCTCAAGAACGACTGAGAAGGTAGGCCACTTGGCACACTAACTGTACCAAAGCCGAATTGGCTGGACTGTAAGATCAACTTGTCTTCACCGGACACAAAATCGCCGATTTGGTCTGGCTGAGTGCCAGCAGGGGTAGTGGCGGGGAAGCCGGTGAGGCTGTCGAACGCGACACCCTCGCCGGAGTTGTTGTAGTAGAAGCTGTCACTACCCGCTCCGCCAATCAGCGTGTCAGCACCAAACCCGCCGACGAGAGAGTCGTTACCATCACCGCCGATCAAATAGTCGTTCCCAACGTCGCCGAACAGCGTGTCGTTACCGCCACCGCCATTCAAGGTATCGTTTCCGTCCCGACCGAACAGTACGTCATTCCCGTCACCGGTAGTAAAGACATCAGTGCCGTTGCCGCCATCGATGAAGTTGTTGCCCAAGGTGTCNNACATTGCCAACTAAGGAATCGTTGCCCAGGCCGCCTTCGAGAGTAATAGAAATAGGAGTAGTACCACCAAAAGCGACACTGGCATTGATCGTATCGTTGCCGTCTCCACCGGAGCCTAGA
>DPLL01000393.1:8513-11082 GCA_003542015.1 Microcoleaceae cyanobacterium UBA9251 | reverse complement strand
GGCTCCTGCGACTTCTTCAACGCGACTCCCGGCTTGGAGTTGGGCGAGACTGGCTTCGGCTTGATCTAAGCGCGCTTGAGCACTGGCGATGTCTTCGACGCGATTCCCGGCTGCGATTTTGGCAAGTTTGGCTCTAGCGCTAGCCTCGCGGGCTTTGGCTTGAGCGAGTTGGGCTTCCACGTCGCGACTTTCCATGCGAGCAATAATTTGTCCTGCTTGGACTTTATCGCCCTGTTCGACAAATAATTCTGCGATCCGCCCGGAGCCTTTGGGGCTGAGATTCACGCGCTGTACGGGCTGCACCGTGCCGCTAGATGTAATCCGCACGGTGAGGTTTTGCGATTCCACCGGGACAGTCATGGTGGCGATCGCATCTACTTTCGGCTGCGATTTACTATTTACTATATATAGGGTGGTCGGTACAGCCAGCAACCCGGCTGCAACCAGCCCAAGAGCCCACCGCTTCGGCTTCGGCGCGGGTTTCTTGGGAGACTGCTTTTGGGGGGTTTTGGCATCTGCAATCTGGGTGTCTACAGTCTTGGTGTTTACAACCTTAGTCTCTTCCACCTTGATCTGAGCAGTTTCCTGTTTGGGGCTAACGATCATAACCGACTCACCTAATTTAATCTCAGGATTACTTTTAAGGTAAAATTTTTGCTGATGCTTGGCATCGTCTTTGAGACTCATCCGATCGGGTGATTTCAAAAAAAGTTCCCCAACCAGCATCTATAAAGAATTATAGCTAATTTTTGCAACTTATTAAAAAATGTTAAGTTTTCTCAGCCAAAAGACTGAGACGGAAGTTCGAGCGACACCGCAACGGTCACGATCGCGAACTCGAAGTGTACAGATTTTGCCACGCTGGGGCGGCGATCGGTAAACTTGGGTTGAGGCCACGCACTCTGTAACGGCGTCCTTGCTCAAAAACGAGTCGCTTAACAGGTTAAAATATTTGCCAATCGCGTAAAATTCACTCGATCGTAAAATGAATCTTCCTCAAAGCGTTACAATTCTGGCAATTTTACAGCTAATTAGCGCAATCTTCAGTCTCCTTGACGGCTTGTTGATCTTACTTTTTGCAGGCATTTTTGGCGGGCTTGGTGCTGTTGTCGGCGGGGCGAAAGTGGGAACTGTAATCGGCGGCTTTATTGCAATTTTTGCCGCGCTCAGTCTGATTTTAGGCCTAATCTCCTTAGTCTTAACTTGGGGTTTGTTTCAACTTAAAACTTGGGCTTGGACGGGAACGTTAATTGTTCATGTCATCGCCATAATCGCACAGTTAGCGAAAATGTTGGGTAGTGCTGGTACTGCGGTCAATTTTTTAACTCTTGGTTTTGCGATCGTTTGCATTTACTACCTGCTGCGGCCGGATGTTAAACAGGCTTTTGCGATCTCATCCGATTAGTAATTAATTGAATTGTGGCGTTGCAGTTTTCCAATACTTAGGAATTTTATCAAAAAAAAACGTTTTGACCGATAATAAAAGATTGTCCAATATCAAGAAAGCACCATGAATACACAACAAGTCACAGATTTAATTAACCAACCAATTCGAGTAGGCGTGTTGGGCTACGGCGGACTCGGCCAAGCAGCCGCCCGGTTACTCGCTCCCAAACGCGAAATGCTCTGGGTAGCCGCCGCCGATCAAAAAGGTTACGCTTATGGCCCAGAAGGCTTAAATTCCCAGAAATGCGAGGCAATTTACAAGTCTCAAGGTTCATTAGGTTATTTGGAACCAGGGGGAATTTTGAGCGATCGCAGTATTCAAGAACTCATCCAAACAGCAAAAGGAGTAGACGGCTATTTCCTCGCATTACCAAATCTTCCCAACACATTCATGGCATCCGTAGCCAGACAATTTATCGAATCCGGCTGGAAAGGAGTATTAGTTGATGCCATCAAACGCACCAGCGCCGTCGAACAAATTCTCGCCATGAAATCCGAACTCCAAGCAGCAGGAATTACCTACATGACAGGCTGCGGTGCAACACCTGGGTTACTCACAGCAGCAGCAGCATTAGCCGCTCAAAGTTACGCAGAAGTTCACAGCGTCAAAATCACCTTTGGAGTCGGAATTGCTAATTGGGAAGCTTATCGAGCCACGATTCGCGAAGACATCGCACATTTGCCCGGTTATGATGTACCTAAAGCTCAAGCCATGTCTGATGCAGAAGTGGAAGCGCTGTTAGATAGCACCGGTGGTTTATTGAAGCTGGAAAATATGGAACACGCCGATGATATCATGTTGGAATTGGCGGGAATTTGCGATCGCGCTCGAGTCACAGTCGGCGGCATCGTCGATACCCGAAATGCCAAAAAACCCCTGAGCACCAACGTCCAAATTACCGGTCGCACCTTCGAGGGCAAAATCTCGACTCACACCTTTACATTAGGCGATGAAACCAGCATGGCAGCCAACGTTTGCGGCCCAGCTTTCGGTTATCTGAAAGCTGGTGTAATGCTGCAAAGAAAAGGCATTTCCGGTTTATTTACCGCCGCTGAAATCATGCCTCAATTTGTCAGGTAAGCTAAAAATCATAGGACTTACGCACTCCCACCCAAGAAACCG
>DPLL01000393.1:0-8357 GCA_003542015.1 Microcoleaceae cyanobacterium UBA9251 | reverse complement strand
CGGTAAAAACCCGGTTTCTGACACCCCGCACTCTAACCCAAATAAGAATAGTTGAGATTTTTGATTTTTACTAGATTGCGGTTAAACTGTATTAATTGGTTTACTAAAAATTGTTTTCGAGACGCAGAATAATCAGTAACAATCTGGTTAACTAAAACATGGAGATAAGTAATCATGGCAGAAGTTGAAGTTCTTGTAGAGAGTTTGTGGGAACTTGATGAGGATCAGCTAGAAGCTCAGCTAGGCTCTCGCGTACAAGCTATAGAGGATGATGTTGCTGGAGGTGGAACAAGAGGGGTAGACCCAGCTTCGTTGGAATCTATTGATGTGAACATTGCGGCTAGAGCACCAATCGATCCAAGATTTCTAGAAGCTGGTCAGCGAATTTTCGATCGCATAAACCCCTTAGCTTACGAACTTATGTGCAACCCCCTCGGAGACAATGCAGATACTCAGAAGATTTTAGATGAAACAATCAATCAGAACTATACCAAAGCGGCTGGATGTTGGCTCCTGTTTTAGTCAGTGGACTTGCGTTGGCTCCTGCTATTGCTACTCTCCTAGCAACTCTAATTATCAAAAAGATTGCAAATACTGGTGCTAAAGCAATTTGCGAGACTTGGGAGAAAAGTTTAGTCAAACCTGCAATCTGAGTTATTTACAAAGATTAGTAATACAGTCCTGGACGCACTCCGACTCCTCGAAACCGGGTTTTTTACCAAATCTGCGCGCTGTAACGCATCTTCTCGCAAAAAACCCGGTTTCTGACCACCCGTGCGTCCAGGGTATCATAAAAACTCTGTGAGGCGATCGCACTTCTGTACTCAGAGGTTTTGTCGGGCGATCGCACTTATCTACCCATATTTGACGAATAGCTGCTACGGCGTTAACAACTTTTACCTTTTGCAACTACTTCTTTACATGGTCATCAAAACCCTCTTAGCTGTTTCTCTCAGCCTTCTTTTTGGTTGCCAACAAAGAGTTGTTACCCAACAAAGTTTAATAAACAACTCAATCAGCAACGAAGATGCGACTCTAAATCAGCCCAAAGCAAAGGGGCAATCAAGGGATATTAGGATTTATGGCAGAAAAAATCCTAATCCCAACAAGGCTATTCTTCCTGCAAACTTCAAGGTTTACGTCAAAGACAATGTTGTGGTGAATGTGTCCTATCCGGGTTTTGAGGAAAGGACTCTACCCACTGTTAATAAATTTATCGGTTATCCCGGCTGTTATGTTGCCGCCTACTCCCGCAGAAAAGAGAAAAGTGTGTATTCAGTTGGTGGAGACATATATGTAATGGGACAAGTTAGGGTTCCCGGCAGTTATCAGGAAAGAATTTGTCTGCCAGTAGGCTATGAAAATGTGGATATCAGTGCTGATCCTCAGTTTAAATTAATGTTTGCTGAAGTCTTGCCGAAAGCCTGCAAAGAGGGTTGCTGGGCCGGTGGCGATACTGGTGGCTGGTTCGGGATACAGTAACCAAAATTATTCAAGATTACTCTCACTTCAAGTGTAAAGCTAGAAGTGCTATCGTAGAAAGTTCGTTTTTTATCTTCCAAGCTGGCAAATTTATTTGAAGCATTGCCGCTATTTTTTGTGAAACTTAAAGCCTTTTAAAGAAACATAACCACCCGCACGAGGATAATCGTCACCAGTTAGAGTGTATGAACTAGGTACATTTTTAGAGTAGGCTAACAGAATATCTTTATATATAGAAAAGTTCAATACATTCCCAACTACAACAATCCCTACATTTGATTTATCGGGAATGGAATATTTTCCATTTTTCCACATATCTATAGGTTTCTCACAAGAGTATTCTAAGTCGTATAAATATTTAATATAATAGACCCCTGGGTCTTTTGGTGCAGTTATATTGAAAGGCTGTTCAGTCTCTTGTTTTAACCCATCTTTTAGTATGCCAACGTTTATACAAGCTGGTTTATTTTTGGGTATACCGAACACAATTTGGTTAATTACTGCTGGAGGGAAATTTTTGACAGTGCCATAACTATACACGTATATATAGTCTGTAGTTCCTTTAATCTCTTGCCCAGGAGAAGCAAATATGACATTTGGTTTATTTGTCAAGTTAGACGATATTGTCCACACAAATGTCGCTGCTGATGCAACAAACGTTGTGATGACCAGCGACACAGTGATTCCAATGCCCCAGCGCGAACGGGTATCTTTGTGTTTTTGCCTAATGCTTTGCTGTACAAACTCAGTTTCTAACTGGTTCAACCAGTTGTTGTTTTGTGAGTTAAGTACCTCTTTCTGTAGCACATCCAGGTAGGGGTCAGTATTCCAAAGATACCGTGGCTGTTGTTGGCTTTTCCACTCTACAGCAGCAGGTGTTAAACGGCGCTGCAATCTTAAGTTTTTCTCCTCTTTTACCCAATTCAGCAACCTTTCCCACCCCCGCACCAAAGCATCATGGGCGGGTTCCACGTAGGGATTACCCTCTGCATCTTGCCCTTTCACTAACAACCTGGCTGTGCTAAAATGCTCAATTACTTCTTTAACTAAACTATTTCGATCGGGCGGATATTCCAATTCCGATAACGGGACTTGTCTACGCGCTAACTCACCCCCACCAATGGCTACCATTCGCAGCATCACATGACAGATAACTTGGCTATAAGCTGGATTTTCTTGAACTAACGCCTGATATTCTTCATCAGCCCTTTGAGTCAGTGATAGGATGACTCCTCCCAATTCTTGATAATCTGCTTCAGTCAGCGCCCGGTCAATTGTTATCCCTTCGTTTCCTGAATCCCATTGTCGCTTTAAATACTTCAGATAAAGTTCGCTCAATGCAAAAGAAAGCAGAGGCAATGCTCCCGGCATATCCGCCACTTCATTAATTAATTGTTCTACTAAATCGTGAGGTTGAAAATACATTACCCGTGTTTCGGCGGGTTTCTCAATCGCTTCCCTCAAATCCTTTCGTGTCATCGCGGGGACAATAAATCGTCCGTTGAGCCAACGACCTTTAAGCACTGTATTTCCTACGTTATAGCCTGTGGGGATAAACTGTAAGCCAGCATCTCTAACTTGGGCTTCAAAGTCAGAACGTAGGCTTAACACTACCCGTAATTTATCCCGATGGGCGTTAATTGCTTTAAGTATTTGTTGGAAAAATTCCTTGCGCTCATCCTCATCTTGACAGAGTGTAATTATCTCTTCGCTTTGATCGATAAAGATTAATAACTGGGAATTGGGATGATTTTTAGCCCAAACCGCAATACTTTGACTCAGAGTTTTTTGTTGATTTTGTAATTCAATTTTGGGTAATTGGGCATCAACAAGGGCATTATTCAAGGCTTGAAAAGGTGTTTCTCCGGGGCGGATTGGTGATAGAATACACCATTTTTCGCTTTTTTCCTGTTTCAATTTAGGAATTAATCCGGCTTTTACCAAACTGGATTTACCTGAACCCGAAGCACCCAAAACCACTGTTAGAGGATTAGTTTTGACAATATTTTGTAACTTTTCTATTAGTTCGTTTCTACCGAAAAACAGTTTGTTGTGTTTCTCTTCAAAGGGTAACAAGCCGCGATAGGGATTTTTGGAAACATCTAATGGTGGTGCTGGAGGTAGATTTAGCGCGTGTCCTGGTGTCAGGAAAATATACTCGCCTTTATCGTGTTTGTTGAGGGGATGAATCCCTGGAGTCTGACGAATAGCCCGCGCTTCTGTGGCAATTTCAACCCGATCGCGCAAATACACATAGAGATCAGTTGCCGTAATTACACCATCCCCCGCAGGTTTACCTGGTGCTGCTGGTGGAAAAGCATCGGCTTTACCCTCAAGTGCTTCTATCAACGCATAAGCAAAGGGTGAATGGCTTCCTATTTGTCCGCGATCGTCTTTCAGGTTAAAAGTATCCCATGCAGATTGATCGTGGGAAGCCGAAGTTAGAACTTGCCATGCTGGGTCTTGAATGAAGCGATCGTAACGTTCTTTGTGGAGTGTACCCAGTTCAACAGGAATCGCTTTGCGTAGACTTGACCAGCGAAAAGCACCCGCAAAACAACAGTCAAGAATACCTAAAAAGTGACGACAAGGAAGTTGAAGCAAGGCTTTATTCACCTCTGACATCGGCAGATAAGTGCTAACATCGCCAGACTTAGCGTTTTGAGGAATCAGATAGCCTTCGGGGCCATCCTCACCATTGAGAGCAATCCCATGTCCAGCAAAGAAGAAGAGAAAGCGATCGCCCTTTTGAATTTTTTTCAGCAGTGGTTGGTGAGCGTAGTCGAACCATTCTATCTCTAATACCCGCCGAAGTTCGCTGAGAGTAGCTGCTTGATTCAGCAGCAGGGTAACGGTGTAACCATGCTCGGTTTCGAGGATACGGGCGATTTCTGTCGCATCACTGACAGCAGTTTTAAGTGAAGAAATACCGTTGTTGTAGTCGTCAATGCCAATGATTAGGGCGTAGCTATGTGTGAATTCTGACATATATAGCAGTTGACAGTTGACAGTTGACAGTTGACCTGTGGTAGGGGCGGTGCCCCCGTGCCCGCCCTCTTAGTTGACTTGATGTGGCTACAAAGGTTTAATTGTTGATGTGAATTAATTTGTCAGGTACAACAATCAGCGTGTTTCCTTCGCGGCGCAAAACGTAAACTTTTTGTCTGGGTGCGATTCCTTGGGAATCTTCATTGCGGGCTTTCCACGAAGCACCTTCATAAATCACCATTCCGGTTTCTCCCGATAAAATTTCTGAGATAGTTGTCGCTTCGGTTGCTTCGGGAATCACAAACTTTTTGCGAACAATGAAAATCGGTCGAATCCAAATAATCAGGGCGAGAGATATTCCCATCCAGTAGAATATCTGCCAGTCAAAATCTTCATACATTACATTTGCCCAACTAAAATCAAATGCGATCGATCCTCTCCACAAAATCAAGGATTCAATTAGAGCTGAGACTCCCATCATTAGCACATAAAACCTGTATTTTTGGGGCTGGGTTTTTTGGATAAATAGATCGATCGCACTCAGCACAACTGCGATGAGCAACCACAACATCGGCGGTGTGAATGCGAAAGTTGGTTGATTAGTTGCTAATGCTAGCGGCCAACTTAGGATAGAGTACATAATTCTTCACCCCCTTGTGACAGTGCTCAACCTGGTTATTTCTAATCTAATCAGGTGGCTATTTGAGTTGGTGAGTGAGTTATTTGAGAATTCATCGACTTTTCATCGACTTTTCATCGACTTTGGGACCCTTGGCATTTATGATGGTTTCAGTGTCTTAATTGTGATAAGCAATGCCGCGATCGCTCAGGCTGCGTCTAAAGTGCATTCCCGCAGTTAAATCGTCTCTCCTGAGAAATGGCTTCCCCAGTCAGAAAATCTTGGCTGAGGATTTAGGGATAGCCCAATCTACTGTCAGCCATTTCCTAAATGGCAAACCTGTAGATTATGTTAATTTCATCGAAATTTGTCGCGGATTGAATCAGGAATGGCGCGATATAGCCGATTTTGAGCTGGAATCTCTGCCCGATGAGGTGTTGCCAAGATCTGCAAAAATTGCGATCGCCCAATCCAGTGCAGACCATGAATTAGCTGTCAATTTGAGCGAAATTACTAACACAAAACAGTCAATAATTCAACCCTTGCCAGCCGCAGAATTGCCGGGAGGACAAGTAGATTTAGTTTCTCGTTTGTATATCGATCGCCCTCCCATCGAATCTCGCTGTTATGAAACGATTAGCCAACCGGGAGCCCTCATCCGCATTAAAGCTCCCAGACAGATGGGTAAAACTTCTTTAATGGCGAGGATTTTGCATCATGCAGAACAGCAAGGTTCTCGCACGGTGGCGCTGAGTTTTCAACTAGCAAATAGGAGAATTTTCGCTAATTCAGATACATTTTTGCAGTGGTTTTGTGCTAGCGTTGGTCAAGAATTAGGAATGCTGGAACAGTTGCCTAAGTGTTGGGAATTAGCAGATTTGATTGGTAGTAATCAGTGCTGTAAGGCTTACTTTGAACAGTATTTGCTGTCAGAATCGTCACCGCCTTTGACTTTGGGTTTGGATGAGNNTATATCCCGCTGGATGTGAATAAATCGCCGTTCAATGTGGGATTACCGATTGAATTACCGGAATTTAATGAGCAGCAAGTGCAAGACTTAGCCAAACGGCACGGATTGAATTGGATTGCGAATGAAGTTGCAGCATTGATGGCGTTAGTGGGAGGTCATCCCTATTTAGTGCGGCTGGGAATATATCACATTTCGCGTCAAGATGTGACTTTAAATCAATTGGTGAAATCCCCGGCCACAGAAGCGGGAATTTATAGCGATCATTTGCGGCGGCATTTGTGGAATTTAGAGAAATATTCGGAATTAATGGATGCGATGAGAGAGGTTGTGAGTGGTTCCCAGCCAGTTAGATTGCGGTCAGAATTAGGGTTTAAATTAAACAGTATGGGGTTGGTGAAATTTAACGGAAATAATTGCATTCCGAGATGCCGGTTGTATGAGGAATATTTTCGCGATCGCGTAGGTTAATACCAATTTCTATAAACATCGCCCACGCAATTTAAGCAGCTTACAAATAGGAATCCGGCGATGAAGCCGATCACCGCTTTTTGCAGCGCGTGCTTTACCGCATCAACAGGCTCAACTTATTTTGATCGGCTGTCGCGCATCTAAACATTATCTAGGAAGCGCCCTGGCGGTTAAGAAACCCAGCGCAAAACTATTTCCCGTCTGTGCCCAAACCTCCAGGGCGGTTGGTATCATAAAAAATTAATTAGTCCTCAGTGTCCACAAAAACTGTCACCGCAGCCACCGCAATCAACATTTCATCATTTTTATCATTCAGAGATGCGATCGCCCTTCCTTCCACAACCATGCCCCCTTGCTCGACAATCAGAGTTTTGCTGCCGAAAGGGAGCACAGCCAATACCTCCTCCGATCGCACTTGTTCAGGATAAGGAACCGCCACCTTTACTTCCACAATCATTTGATTGGGATCGCTCAAACCCGCCACTTCCCAGACACCCAGCAAAGCATTATGGGCGATCGCATTCCGTACAGCCCTTGCCGCGGCTACAGTCGGTTCCTGTCCGTGCTGATCTACACCCATGCCCATTTCAATGATTAAACGTTTCCGCACCATAGCTACCTCTTTGTTACTTTTTGTTTTTAGTCGATCGCGCTCTTTCCCAAAACAATTATCAACCAAAACGACTGCAATTTTTAGACTTTAACAATTTTCTCAAACAACAAAATAATAACTTATGGTAATATAACCAAATTCACCTTTCCTCGCGGACTGTAAAACACATCGCTACCTTGAATCATGGATAGTTTTCTGCCAATAGCCTACTTTCAAAACCAATTTCTCCCATTTACCGAAGCCAAAGTTTCCATAGCCACCCACGCACTGCACTACGGAACCGGAGTCTTAGGCGGCTTGCGGGGAATACCCGACCCCGAAAATCCCGATCGAATCTTGCTATTTAGATTAGATCGCCACTGTCAAAGATTAAGTCAAAGTGCCAGCTTCCTCAAATGCGATTTGCTCGCCGACAAAATCCAAGAAATAATCATTGATTTTGTCAAAAAAAATCAGCCCACCAAATCTTTTTATATCCGCCCATTTATCTACGCCTCAAGTTTGGGAATTGCCCCCCGACTGCACAACGTAGAAACAGACTTTTTTGTCTACGGATTAGAACTCTCAGACTATTTTCCCAAGGAAGGAGTCAACTGTAGAATTAGCTCTTGGTACCGCCAAGAAGACCGCAGTTTACCCTTGAGAGGAAAAATTAGCGGCGCTTACATTACCTCAGCCTTAGCCAAAACAGAAGCAGTAGAATCCGGCTTCGACGAAGCTATTATGATGAATACTCAGGGAAAAGTCAGCGAAGCTTCAGGGATGAACATATTTGTCGCGAGAAACGGCAAATTAGTTACTCCCGGTTTCGATCAAGATATTCTCGAAGGAATTACCAGAGACAGTGTGATAACTATCGCCAGAGACTTAGGAATTGAAGTCATAGAAAGACCAGTTGACAAATCAGAACTATTGATTGCTGACGAGATTTTTCTGTGCGGCACCGCAGCTAAAATCACCCCAATTAACCGAATCGAAAACTATCATTTACCAAAAGAGCGACCCATCACCAAAAAACTCTTGGACAAACTCACTGGAATCATCGAAAATCGCGACAGCAAGTACAAAGACTGGGTATTTCCGATTAGTCTAAATTGACCGTAAATACAGCGTATCCCAGGTTTATGAAGTGCAGTAGGGACACTCAAGCGTGCCCTTCTTAGTGTCAACTTAACGTTAAACCCAGTCACAGATTGCTGTTTGACTATTAAGCCTAG
>DPLL01000392.1 GCA_003542015.1 Microcoleaceae cyanobacterium UBA9251 | reverse complement strand
GCCATCGACACCAATTTGACGCCGTAATTGAAGGCTGGTTCCAGACTTTCCCCGCTTTTGCCATCCTTAACCATCACTTTAGCGTCCGCTAGACCCAACATCGTCGGGTCGTTGGGCCCATAGATATCCGCATCCAGCAAACCCACCTTAGCGCCGGTTTGCGCCAGCGCTACGGCCACGTTTACGGCTACTGTACTTTTGCCGACACCACCCTTGCCGCTAGAAATTGCGATGATATTTTTCACGCCTTCTATGCCTTGGCGATCGCCTACTCCCTTCTGCTGCGGTGTTTCTGCTGTCACCTCCACAGCCACTTTTTCGACACCGGGCAACTGTTTGACCGCTTTTTGGCAATCTTCGACAATAAATTCTCGCAGCGGGCAAGCTGGCGTTGTCAGCACCAAGGTGAAGCTGACGACTCCGCCGTCGATTTTGATGTTGCGGATCATGTTCAATTCCACCAAACTCTTTTGGAGTTCGGGGTCTTGGACTGGTCGCAGGATTTCTAGGACTGAACTAATATCGAGTGTCTTGGGCATTGTGTTCTGCTCTATAAAACCTATCCATAACAGTCCATATATTACAATTGCTTTGGCTCCACTGATGTTCGATCGCAGCACTGATCATCTTTAAGTATATTTTTGTTGCTATTTTTTAACATATCTTCATTGCGATCATTTGCAGACCTAGGGTGGCATAATTACATCACCACTGGATTTGGGACTCACAGTCAATCTCAAACTCACATCCGAGCGGCAAGAATTTTTACGACCGAAAGTAATTTGGTCACAAGCCCCGAATTGATCCGCGGTCGCAATTCTTCAATCTAAAATCTAAAATCTAAAATCAGATGACAGTTTCTACCACACTTAAAACCGCCACTTCTCAGTTTTTGCCCCCCGCTGACTCTAGAGCTAGAGTCAGCCAATTTATGAAAGGCATACAAGACGAAATTTGTCAAGGTCTAGAACAACTCGACGGCAGCGGCAAATTTAAACAGGATGCTTGGGAGCGCTCCGAAGGTGGCGGTGGACGCTCTCGTGTCATGCGCGAAGGGGATGTGTTTGAACAGGGTGGAGTCAATTTTTCGGAAGTCTGGGGCGAAAGTTTGCCTGCTTTGATTCTGGCCAAGCACCCAGAAGCGGCTGGTCACGATTTCTATGCCACTGGCACTTCGATGGTGTTGCACCCCCGCAATCCCTATTTGCCTACGGTTCACCTGAATTACCGCTATTTTGAAGCGGGCCCGATTTGGTGGTTTGGCGGCGGTGTCGATTTGACTCCTTACTACCCGTTTGCTGAGGATGCTACTCATTTTCACAACACTCTCAAAGCAGCTTGTGACAAACACCATCCTGCCTATTATCCGGCATTTAAGCTCTGGTGCGATGAATATTTCTATCTCCCCCACCGCCAAGAAACCCGCGGCGTGGGTGGGCTCTTTTTTGACTACCAAAACGCTCAAGGCCCCCTGTACCGCGACCAAAATGTCAAAGGGAAGGCTGCTGAATACAGCAACAACATCGGAAAGCCCGAAGATAGGAGTTGGGAGTCGCTGTTTGCCTTCGTGCAGGACTGCGGTAGGGCATTTTTGCCGGCCTATGTCCCAATTATTGAAAAACGCCGATCGACAGAATACGGCGATCGCGAGCGCAATTTCCAGCTTTACCGTCGCGGTCGCTATGTCGAATTTAACTTAGTGTACGATCGGGGTACAACCTTTGGCTTGCAGACCAACGGACGCACCGAATCCATCCTGATGTCCTTGCCACCTTTGGTACGCTGGGAATACTGTTACGAGCCAGAACCCAACTCTCCAGAAGCCGAACTCTACTCCAAGTTCTTAAAACCGCAAGATTGGGCGAATTAGATGCCTCTGTAGTTACCGACCTGAGTTAAACTACTGGGACAGTAACCACCGTGATAGATAATAATTTTGAGGGAAGGGTCAGTGATTCATATTGATCAAAAAACCCACGCGCTTCAAGACGGTACAACAGTTATCGTCTTAGCACCGACAGGACGGCTGGACATCACAACAGCTTGGCAATTCCGCCTCAAGTTGCAAGAGTGTATTTCCAAACTCAGCCGCCATGTTGTAGTGAATCTTGGTCAGGTTAACTTTATAGATAGCTCTGGTCTGACTTCATTGGTAGCAGGTATGCGGGATGCAGATAAAGTTAAGGGAAGTTTCCGCATTTGCAATGTTCATCCAGAAGCCAAATTGGTGTTTGAAGTCACCATGATGGATTCTGTGTTTGAAATTTTTGACACGGAAGAAGAAGCTTTAGAGGGGGTTCCTCGCGCCAGTTGAGGAAATCTGGCATCGGTTGCGGTGTAAGGGAAGCTGAAGATTGAGAGTCACAGCCCCCTGGAACACAGCAGTGGAAGAACAGGAAGATGGTAAATTCCTGCCTTCTTCCCTCCTTTAAACCAATACCTCAGAAGCGAAATCATGACGCTTGACAAATCTAAAAGGGCCCATTAAAGCTCCCCAGATAGCCTTGCCTGTCGTGGGGCTTATAAAGAATACCCTGAAAACCCTGTGACTTTAGTCCAGGGATGAAAGGCGTTGCAGGATTTATCCAGCCNNAGCAAATGCCTACCACAAGTAGCCATAGACTCAGCAATGGGCTTGTGGGTAGTGGGTTATTGACAAACCCTTTAAGCATCAAGATATGGGTGGATTCATCCCCCAAAGTTTGTCCTTAAGAATCCCCGTGTCTTTAGACCGGGGAGTAATCCCTAGGACAACATTTCCTTAGACATTCCCGTCATAAGTCGGACAATTGGTTTAGACTGAGATGATTCACCTACCCAAACCCAATATGTCCACATATGTACCACCAAGAATCGCT
>DPLL01000176.1 GCA_003542015.1 Microcoleaceae cyanobacterium UBA9251 | reverse complement strand
AATAGTCAAACAGCAGTCTCTGACTGGGTTTAACGTTAAGTTGACACTAATCGGGAGCAATACCCCCCTACAAAAGTCGATCGCAACTCAAAACTTGGCTCAGCTTTGCAACCAGCGGGCAGCATCTTTGGCGTGATAAGTTAAAATCAGATCAGCACCAGCACGCTTGAATCCAGTCAAGGTTTCCATCACTACTCTTTCTTCATCTATCCAACCATTGAGAGCGGCGGCTTTAACCATCGCATATTCTCCAGAAACGTTGTAAGCTGCAACTGGCAGGTTAGTTGCTTCTTTGACGCGCCAGATGATATCCATATACGCTAAAGCCGGTTTAACCATTAGCATATCCGCACCTTCAGCAATGTCGAGAGCAATTTCTTTGAGAGCTTCACGGCCGTTTCCTGGGTCCATTTGATAGGTACGTCGATCGCCAAATTGCGGTGCTGAATCAGCCGCATCTCTGAACGGGCCATAATAAGCTGAGGCGTATTTTGCCGCGTAAGACATGATGGGAATATCTTCAAATCCAGCATTGTCCAATCCTTCGCGAATTGCTCCGACAAAACCGTCCATCATCCCAGAAGGTGCGATAATATCTGCACCAGCTTTAGCTTGAGCAACAGCAGTTTTCTTCAGCAATTCTAGGGTTGGGTCATTCAAAACACGACCGCTTAAATCTCCGACTTCCAAATAGCCACAGTGACCGTGATTGGTATATTCGCACAGACAAGTATCGACCATGACGATTAAATCTGGGACGGCTTCTTTGACTGCTGTAGTCGCTTTTTGGACGATGCCGCAATCGTGCCAAGCACCTGTAGCGTCTGTGTCTTTATCTGCGGGAATGCCGAATAAAATGATAGCAGGAATGCCGAGGTCGTAGACTTCTTTTGCTTCTTCTACTATTTTGTCTATCGATAGCTGGTAGACTCCTGGCATTGATGAGACTTCTTTAGCAAAAGCTTCCCCCGGTACGGCAAATAGGGGGTAAATTAAATCGCTGGTTGTCAAGATGTTTTCGCGTACCATCCGGCGGAGTTGGGGATGGTTGCGGAGGCGGCGGGGGCGGTGAGTTGGAAACATAATGTTTTTTTAACGGTAAATACAGTCCTGATTTTAAGGACTAGCAGCATTTCTTTAAAAGTCTAAAGCTTATTGAAAGCCGATCGCCCGCCGGTTAAGTAAAGTTCTGTAAAAGCGGGCGGGCACTCACAGGCACCGCCCCTACAAAGGGCAGGGCTGCTTCATTTTTAAGTAGGGGTAGTGCTACCCCTACTCCCCGTACCCTCCGCTCGACTACAAGCGACAGAGACAAAGGGTTTGAGTCTGAAGCTGACACCAATGGGTACGGATATCTCACCGGGTTCACACCTGCAACGGGGCTCCCCACAGGGGAGGATAGACTGTAAATTATATATGTATTAAATGCTAAAGGTCTTATGTACAAGCAACTAATTTCAACACTCAAACCACTTTTGAAATCACTATTGGCGATCGGGCTGGTACTCACCCTAGCCCTGGGTAACGCTGACGGAGCCCTGGCGGCCCGCAGCGGGGGACGCATGGGCGGGGGATCTTTTAGGGCTCCAGCGCGCAGTTACTCGTCTCCGAGTCGCACTTACGCACCGTCGGGAGGCGGTTACTACGGGGGCGGTGGCTTTGGTGGCGGCTTCGGTTTCCCGTTCTTACTGCCCTTTTTTGGGTTTGGGGGTGGTTTTGGTGGCCTGTTTTCGATTTTGATTTTTATTTCGATCGCGAATTTCCTAGTCCAAAGCTTCCGTCGCGCTGGGGGAGGCACCGACGAACTAGGCTACAGCGCCCCTACAACCGTCTCTGTGGCTCGTTTGCAAGTCGGTTTGCTAGCAGAGGCCCGCGGCCTGCAATCGGAACTCGACTCCTTAGCACTCAAAGCGGATACCGATACAGCAACGGGTCGCGCTCAAGTGCTGCAAGAGTCTACTCTCGCCTTGTTGCGACATCCAGAATACTGGGTTTACGCGGGTGCTGAATCTGTGCAAACTCGCTTGGAAGCAGCAGAAGCTAAATTTAATCAATTTTCTTTGGCAGAACGCAGTAAGTTTACTGAAGAAACGCTCTCGAATTTTAACAACCAGCTTCGGCAATCAGGGAGCAACAAAATACTGCCAAGTTTGCAGGAAAATGGCGAACTGGTTGGTGCGGATTTAAATCAAGCTCCAGGCGAATATATTGTGGTGACGGTGCTCGTCGGTACTCAAGGTAAACTGCAATTACCCACAGTCAAAAATTCCGATGATTTGCGTCAAGCTTTGCGCCAAATTGGGGGAGTATCGAGCGAGCAGTTGCTGGCGGTTGAGGTGCTGTGGACTCCTCAAGCTAGTGGTGACACTCTGACTGCTGACGATATGTTGGCTGGCTATGCCGATTTGCGATCGATTTAGCTAGAAAGACTGGGCGCGGTGAATTGTGTCCCGCGCCCCATCCCAGATTGCGGGGAGTGAACCCTCGCCCATTGCTTTTGAAACGAAAAGTTAACACGAGTTGCTCAAGGCGAGGGAGTAAAAAATTTGTTGAACAAATGCTATTATTGACAGATTATTCATCAGCTTAATTCATCTGCCCTGCGTAAAAGTCGCGCTAGAAGCATTTGGCAAAAAAGTTAGGCAAGAGCAAAAACTGTACTGGCCCAAAAGTGGTTGCTATGAAAACAGTTACAATCGCGCGACATTGAATTTTTATATAAAAAAGCGGGAGCTAGATTTATGACCGACAGCAGTAGAAAAAAAGCACTTTTCATTTTGAGCCAGTTAAATAATGACGACATAAACTGGATCGTCCACAAAGGCAAAAAGGAAGTGATNNACGGTGAAGGCGATCGAAAAAACTGAGTTGCTGGCAATTCCACGGCGACAGTTAATCATCAAACTTCAACAGGATCTGGGCTTTGCTTCCCGGTTTTATTATGGAATTTCTCTGTGTCTGGCAGATAGAATGCGCGGTACGGTCAGACATATAGAATACGGTCGTAATATAGAATTGGAA
>DPLL01000177.1 GCA_003542015.1 Microcoleaceae cyanobacterium UBA9251 | reverse complement strand
GAGTCTTTAAGCAGGGGAACTAGCTGCGGCACAACAGTTTTAGCTTCTGCATTAATACTCCCCAAGGCAGAGGCGGCACCACTACGCACATCTGCACCGGAGTTTTTCAAGGCTTTAGTAAGCGCAGGAATAGCAGGGCCAGCAATTTGTTTCAGAACCTGGGCGGCACTCCGGCGGACTAGCAAATTCTGAGCCTGCAAAGCTTCTATCAAAGCCGGGATGGCTGGTTCACCTATTTTTTCTAACTTCTTAATAGTTGCATCAAGTTCCCTTTCATTGTTACTCTTTAAGTTCTTGATGAGGGAGGCAATTTCTTTGGGATTAGCTGTGGGTTCGCTCGGAATTCCAGCCGTAGCATTGCGAATTAACAGCAAAGGCGATGTGAAAGATAGAAACGAGAGGGCAATTACGGCAACTAATGTTTGTCGGTAGTGCTTCGTCATGGGCCAGAATCCTTGTATTTGATGAGCAGTTTCAGTCATTTGAATAATTCTGTTTACATTCTCATCAAACTGGTTTCAGGACTCCGGGCAATCTAAAAAAGGTAATTGATTTTACGTTCCTCATAGCGGTTGCTACCACAGGCATTGCATCGGATTTCTCGCATGAGTTTATATTTTTATTTACTAGCTTCCACCAACAGAGGTTCGATACGCTCGTGACTAACCAGTCGATGAGCATAAACTAGACAAGCCTGAATATCTTCTCTTTCTAACCAGGGATAGCCTTCGAGAATCGTTTCAGGAGTGTCGCCAGCGGCTAACATTCCTAGAATGTGCTCAACCGCCAGACGGCGACCCCGAATAATCGGTTTTCCGTTAAATATTTGGGGATTTACGGTGATTCGTTCTAAGAGTTTTTGAGCATCCATAATTTGAGGCATAATTAGATATAGCAATCCTAAATCATTTGCGTAATTATTGTAGGGGCAATCCCCCGTGGTTGCCCGTTTTGGCTGGGGTAGGCACGGGGGCACTACCCCTACATATTTGTACAAATGATTTAGGATTGCTATATCTTATATTTTATCATTTGTTTATGAGTTCCGAAACCCTGACCTTCTCAAAAACCAATCCTGTTTTAGCCGCCAAAGGATTAACTCGTCGCTTTGGTGGTTTAATTGCCGTCAACGACGTATCTTTTGCAGTTGAAAAAGACGAGATATTTGGACTGATCGGTCCTAACGGCGCGGGCAAGACCACCCTATTTAATGTTATGACTGGATTGATACCTGCTTCTAGTGGCAACCTGATTTATCAAGATGAAGATATTTCTCAACTTCGACCTTATCAAATTGCGAATAAAGGTATTGCCAGAACTTTTCAAAATATCCGGTTGTTTGGGGAACTTTCTGTTAAGGAAAATGTCGCGATCGCCCGACACATCCACAGCCGATCGCACAATCCCGTTTTATCACTGCTAGCGGGCATATTTGCATTACCAACAGCGAACGCAATGGAGCGCGAAACCCGCGAGAAAGCGTTGGAATTGTTGGAATTGGTCGGATTGGGCGATCGGGCTGACGAACAAGCCAAAAACTTGTGTTATGGCGACCAAAGGCGCTTAGAAATTGCCCGTGCTTTAGCCCTAGAACCGCAAATATTGCTGTTAGATGAACCTGCGGCGGGCATGAATCCGAATGAAAAACATAAATTAAGTGAATTTATCCGAGAAGTGCGCCAAAAGTTCAATTTAACTGTAATATTGATCGAGCATCACGTACCGCTAGTTATGGGATTATGCGATCGAATTGCCGTGCTGCATTTCGGTCAGCTAATTGCCTTGGGAGAACCTGCTATTGTCAGGAATGATCCGGCTGTAATTGAGGCTTATTTGGGAGATGAAAAGTAGATAAATTAAAATTGGATAAAACTCACATTTTGCACCATTATTACACATTCTGTAGGGGCGGGCGGTGCCCTGAGCGTAGTCGANNGAAGGGTCGAAGGGTCGAAGGGTTCACCGAAAATAATTACCTAAAACCCACAATCTCATAAACCCGCCCCGCCCAACGGTAAATCGCAATCTACTTCGACTACGCTCAGTAATCGGCAGCCATCCAACAGTAAATCGCAATCTATCTCAAAGTCACAGAAAATGCACGATAGCCCACCCAAAACCACCCAAAACATCCTCTTAGAGCTCAAGAATCTCTCTGTAAATTACGGCGGAATTCAAGCCCTAGAAAATATTAATCTGACAATTAATGCAGGAGAAGTTGTCAGCCTCATCGGTGCCAATGGTGCCGGCAAAAGTACGACACTCAGGGCTATTTCCAAAATAGTTAATTTGCACCAAGGGCAAATTATTTATAATGGGCGCGACATTACCCGCCGCCGCCCTCACGAAGTTGTCAAACTCGGAATCGCCCACAGCCCAGAAGGGAGGCGGGTTTTGGCGCAGCAAACGGTGTTGACAAACTTAGAATTAGGGGCCTATGTGCGATCGGACACAGCGGAAATCAAAGCTGATTTAGAGGATCAATTTAAACTATTTCCCAGGTTAGCAGAAAGGCGCAATCAATTAGCGGGAACCCTCAGCGGCGGGGAACAGCAAATGTTGGCGATCGCCCGCGCGTTGATGTCACGCCCAAAACTGCTATTATTAGACGAACCCAGTTTAGGTTTAGCCCCCGCCATAGTCAAAGAAATTTTTGCAATTATTCAACATTTGCGCTCCACGGGGGTTACAATTCTGTTAGTCGAACAAAACGCCAGCTTAGCATTGCAAATTGCCGATCGAGGTTATGTACTAGAAGCTGGTAACATTACTCTCACAGGCCTTGCATCAGATTTGCTCAACGACGAGCGAGTTAGGAGGGCATACTTAGGTTGACTTGGTTAATTTTAGGAATCTTTACCGCTTTCTTTGAAGCACTTAAAGACGTTTTTGGCAAGCAAAATCTCAAAAAAAGTGACGAATATGTCGTCGCTTGGTCCCTTGCATTCTTTTCGGTCATATTTTTGATTCCCTGGGTAATTTATACCGGAATTCCGGCATTAAACACTCAATTTGCGATCGCCCTATTAATCGGAGGTAGCATCAACGCTGTCACTACTATCCTCTACATCAAAGCCATCAAAGTATCAGATTTATCCCTGACAGTACCGCTGGTAGCGTTGACCCCCTTATTCATGTTGCTAACTTCACCATTAATTGTCGGTGAATATCCCAACTTTTTTGATTATATTGGCATTTTGCTAATAGTAACAGGCTCTTACTTACTAAATATCAAAGAGAAATCGCAAGGATATTTAGCCCCATTCAAAGCACTGCTGAAGGAACCAGGGCCAAAAATGATGTTAATTGTAGCATTTCTCTGGAGTATCACCTCAAACTTTGACAAAATAGGAGTTAAAAATTCATCCCCGATTTTTTGGCTATTCTCTTTGTTTGGTACAATGAGTATCTTGCTACTGCCAATTTTATTGCACAAAACCCCAAATCCCAGCCGAAAAATCCTCAAACAATTACCAATGCTAGCAGCTATGGGATTTTTCAATGCTATAGGATTGCTTTGTCAAATGCAAGCTTTGACATTAACTTTGGTAGTACAAGTGATAGCAATTAAACGTACTAGCGTATTAATGGGTGTATTATTCGGCCACTTTATTTTCAAGGAAAAAGATATTCAACAAAGATTACTAGGCGCAGGAATCATGATTTTCGGAGTTTTCGTTATCAGTTTATAGATTAAAACCTCGGAAACAGAAAAACATCCATCTCTCTCTTCTCTTCCTCTGCGTACTCTGCGCCCTCTGTGGTTAAAATATTCCGGTACAACCAAATTTGATATAAGTCATGTTATACTAATAAAGACCATCGCAATCACTCTCACTATTTATCAACATAAACTAAAAATTAATGCACAAAATAGCAGCAACACCAGGAGGCTGGAACCCCCAAGCCGAAGGAGTAATATTCATCCAACAAACCCCCGCACCAATAGTCTTTATTAGTGCCGCTGACACAGATATTCAAACCCTCGCGGCGGCAGCATCAAAACTACCAGCAGAATTCCCCAAACTGCGCGCCGTGAATCTCCTGCAATTGCAGCAACAATTAACCATTGATACCTACGC
>DPLL01000174.1 GCA_003542015.1 Microcoleaceae cyanobacterium UBA9251 | reverse complement strand
GGGAGTATTAATGCAGAAGCTAAAACTGTTGTGCCGCGGCTAGTTCCCCTGCTTAAAGACTCCGAGGCCAATGTGCGTAGCAGTGCAGCCTATGGTTTCAAGAGAATCGGCACAGAAGCTAAAGATGCTGTGCCGCAGCTAATTCTCCGGCTTCAAGACTCCGATGTAGGTGTGCGTAGAGATGCAGCCTATGCCTTGGGGAGTATCAGTGCAGAAGCTAAAACTATTGTGCCGCAGCTAGTTCCCCTGCTTAAAGACTCAGATGCAGGTGTGCGTAGAGATGCAGCCTATGCCTTGGGGAGTATCGGTGCAGAAGCTAAAACTGCGGCGCCGCAGCTAATTCCCCTGCTTAAAGACTCAGATGTATATGTGCGTAGCAGTGCAGCGGATGCCTTGAGGAGTATCGGTGTAGAAGATAAAACTGTTGTGCCGCAGCTAATTCCCCTGCTTAAAGACTCAGATGCAAGTGTGCGTTTCAGTGCAGCTTATGCTTTGGAGAGAATTACTCTTAGCCTTCAAGAAAAAGCAAAGACGTTAACTTCATCGGAGTTAAATCAGGCTGTATCAAACTTAGAATCAGCCTTGAAAGTTTTGGCAGAACATAAAGATGATTTCTCACAATCAACGATCGCAAATCTCCAAGCATACCTCAATATTCTCAAAGCCGAACAAAGCGATCGCCTCTTCGCAAAATCAATTATCCAAAATTCCTACATCTGGGGAACCGGAATTTACTTATTTTTACTCTTGGGAAGTTTTACCATCCGCCCACTGTGGCTGCTAAAAATCTCCGAAACCTTAAAACCGAAATAGTCGGCGATAGAAACATCATCGTTTTGCTAGCAAAACTCTAGGGCAACCAACTCATTGCCAAGCAAGAAGGCACAACAGACGGCAATTTACCCGATCATATTTTTGAGTTAATGCTGCACTTAAACCCAATCAACCGCAGCGTAATAGAGGATAAAATAAACGATTCCACTGCTAGATATCAACGGCAAAGATGAGAGTAAATGGCAAGATTTCTTGAATATAGCAGACTCCCAAAATTCACCAGAAGGAATCAAAGGTTTTATGCTCGCAGTAAAAGATTGCTATCTCGATCAAATTCCCGGTGCAAAAGATACCGACTTTCTGCCACAACAAATCACATCGCGCTATAATATAACAATTACCGCAGTGGCTGTATCTCCTTAACATCTCCCAGGGATAATTGTTTGACACTCCCCGGCGTGAACGCACGAGGATTCTTTGATCTACGACATGACTTGCTGATGCAGGATTTCTCCAGCAAAAGTAGAGGACTCATCTCCCAAAGCGTTGCTTGCATCTAGTGCAAAGCTTCCCGTATGCCCTACGGTAGCTAATCCTCGACTTAGGATATTTCTGGCTGCATTGAAGTCTCTATCCATTAGACACCCACACTGACAAACCTGTGTTCTGGTAGATAGTGTTTTCTTGACAATTGCACCACAGCTAGAGCATTCTTGGCTAGTATATTGCGGATTAACCGCAACCGTGACTTTCCCAAATACTTTGCCAAAGTATTCAAACCAGATACGGAACTGATACCAAGATGCGTCGTTAATCGACTTCGCCAAACAGTGATTCTTCGCCATATTCTTGATACTCAAATCGACCTAGGCTATCAAGTCGTTTGACTGAACTACGCACCTTGCAAGTTTGATTGCATGGTCTTTGCGCTTCCTACTTATTTTGAGGTGGCGTTTTCCTAAGATCTGTCTAGCTTTGCCTCGATTCTTTGAACCTTTAACTTTTCTGGAAACACGACGTTGACAACGCTTGAGGACTTTTTCACCTTTTCGGAGGAATCTCGGATTTTCAACCATCACTCCGTTGGAATCGGTATAATATTCCTTCAGTCCTACGTCTAACCCAATGGTATTCCCAGAAGATTCCGTTTGTTCTTTTCGGTGAACATCAATACAGAATTGAACATATACACCCGAAGCCCGTTTCACCAATCTCACCCGTTTTATTTGGCTAAAGGAGTAAAAATGTAAATCCCGTGTTCCTTTGAGTTTGAGTTTCCCAATTCCTTTTTTGTCGGTAAACTTAATCGACTTCCGATCTTCTGCTAACTTCCATCCAGTAGATTTATACTCAACTGAGCGACAATCTTTCTGGAATTGCGGATATCCTTTTTTACCAGGAATTCCTTTTTTGCAGTTATCATAAAATCGGGAGATAGCAGACCAGGCTCTCTCAGCGCTAGCTTGTCTAGCTTGAGAGTTGAGTTCGTCAGCAAACGGAAAGTCACCAGCCAATACAGCGCAATATTTGTTCAAATCATACTTGTCCACTTTCTGGTTGTCCATCCAATAGCGTAAACAGCTATTGCGGACAAATTGGGCTGTACGAATTGCTTCATCTACTGCTGTGAACTGACTTGATTTTCCGTAGGCTTTGAACTCAAAAACTAGCATGGCTTTACCTCTTATTTTATGCTAATCTATTAGGAACAAGACTTGCTGGCATTGCAACAAAGTTTTATAATTAAAGCCGTCCTATAAGGCGATGTGCTGAGCGTAGCCGAAGTGACGGGGTTTTCAACCCAGTTTTCTGATAACAATGTACATACCAGATTCGCAATCTTCCCCAACAAAAGTGCTGCCGACGATGTACGATCTACCCAGTGAAGACCCGGAGGACCCAGGCTTGCCTGACGAATATCACCGGTGGCAAGCACAACTTTTGTGCGATAGCTGCCTCCCTTCTAATTATCCAGCCGATCGCGTATTTTCGGCCAGCGATCTCAATCTATACTACGACTCCAACCATCCCAATTGGTACAAAAGACCCGATTGGTACTTAGTTGTGGGCGTTTCGAGATTTTACCAAGACAGAGACTTGCGCCAAAGTTACGTGATTTGGGATGAAGCAGTCAATCCTTTAATTGCGATCGAATTTCTGTCACCCGGTACGGAAGATGAAGATTTGGGGCTGACAGAATCGGAACCAAACAAACCGCCGACTAAGTGGCAGGTTTACGAGAGAATTTTGCAGATTCCTTATTACTTTGTTTTTAGTAAATACAACAACAAATTGAGAGTATTTCGCTTAATTGGCAACCGTTACCGCGAACAAATATTAACAGGTTCTCGATTCTGGATACCGGAAATAAAGTTGAGTTTGGGTTTGTGGGAAGGCGCTTTTCTGCAAAATCAAAGGTTGTGGCTGCGTTGGTATGATATTAATGGCAATTTAGTTCTGACTCCAGAAGAATTTGAAAGACAGCGAGCGCAATTGGAAAGTCAACGAGCCGAATTGGAAAGTCAACGAGCCGAATTTGAAAGACAGCAAGCTGAAATTGAAAGACAGCAAGCTGAATCAGAAAGGCAGCAAGCTGAAATTGAAAGACAGCAAGCTGAATCAGAAAGGCAACGAGCCGAATTTGAAAGACAGCAAGCTGAATCAGAAAGGCAACGAGCAAATCGTTTAGCCGATCGCCTCAGAGAAATGGGCATTAATCCCGATGAGCTGTAAAATTAAATAGCAGCATGAAATGGTACAAGCTGCAAGAGCTGTCCATAAAAATTTATTAACAAAAAACTACTTATGCCAGAATCTACCTCACTGCGCGATCGCTACTTAGCACTAATCGACAAAATTGTCGAAATCACCCTCAAGGGTCAAATTCGCTCCAAAGAACAAGTTTATCAAATGCTCGTGCAAGACATCGGCACCGGCACCGGCGAAATTTTTGAACGCTGCTTCGGAGAACGCCTGGATGCCACCGAAAACCTGCTGAGAAATGAAAAAGACGAAATCAAACAAGCCAAAGCAAATCGCACCCTCAGAGCCCTAAAAACCATCCAAGGAGAATGGGAACGCTGGCAAAAGGACAACCGAGTTTCGAGTGCGATCGCCTCAGCCATCCAACAAATTATTGCCGCCGAACCTAACAACCGTCTCCTAGCATTATTGCAAGTAATTGACCCCAACAAAGAACTTCCGCTGACTCTCGATCAATTGCAGCAATTAGCAAAAATCCTGCACCAACAAATGCTACAAACTTCCAATCCTGAAACCGAGCAAGACTTGCAGCAAATCACCGCCGGGATAGCCAAAGGTTTAGAATCTTGGCAACGATTGGAACCGGAACTCGTGGGCTGGATTTATCAGCCGCAGCAGCTAGGATTTGCCGGTAGTCCCGAACAAAACGGGCCTTGGGCTTTTTGGGCAAAAAAGGTGAAAAGTCCTTTTCCCCACGCTCTTTTGAATACAATTGCCTCCGGTGACTCGATAGTTGAATTAGCTGCAAAAACCTCTAATTTAGAGTTAGGCGTATTGGTAGAATTGGCGATTATTTTGCAGTGCTTGCAGCGGGCTTTGGCGACATGGTTTGACAAGCAAGTTTATGATTCCAAAGTGTCAACCAAAGCTTCAATTTCTACTTACATTACTTTTTCGGTCATTTGGAGTCAGTTAGCCAGTGGATTTAATAATTCTACCAAAAGCGGTGAACAATTGGCTAATGCTTGTTTTCAAGTAACGCTGCAAATTTTGCGCGCGTTTTCTCAACGGGAATATTTTCCGCTTTACGGCGGGATTTTTGCCTCCTTTGATGGCAAATCTCTGCGGCATACTTTGGAGTATTTAGATGAACCCCTGCGACGGGTAGAAGGTACCCAAGCTAAGGCTCGAATTCTGACGCTTTTGGGTTATTCGATGGGGGCTATGGGAGCCTACGAACGTGCTATCTTACTGAACAAACAAGCCCTGGAAATTGCCCGTCTGGAAGATGATAAAGCCTGCGAAGTTGCTAATCTAAATCACATCAGCCGCAACTATGTTGCTCAGAAAAACTATCAGGAAGCGATTAATTACAGTCAGCGGGCTTTAATTATGGCACGACAAGCGGGTGAGCGGCAAGGTGAGGCGAATGCTTTGGCTAATTTGGGTTATAGCGAGGTGTTTCAGGCGCGGCAGTTGGAGGATGTGGAGCCGGAGGTTTATGAAAGTGCGATCGGCTATTTGGAGCAAGGTTTGTTGCTGTCGGAAAGGTTGGGCGATCGCCAAAGTCAAGCTTTTTGTTCCAGCAGTCTGGGAATTGCTAAAATTGCGTTGAAAAATTCTGAAAGTGCGATCGAATATTTGGTCAAAGGTTGGCAAGCGGCCCAATTCTCCGGCGACTTATATTTGCAAGGTCTGAATTTGGCTTATTTAGCTCAAGCTTATTATAGCATTAACGAACTCGAAAAAGCTATATTTGCTGGCAGTTTGGGGATGTATACTTTGGAGCAAATTGGGGCGATTGAGTGGCGTCAATCGGCGGGTTTGTTGACAATTTTGCGGGGACAAATGGGGGCGGAAGCTTTTAAACAGTCTTTGGCTAAGAGTCGATCGAATATCATTCCGGCGATCGGTGTTGACGGTTACGATTACATCCCGGAATTGTTGGAAAAATATCAGCAATCTATCTAATTAGGACTTACGCATGGGAGCCGAGAAACCGGGTTTTTTACGAAAAGACCCGTTGCAGCCCGCAGATTGGTAAAAAACCCGGTTTATTCGTCGGAGTGCGTCCAGGACTGTTAATATTAAATCCCGGTTCGTTACCCATTTGATCGATCGCCCGTAATTGATGTTTTTATAGTTGCTAACAACTAATGTTCAACTATCACCGGTGTTCCCACTTCTACTTTCTCAAATAAAGCTTGTGCGTCTTTGTCAAACATTCTCACACAACCATGAGAAGCCGCCCGCCCGATCGACTCTGGATTCGGAGTACCATGAAAACCAATCACATTTTTGCCATCCGTCCAAAACCCGATCCACCTAGTCCCTAATGGATTGTCCGGCCCCGCAGGCACAAGTTCCCCCGTCCAAGGATGTTCCCAAACTGGATCTTTGATCATGTGTGTAATTTTAAAATTGCCTGTAGGAGTTTCCCAGCCGCCTTTTCCCACAGCCACCCGGAAACTAACTTGCACCTTATTTTGTCGGTAAACATAGACGCGGCGTTCTCCCAATTTCAGCACTAAACGGACTTCTTCAATGGGATTTACCGGAGCCTGTTGTTCCTGCGGAATAAACTGGAGCGGTTCTCCCAAGGGCGGTAATTCTGGTGCTCCGAGATTCGGCAATTTTGGCTCGGATTTGACTGACTGCGAGGCGATCGCACTATGATTGAAATTAGCAATAGGTTCGGCAACAGCGGGCCGTTGTAGAGTAACCGGTAGCGTGGCTGCGCTCAAGCTCAGCACAATTAACTTGCTAAACAAAGATTTGCTTTTTACCATTGTTTTGTTCGCTCAACTCCTCGACGGGTAGGGACACGGCATTACCCTGTCCCTACTACAAAATTTAGATCTAATTATCTACAAGACTCCACCGAAATTAAGAGTTTTAAGTTTTGAGTTTTGAGTTTAAATGCCCGCAACTCATCACTGGCAACTCGACCGAGAGCGCGGTGGTGCAAAAAAAACTGCAACTGTCGATCGCTAAAACTAAATATATCACGGGAACACAACGGGAGGGCGATCGGCTGAAATTGTCGCTTTCTGCCACTTGCACAGACACTCCAGCCCAGGGATTTATTGCTGATTTGAGCGTAATACAGTAGGGCAAATTGCTAATTTCACAGAGACTTGCGCTCTCCATGCTACACCCTAAAGAGAAATTACTGAGCGCAGCAATTTTCCAATGGAACTTTTGAGGTACAATTGAGTCTTTAANNTTTCGCACAGCGGAAGCAAACCCGACCCTGAATAGCAGTTAATGTGAGGTTTCAATGCGTCTTCAGAACATCAAATTATTGACAGGTGCTACCCTGTCCGTGCTAATTTCAGCAGTATCAGTGCCTTCAGCGATGGCTAACCCTGCAACTCAAATAGCCCAAACGCAGACCACCACAACAGCGAACGCTGAAAGCATTACGGGTATCGTCAAAAGTATTGTCGGCGACATCATCACCATTCGCCCAGAAAATGAGCGATACAGGACTCTCAGGATTCAAAAATGCGTCCTGAAAATTACCGGCTTAGTACCGGGAATGAAAGTCAAAGCCGCTGTGCGAGGCTCTCAGGTGGAAAATATCATGGTGATCTCCAACGTTAAGGTGATATCAACAGCCGTTGAGCGTCGGGTAGTTACTCCCATTCCAGCCCCAGCACCAGCACCAGCACCGCGTCCGGCTCCCCGTCCGGCTCCCCTTCCCCGCGTCCAACCGCCAGCTCCCGCCCCCCGCCCGATTCCGGCTCCCC
>DPLL01000173.1 GCA_003542015.1 Microcoleaceae cyanobacterium UBA9251 | reverse complement strand
TGAGTCATCCACTATTTTCAACCAATTTAACGAAACGCGGACTCCCGTTCGACCTTTTTACAGGCTGGTCAGTTTTGACAAAACTGTGGTTGACAGACCAGATAATTAAGCCTTTTTTAGGCATTGGTGTAATCATACTGCCCACAATGTTAATCAGTCAAGTTAAGTATGACTAAGTTTAGTAATTTTTTGGGCAATTTAGTCCATCTCCAACTGATCGATGATTTGGCGCAGTTTAGTTGGATCGATTTGGCCCCGATGGAGAAAGGTGACAAGAACTTGCGATCGCTCGCTAAGGGCTAAGATGAGCGCCGACAGATTACCTCGGCATCACAGCCGAGATATCCGGTCCCTCAGAGAGTGCGTTGTGAGGTTGCTGCTGAGTAGATGACTTTTTGAGTCCCTGTAAGCTATCACGATTTTGGACTAATACAAATGTGGCAACTACTAGCAGGAAGTAACCGAAACTTTTTTGCAGTTGTGGCGCTGGCACAAACTGTGCTAAATAAGCTCCAATCACTGTCCCACATCCAGCTAAAAAGGTGAATGAAACCGTGAGATTCCAGTCTAAGGAAATATGCCCTAAATAACCGAGCAGCCCTGCGACAGAATTACACGCAATAATTAGCAAAGAAGTTCCGATCGCCTGTCGCATAGGTACGTTTCCCAACAAAACCAAAGCAGGGACGATCGCAAATCCACCCCCCACACCAACCAATCCTGTTAAAACACCTACTGCAATCCCTTCAGTCATCAGCCATAGCCAGCAGTATTTACAAACGGGCTTGACATACTCAACAGCATCTAGTTCATCCTGACTGGATACAGGCTTTGACTTGCTGGTGCGATAAATCATCAATCCGGCAGCAATCAACATCGACAGTCCAAATAGAGTCATCTGGAATGCGCTGGTAATGAACGGCAGCGTCGCTATTCTTGCACCGAAATAAGCCCCCAACATGGTCGCAGTTCCAAAAATAACTGCGGTTTTGAAATTAAGATTGCCGCGCCGCGCATGGGGAATACTGCCCAATAAGCTAACAGTTCCCACAATAATCAAAGTCATGGCGATCGCAGGTTTTGGCGCAACACCCATAACATAAACCAGCACAGGCAATGCTAACACAGAACCACCACCGCCCAATAAGCCTAAACTCACACCAATACCAACGGCCAGGAAATGTCCAATTATCCAGATCATAGTTTATTTCCGGCTTGTTGGTTGTAAGGTAACTTTGCCAATAGCATCCCCATTGCACAGGTGTTAGTGACTCCTGCAAACACTAAGCCAGCCCCCACAAATCCACTCAAAAGTAAAAATTTAGGCGAGACAAACACCCCTAAAACTGTTCCCAGCACAACCAATGAGCCAGCCACAATCTGCACCTGTCGAAACAAGCTAATCGGCGCATTTTTACTTTTTTCAATCGGATAGCCTGCATTTTTCCAAGTAGGAATTCCGCCACGCAGATGAATCACAGAATTGAATCCTGCATCTAAACATTGTCTGGCGGCTTTGGCAGAGCGATTTCCAGATTGACAATAAAGAACGAGTTTTTTCCCCTCAGACGGTCGTACTCGATCGGGATTGAATTGTGAAAGTGGATGCAATTTTGCGCCGGGAATCCGTTCAGTTGCATATTCAGCAGTTTCTCGAACATCTATTAAATTTACGGCGTTTTCGTCAAGCAATTGTTTCAATGTTTGAGCATCAATTTCTTGAATTTGAGCATCGTTAGTCATTGTCATTGTGTTACTCCAAATAAAATAGATCTAAGGTTTAAGCTAAAATTGAGGTTAGGTTGCCACACCGTTGATTAGCTGGCACAGCTTCCATCATTTTTTGAGGATTGGGCAGATTTAGTGCATTCATAAATTGAATAAACTCATCCCGGTTTCGCCCCACAAACCGAGGGTTCCAGCGTTTTTCTTCCTCAATGGAAGAAACAGTTTGCCCGCGATAGTCGTGTCCTGGATAGATCGAGGTAGAATCAGGCAAGGTAAATAATCGTTGAGTGACTGAATCAAACAAGGTTCCGGCGTCTCCGCTTTGAAAATCCGTGCGTCCACAGCCGCGAATCAATAACGCATCGCCGGTCAGCAAGTGAGTTCCATTGACGAGGTATGCCATATGGCTATCTGTGTGTCCTGGTGTGGCGATCGCCTGCACTTCCACTGTTCCAACCTGTAGCGTTTCCCCTGGGTGGATAAAACGGTCTGCACAGTTAACCTGTGCTTGGGCTGGAACCACACTCACACAGCCTGTTGCTTCGCGCAGTTGAGATGCACTCGTAATGTGATCGGCATGAACATGAGTTTCCAAGCAATAACGCAAGGTCAAACCCAGTTCTTTCAGCAACTGAAGATCTCGCTCAACCTGTTCCAAGACTGGATCGACCAATAGGGCTTCTGCCGAATCGCGATCGGCTATCAGATAAGTATAGGTACTGCTTTCCCGGTCAAAAAGTTGACGAAACAGTATAGCCATCAGTTTCCTACCTTCTAATTGTATGATAATATTATCATATAGTAGTATTTACTAAAAAGCAAGTCTTGCTCAAAATTAATTCACTCGTCCTTATGTCTCAAATCCCAGTTTCCGCTCTCGCTCAGATTGCTGACTACTTCAAAGTTTTATCAGAGCTGAGTCGGCTGCAAGTGCTGTGTGCGCTCAAGAATGGTGCCAAAAATGTCACTGAAATCATTGAAGAAACAGGGCTGGGGCAAGCCAATGTTTCCAAGCACCTGAAGATTTTGACCCAGGCAGGCATAGTTCAACGGCAGCCCCAGGGAGTCAGTGTTTACTATCAAATCACTGACCCGATGATTTTTGATTTATGCGAAGTTGTGTGTCAGAGTCTCGAAACTCGATTGCAAGAACAGTCACAACAGTTAAAAAAGCTCGACAGATTGCGTCAAATCTAACCGGGCTTAGTCGGCTGCAAGTGCTGTGTGCNNTTCATCATTGGCAAATGTGGTGAGAACTTCTACACAACGTCGATCGCCCACAGAAGCAAGAGCATTCACGATCGCCACCTGTACCGCCACATTATCCGTTGTATTCAGCGACTCCACCAAAATCTCAAAGGCAGAAGAACCCATCTGCCCCAAGGCCATCACTGAAGCAATATGAACCACAGGATTCGGATCGTCGATCGCCTTTTTTAATCCTTGCAAACCCACTTCCGGGAAAGGCAAATCTGGATAATTAATCGCAATTTGCGC
>DPLL01000015.1 GCA_003542015.1 Microcoleaceae cyanobacterium UBA9251 | reverse complement strand
GGGGGGGACAGGAATCTTCTCAAAGTCAACCCCTACTCACACCCTACTCCCTTCTTAAGGGGGATTTAGGGGGATCTAGACTGGGGTGAAAGCGAGATTTCTCATGGCTTTCAGGCGATTGTTGACAGGAAGAAGGGCCAGCTTGAGTGTCCCTACGTTTTGCCACACAATCCTAAAAATCAATACTCAAAGGAGCTCTCGGAAACGGAATCACATCCCGAATATTCCCCATTCCCGTCATAAACTGCACCAGTCTTTCAAAGCCCAAACCAAAGCCAGCATGAGGCACAGTACCGTAGCGGCGCAAATCCAAATACCACCACAATTCCTCCTTATTCATACCCTGAGCTTCCATGCGTTTCTCCAACACATCCAGCCGTTCTTCCCGCTGAGAACCGCCGATAATTTCGCCCAGTTTAGGAGCCAGAATATCCATTGCTCGCACGGTTTTTTCGTCGTCGTTTAAACGCATATAAAATGCTTTAATTCCGACGGGATAATCTGTAACAATTGTCGGCTTTTGAAACAATTCTTCCGCCAAATAGCGCTCGTGTTCCGACTGTAAATCTAAACCCCAACTGACTGGAAAATCAAACTTTTTGTCAGATTTTTCCAAAAGTGCGATCGCCTCCGTATAAGTAATCCGCTCAAACTGATTATTAATGATATTTTCCGCAGTCGCCAAAACCGTCTGATCAATGCGCTCGTTGAAAAACTCCATATCTTCCGGGCAACGATCCAGCACGTATTTAAAGATATACTTTAAAAACGCCTCAGCCAAATCCATATCTCCCTGCAAATCGCAAAAAGCCATCTCAGGTTCAATCATCCAAAACTCAGCCAAATGCCGCGAAGTATTAGAATTTTCCGCTCGAAAAGTCGGCCCAAAAGTGTAAACATTGCCGAAAGCCATCGCCATGATTTCCGCTTCCAACTGGCCACTTACTGTTAAATAAGCGCGCTTTCCAAAAAAGTCTTTAGCATAATCAACCTCTTGAGAATCAGTGCGCGGGATATTTTTCAAATCAAAATTAGTAACAGCAAACATTTCCCCCGCACCTTCGCAGTCGCTAGCAGCAATAATCGGAGTATGCACCCACAAAAAGCCCCGTTCTTGGAAAAATTGATGTATGGCTGCGGAACAAGCATTGCGAACCCGAAAAACAGCACCGTGAGTGTTTGTGCGCGGCCGCAAATGGGCGATTGTTCGCAAAAACTCCAAGGAATGCCGCTTCTTTTGCAGCGGATAACTTTGCGGATCAGCATCTCCGTAAACTTGAACTGTCGATGCTTTTAATTCGATGCGTTGTCCCTTCGCCGGAGATGCTACCAACACTCCCGAAACCTCGACAGACGCACCTGTATTTAATTGTTTCAGTACATTTTCAAAATCTGGCAAATCAGCATTAATGACTACTTGTAAATTAGCCATCGCCGAACCATCGTTAACTTCCACAAAAGCAAACTCTTTCAATTCGCGCTTAGTCCGAACCCAGCCTTGAACAATTACATTTTGGTCAGGTTCACCAGCCCGCAAAATAGCAGCAATTCGTTGATTTCTCATATCCACTCCCATTTATTTAATATTTTGCACCATAATTCTCTCTTTTCTCCTCCTCTGCGCCCTCTGCGCCCTCTGCGGTAAAAAAAATCAAAAACTACTATCCCGCATAGGATTTCAAAACCCAACCCAGCAAAATGCCAAGTCCCCCAAAGCGAACAGCTTGCCAAAAAGGTTGTTTTATGCTTCCCCAGGAAAACAGACTGCTTTCTAAATTTAACTCGATCGCTTCCAATTCTTGCTCAATTTCCCGCAATTCTTTTTTAAGTTCAGGTAGGGGATTTTGGCGCACTGATTTGCGGACATCTTCCCGTAGATTACCGAGTTCGGCTTGGCGCTGGCGATCGACCTGAATTTGAGTGTACCGTTCTTTGACTGCCACGAGCGATCGCTCCACAGTTTCCAGCGATTGAACAAACTCGCTTTCATCTCCCGGCGTCTCTGGATTTAACTTTGACGGCTGTTGAGGCATTTTTATCCGCAAACGTGACAATCATTAAAAAAATTAATCTACAATTTAGCCATTATCATAAAAACAATAGGCATTCTTCCTTCTTTGTTCCCTGAGCGGAGTCGAAGGGCTTCCTTCTTCCTTCTTCCTTCTTCCTGAATTTCCCCCCTTGGGGGGGGGCAGGGGGGGGTGACTTCTTCCTTCTTCCTTCTTCCTTCTTGCTTCTTCCTTACGACTTATGCTTGAAACTACACAAACGCCTAAAACTGTCAACCTCAACGAGCTTAGCACAGTAGAACTAGCCCAAGCTCTAGCCGCCCGCCTCGCCATTTCCGAAAAAGATTGGCACCGCCTCAAAGCTAACCGTTCTGCTCGCGCCTGTGAGCAAGCTGGAGCTGCTTTGGTCTTTTTGCTCAAAAATCAGCCAGAAGAAGCTCTCCCCCGCTTGAATCAAGCCGCAGGATGGCTAGATCGATCGATCTCTGCTCCTCCTTGCCCCACCCACGGACAAGGCAAATAGTTTTGAGTTTTGAGTTTTGAATTAAAAATCTAAATATCAGGTCCGGTTGAATAGTTATCATACTTTTCTCGGACCATACCCGATACCCGATGCCCAATGCTTTTCGGCCCGATGCCCTAAAACTTAAACCATCGCGTCGCTGGATTGTGGCGCGATGGTAAGTAAAAAAAAGTTTAGATCTTTCTCACTCAAAACTCACATTTGGTAGTACGATCGACCATCTATAGACAGAGCTTGCAAACGATCATTGCCCGGTTGAGCAGGGAAACGAAAAATTCCAGGCTCTGTCTCAGATTGAAAATTCTGCCAAATAATAGTAGTTTTAGCGCAAGCGAGGCAATTGATATCGACTGGGAATTTCTTTGCATACCCTTAACTCTGTACCCTGAGAATTCCACTCAACCCGATCAAATATCTGGTAAAGAATAAACAACCCCCTGCCACATTCATTTTCAACGTGGGGGAGTTCAGAGTGATCTGCAACATGACTGTCGTAATTATCGGCATCCAAGTTGCAACAACAAGGGGCATCAAAGCCAGAACCTTCGTCTGATATCACCCACCAATATTGATTTTGTACAATCGAAAAACGGACTCCAACAGTTTTATTGGGGTCTAGCTTATTTCCGTGTTTAGCAGCATTTACCAAAGCCTCTTGAAGTCCTAACCGTAATTCCGCTTGCCAATGAGCCGGAACCTCTGCTAGGAGCAGATCCAAAATAGGACAAAGATATAGAGTAGATGCGAAACTAATCGTAATCCAATTGCGTCCGACCGGACGGGCTGAAATAGCAATCACTCAGAAAACTCCCTAACTTTCAGGTGGATAATTTTCACACCCTGCATAGTTGGCTCCCCTAGTATTCAAAATGCTAATTAATTGAGCGGCGCTGCTCTACTTCTATTTTAGAGTATTAAAGCAGTTAAGAACAGCAAATAACCTCACAAAATATTCTGCGACTCTCTGAAAGATCGCCCCGGCCACCATCAGTAATTTTACTTATAACCACCGCCCGGGGCAAAATTTTTGTGTCTATTTTTGGCAGAACCCAAAGCTCTAGGGCCCATCTGCGATCGCTCAACAGCCCGACTACTAAACGATCCCCACCTCAAACGGCTAGGAACTATATATAAAAGAGTCGATCCCTTTACCGATCGCATCGCGGGAACATCCCTCGCCCGCCAAAGATCGCCTCCGGGCCCAGAATTCACGCTCCCCGCCAAAAAAACACAAACATCATGCCCTGGTGTATGGCGCAATCCGACTTCTGTTTGGGCCCACATTGGTGGGATGGTCATCGTCTCTTGACAAATTGATAGTCCGTTGTCCGTTGTCCGTTGTTCGTTGTCCGTTGTCCGTTGTTCGACGGCTGCATCAAAATTCTCCCCCGGCACCCACGGCACCCTCTCCTTTCGGTCATCGCAACAGCGCGATACAATAATTAATATAAATAATTAATTCTTTACATTATGCAAACAACCCCAGCCATCACCGCAGCCCCCATGCCAGGCACTTACTGGCAGTGGCGGGGCCATTCTGTGTATTATGTTCGAGCGGGCGATCGGCATCCCCAACGCCCTCCGCTGCTGTTAATTCACGGTTTTGGAGCATCCACAGACCACTGGCGCAAAAATATCAGCGGACTGAGCAAAGATTTTGAAGTGTGGGCGATCGACCTGATCGGATTCGGGCGATCGGCAAAACCCGAAATGCAGTACAGCGGCGACCTCTGGCGCGACCAACTCCACGACTTCATCACCGACGTCATCGGCCGGCCCGCCGTATTAGCCGGCAACTCCCTCGGAGGTTACGCCGCCTTGTGCACAGCCGCCCAGCGTCCCCAGTCAGCCGCCGGGTTAATCTTAATCAACAGCGCCGGCCCCTTCAGCGAACCCCAGCCCGCACCCGAAGCCCCACCAGTGCAAAAAGCCATATCTGCGGTAGCTAAAGCCCTTTTTCGGCAAGATTGGGCAAGTTTTCTACTGTTCCAATACGTGCGGCGGCGATCGACAATTCGGAAAACCCTAGAAAAAGTTTATCTCGACCAGAGCGCCGTCACAGACCAATTAGTAGACGAAATTTATCAACCATCCTGCGATCCCGGTGCCGTCAAAGTATTCGCCTCCGTATTCAGAACGCCCCAAGGCGAAAAAATAGACATATTACTGAGTCAATTAACCTGTGGACTTTTAATGCTGTGGGGCTCTGGCGATCCTTGGATGAATTCTACAGAAAGAAGCGCCAAATTTCGCAAATACTATCCACAGTTGACAGAACACTTCATCAAAGCCGGGCACTGTCCCCACGACGAAGTACCAGAACAGATCAACGAACTGATTCGTGAGTGGATAATTGACAATATCTGCGTTTAGTTGCGTTCATCTGCGGTTAAAACTCCTCAAATCAAAAAACAAAGCGACCCAATCGTGTCGCCTTGTTTAATATCATAAAAGCAGCAATTTGTCAATAGCAAATAGCTATTTTTTTTTCCGTTTAGCCTCATCTAACCGTCTGCGATCGCGCCACTCAAGAGCCGTCAAATAAGCGACGCCGCCAGTAACAGTCACCAGCAGTGCAAAGGCCAGCAAAACCAGAATATTAGCAATAGAAAATTCCACAACGCCTCCGGCAAACTTCTACTTGACATTTGAGATTTTAGATCAAGTCCGGTTAATTGCTCATAAATCCTGTACGGGCGAGCGGGCGAGCGGGCACAGGGCGAGCGGGAATCGGACATGGGTTATTGGTTATTAGTTATTGGTTATTGGTTATTAGAACGAACAAATAACAAATAACAAATAACAACTAACTAAGGACTTCAAATTGCTGGCAACTCTGACAAAATTGTAAACCTCACATGATTAATTGCCAGCGTGCCCACAGAAACCTCATCCTTCTTCAAAGGAACACCGCCACTGGTGAGACTTTGAAACCGAACTCCCTTGCCAATTTCGACGTGATACCAGGCCAAACCCATAAAAAATCGCAAAGGATAAGGGCCTCTTTCTTGGATGTCATCAGGATTCGATTCCATCGGTACCCAGCCAAAACCCGGAATGTAAAACTCCAGCCAAACGTGATTGAAATCCGGCTCCAGCGGCAAACCTTTTCTGTCAGCAAAAGCCGGACATTTGTAGCGCCCAATCGTGCGACAAGCAATCCCGTTTAACCTTGCTAAAGCCAACAAAACCCCCACGTATTCGCCACAGGAACCAATACCCCGGCGCAGCACAATATCGGGCGTGTCAATGTGAGGTCTAATTCCGTAAGCAAGTTGGTCGTAAACAAAATTGCGAATGCTCAGCAATTGCCTGAGAATGTTAGTTTCCGAGCCAATAGCCGCCTTGGCTGCCGATCGCACAATCTCCGTATCCATCGCCAAATTGTCATTGTCCACCAAATACTTAGCTTCAAACTCAGGCGACAGCTTAGGAATCTTTTCCACATCCCGAGGCGACAATTGATACTTAATTGCTCGCACCTCCAACAAAGCCTTCCAGCCAAAAATTCGCCGTTCGTGCTTGTGAAGCCGATCGAACTTAAACACCGCTACCCGTTCCCCCTCCTGAATTTCCTCAGTAAAAGGCATCCCGATCGGCGTAATTTTCCTCACTTTTTGCCTGTGAGTTTCCGACGGTAAAGCAATCCGCCACTCCAAATTTTCTATTTCTACGTCATCGAGAGGAGCGAGTTCCTCAACATAAGACATTTCCATCAAAAAACCGTTTGACAGAGCGTAGCCATCGGCCTGATTGTAATGAAAATACAAAGGGTGAACAAAAGTGCGAGCGCGCTTGGTCAACTGAAAAGGATCTGCCGCATTCGGGTCATCCCGGATGTAAAGTTCCTCGCCCGAATAAGCCACATAAAGAACTTCTTCCCCAGTTTCAGAATCCTTGTGAAAAGCCAAGCCAGAGGGGTACTCAAATGGCGTTAACACGCTAAATTTCAGATCCCCATTGGCCCGCTCCAAACAATAAACAGTTTGCTCAGTCTTGTCGCAAACCCAAATTTCTTCATCCCGCACAGTAATATTTTCTACCCCAATACCGGGAGCGTACAATCGAGTAATCTCCCGGCCCGTATTGCAGTCAAAAACCAGAATATAGCCCAGTCTCTGACAAGTCACATACAGCGTAGATTCCCAAACAGCAATCCCGTCAGCAGGATAAGAAAGCGAAACAAAGTGTTCCGGTTTCAGTTCAGCGATCGCCCCGTCCCGAATTGCGCCCCGACAGCAACAAATATCCTCATCCCGTGCAAACCAAAGGGTATCTTCCCAAATAGCCAGGCCAGTTGCACCCGCAAACTTAGCCGTTTGATCGGGATTCAACACAGTCGTGTTGTCACTTTCTCGATCGATCTCCAATAGCAGCCCTTCGTTCCGATCGACAGCGAACAACCTATTTCCTAAAAACGCAATGCCATGCACTCCAGAGACCCCGATCGGTCTTACCGTCCGCAGCCCCGAAGGCTGTTTATCCGAGAGAACTGATGAATCTAGATTCATAAAAAAGTTCGGTAAGTGGGAAACTCAGTGGCTTCAGCCCTGAGAGGGAAACGACCCGGCGGTTTCAA
>DPLL01000016.1 GCA_003542015.1 Microcoleaceae cyanobacterium UBA9251 | reverse complement strand
CCCCTGTCCCCCCAAGGGGGGAAAAGAGCAGTCTTAAGTTGACATTAATGCCCCGTACCCGCCTCCGAGTGTCCGAGGGAGAGAATACTTATTCAACTTCTGCTTTCTCGCTGTATCCGCGATCGCAAAACCTATGAGATAGTTTGAGTTTTTAGTTAAAAAAATATAAGTTTTGCCTTCATAAATTATGCTCAAAACTCCGCCGCTGGCATGAGGAATTAGCGCCAAATTATAAGGTATGATTTATAAGTTTTGATTTTCAGTAACTATTCCCCATTCCCGATGATCAATTCCCCATTACCAATTCCCCATTACCAATTACCGATTACCTATGCAAAAATCAATTTTAAATAACGATCCTTTGTGGTTCAAAGACGCGATCATTTACGAAGTGCCAATTCAGGCTTTTGCAGACAGCAATGCTGATGGTATCGGCGACTTTCGCGGGCTAACAGAAAAACTGGATTACCTGCAAAACTTGGGAGTTACAGCAATTTGGGTACTACCGTTTTTTCCCTCCCCACTCCGAGACTACGGCTACGATACTTCGCACTATACTACAGTCAACCCGATTTATGGCACTTTAGAAGATTTTAAACATCTTTTAGAACAAGCACATTTGCGGGGAATTCGAGTCATTATTGAGTTAATTGTTAACCACACTTCCGACCAGCACGCTTGGTTTCAGAAAGCGCGCCGTTCGCCAAAAGGTAGCAAAGAAAGAGATTTTTATGTGTGGAGTGATACGCCAGAAAAGTATCAAGATGCTCGGATTATTTTCCAAGATTTTGAAACTTCTAATTGGGCTTGGGATGGCGTAGCAAAAGCTTACTACTGGCATCGTTTCTATTCCCATCAACCAGATTTGAATTACGATAATCCTGCCGTGATTCAAGCCATATTAGATGTGGTTGATTTTTGGTTGGAACTGGGAGTTGATGGACTGCGAATGGATGCCGTGCCTTACCTCTATGAGCGCGAGGGCACTAACTGCGAAAACTTGCCAGAAACTCACGTATTCCTCAAATATTTGCGGCAGCACGTAGATGAGAAATTCCCCAATAGAATGCTGCTAGCTGAGGCGAATCAGTGGCCGGAGGATGCAGTTGAATATTACGCCTCTGGGGATGAATGTCACATGAATTTTCATTTCCCTCTGATGCCGCGTTTGTTCATGTCTGTACACATGGAAGATAGCTTTCCGATTATTGATATCCTTCAGCAAACTCCGCAGATTCCTAGTAACTGTCAGTGGGCATTATTTTTGCGAAATCATGATGAACTGACGCTGGAAATGGTGAGTGATGAAGACCGAGATTATATGTATCGAGTTTATGCTCAAGATACGCAGGCGAGGATTAATTTGGGTATCCGTCGTCGCTTGGCCCCGCTGATGGGAAATAATCGTCGCCGGATTGAGTTGATGAATGCTTTGCTGCTTTCTCTTCCGGGTACGCCTGTGCTTTACTACGGCGATGAAATTGGCATGGGGGACAATATCTATTTGGGCGATCGCAACGGGGTGAGAACTCCGATGCAGTGGAGTGGCGATCGCAATGCCGGTTTCAGTCGCGCTAACCCACAAAGGCTTTACGCACCGCCAATTGTTGACCCTGAATATCACTATGAATCGGTTAATGTGGAAACGCAACGAGCTAATCCGAGTTCTCTTTGGTGGTGGATGAAACGCCTAATTGCTATTCGCCAACGTTTCCAAGCATTCGGCCGCGGAACTTGCGAATTTCTTTACCCGGAAAACCGCAAAGTTTTAGCTTTTGTGCGTACTTATCAAGACGAACACATTTTAGTAGTGGCGAATTTGTCACGCTTCGTGCAGACGGCAGAATTAGACCTTTCACCATTCAAAGGTGCTGTTCCAGTCGAGATTTTTGGTCGTACAGAGTTTCCGGCTGTTGGTGATTCTGCTTACTTTTTGAGTTTGAGTCCTCACTCGTTTTACTGGTTTACTCTCACTGTCAAAAAGGATAATTTTTCCTTACACCTACCTCAAGCCGAACTGCCGAAATTTGCGGTCAGTGGTAACTGGAAAACTGCTTTTACTACCAGTAAATTAACTGATGATCTGGTCTCTATTTTGCCTGAATATTTGCGCTCTAGCCACTGGTTCAGTGGTACTGACAGGACTATTCAATCTTTGCAAATAGGTGAAGTTGTACCAGTTGAATGTAAAAACTCTACGGGGTTAGAATCAACAATTTACATTTTGCTGTTGCAGTTAAATTATACTGAAGGGATGTCCGAAACTTACGTTTTGCCTGTAGGTTGGAAAGAGCTTCAAGGTGATGCGAACGAACGGGCGATCGCACAAATTCACTTCCCAGAAACTAACGAATTCGGGGTACTATTTGATGCTGCGACTGATAAAGGTTTTCTGAGTGCTCTGTTGGAGGCGATCGCACATTCTCGCAATTATACGGGTGTCGCAGGTAAACTGCTAGGAATTCCAGACAAGGCACTCACATCAGAACCAGATTTGTCGCAGCTAGAACCGCACTTGTTCAGAAAAGAACACAGCAATACATCCGTAAGTTACGGCGATCGATTCGTGCTAAAGTTATTGCGAAAAGTTGAAGAAGGTATCAACCCAGAATTAGAAATTGGGCGCTTTTTAACCGATCGCAAATTGATTCAACACTTTGCTCCAATTGTCGGTGCTTTGGAATATCAGGCCTCTGGAAAACCAATAATGGCGATCGGCATCCTGCAAAAATTCATCCCCGATAGCAGGGATGCTTGGTCTTATACCTTAGACACATTGCGCGACTATTTCGAGCAAGTAATGACAGTAGAAGCAAAGCATTCTACGGACAATTTGTCTACTGCACCAGAAAATTATTTGCCGAACGCAACCCCCGTACAAATACAGCGGCCCTCGAACTCTTTAGTATCTGATTTATCCCTAGAAATTCCTGAATTAGCTCGCGAACTAATCGGCTCTTATCTAGCCTCAGCCGAACTTTTAGGACAACGAACAGCCGAACTTCATCTAGCTTTAGGTTCTGACACACAAAATCCAGATTTTGCCCCAGAAAACTTTACTTCATTTTACCAGCGTTCCATCTATCAACAGATGAGAAATCTAGCAGGAAGGACTTTGCTGCTATTGAAAAAGCGGCTGTCCCAACTGCCNNATTCGTTGTCACGGGGACTTTCACTTCGGAAAAGTTCTTTATACAGGCAAAGATTTCGTAATTATTAATTTTGGAGGAGAACGAAATCGACCATTAAGTGAGAGGCGGATGAAGCGTTCGCCGCTGCGAGATGTGGCGGGAATGCTGCAATCTTTCAATTATGCTGTTACTTTGGGACTTCGTAATGAAGTAGAAAGCGGGATGATTCGTCCTGAAAATTTATCGGAGATGCAGCAGTGGGGAAACGTTTGGGATCGCTGGGTTGGCCTGACTTTTGTCAAGAGTTATTTGGCGACAGCAGCCGATGCAAATTTTTTGCCAAAATCTATCCCGGAAATACAAGTTTTGCTGGATGCTTACATCTTAGAAAAAACGGTTTCTGAGCTGGTATATGAACTTAATTATCGCTTGGATTGGGTGGAAATTCCTCTTGAGCGACTTCTGAAATTGCTGGAACGTTGAGGTAGGGAAACGGCATTGCCCATTAGTGTCAACTTAAGCTTGAAAGCCTTGATAAATCTCGTTTTTCCCTAAGTCTAGATCCCCCTAAATCCCAGGGCGGTTTCATTCTCACCNNACTACGTTTGACCTTAAGTTGACACCAATGGGCATTGCCGTGTCCTCTGTGGGAAGAACCATGAGGACATGGCTTATCACTTCAAATAAAGAGATTTTTGGTATAAAACTTGTTCTTGATGGGTTAACAAAGTGCAGTCAGAAAGTGGGTAAGCCACACAAGTAATAGCGTAGCCAGCTTGTAATTCTAAGGGCTTCAAAAACTTTTGTTCGCTTTGGTCGATTTCGCCGCTAAGCAGCTTGACAACGCAGGCAGAACACTCTCCTTGCTTGCATCCATTCGGCAAGCGGATGCCGGCTGCTTCTGCNNTGGTCGTCTGGTACTGCGATCGTGCGATCGAGAGCGAGATCCTGATTCACCAACCGAACTTGATAAACTGTCATTTTTTCCTCTTGAATCTGGATTGTTTGTATTTAACTAATACGGGACTTACGCATAAAAACCAAAGAAACCGGGTTTTTTGCCGTTTCTGCGCGCTGTAGCGAAGTATTCTCACAAAAAAACCCGGTTTCTTACCACTCGTGCGTCCAGGACTATTAGATCTAGACAAGTGCTTCTTGATAATCGAGATTTTCATCGAGATAAATAGCTCGAATATCCTCCGGCAAATTTGCTTCTAGAGTTTGATATCCTTTTTGCAGCAAAGCCCTTACCTGAGCCGGCGAAATAGCTTCACCTTCTGCTTGTAAATAAGCTGCAATTCTGGTTTCGCTCCAGCGGAAAGTCTGAGCCATCAACACAACTAAACGCGGTAGCGGTGCTAACAATTCTAAAGCTTGTTTGACGTAACACCACAGAGGAGGCGGAGCTGATTGCAAAGAATAATGAATCCTCTCAACAGGAGGCAATTCGGCTTGATTAATGCAGATAGCGGTGACATTAATTAACCAGTTTTGGAGACTGAGATTTCCGCCATCAGACTCTTGGATTTCGCGACGCAAATCGAGGCCTCGGAGTTCGTGATAGATGTGCAGCCAAGTGTGGGCGAATAGGTAATCTCCTTGTACGGGCGATCGCACAGAATGGCGGATCAGCGAGTGAACTATTTGAGCGTAGCGGCAAAAAATTGCAGTGAAGTATCTACCCTGGTCGGGATAATTTTGAAACAGGGTTAATAATTCCTGGTCGCTGTGATGGAACAGGGATTTGACCACAGGATGGTTAATCTCGGAAAAATTAGGTGTTTGCACAATTGTTCTGGTAATATATGCTGGTGCAGCACGATTTTACACCACGATCTACATTTAATGCAAGTGCTTTAAAATATTGTTGATATTTAAGTTAATTAGTTATATAATATAGTTGTGGGTGATGCTGCATTAATTTCAATTAATACATAAAACCTCTAGGTATTCAGCACACCCCAAAAAATAATTTGTTCTTTCAATGGTAAAGTCACTATATGTCTAGCATTAATACAGGTATAGAATGGTGCGATCGGACATGGAATCCGACAACTGGCTGCGATAAAGTCAGTCCAGGTTGTACGCATTGTTATGCGGAAGCAATTACGAAGCGTTTTCATACTAATTTTCCTAATGGGTTTACTTTAACGGAATACCCAAAACGGTTGAACGAACCTAAGACTTGGCGAAAGCCCAGTCGCATTTTTGTTAACTCAATGAGCGATTTGTTCCACGAAGATGTTTCTATTGAGTTTCTGAAACAAGTCTTTGATGTAATGCGTGAAACTCCTCACCATATTTATCAAATTCTTACCAAGCGACATGAGCGTTTACTAGAGTTAGCCCCTAAACTTGATTGGTCTGATAATATTTGGATGGGGGTGTCTGTTGAAAATCAAAACTATGTT
>DPLL01000012.1 GCA_003542015.1 Microcoleaceae cyanobacterium UBA9251 | reverse complement strand
CTGTTGACTAATGACTAATGACTAATGACTAATGACTAATGACTAATGACTAATGACTAATGACTAAGGACTAATGACTAATGACTACTGACTACTGACTACTGACTAATGACTACTGACTAATGACTACTGACTAATGACTACTGACTAATGACTAATGACTAATTATCGAGGATTTCTCCGGTTTTTTTGAGCTGTCGCAGTTTGCGGCCATCTTCGCTAAATGTGTAGCAAACACGACTAGCTACTTTTTCTTTTTCGGAGTAGTGCATGACATTTGAGCTGTGAATAGGAGCCTCAAATGTGAGGATTTTTCCCGATTCTCCTTCTTGCTGGGGCTTAACGTGTTTGGTTCTGACGTTGACACCTTTAACAGTTACTTTGCTGACTTTAGGATATGTCTTTAAGATTTCTCCGACTTTTCCTTTCTCTTTGCCAGTAATTATTTGAACGGTGTCGCCCGCTTTGACGTGCATTCTATGACGCTGCGGTTCGCTCGTTGGTTTACCCTTTTTTCCGTACATTTTAAAGTACCTCTGGGGCTAAGGAAACGATTTTAGTGAAGTTTTTGTCGCGCAGTTCGCGAGCAACGGGGCCGAAAACGCGGGTGCCTTTGGGGTTGCCTTCTGGATTGATGATTACGGCGGCGTTGTCGTCAAAACGAATGCTCATGCCGCTGTCGCGACGCAAGGCTTTGCGGGTTCTGACAATGACTGCCCGGACGACATCTGATTTTTTGACTGCCATGTTGGGGATGGCATCTTTGACGACGGCAATGATCACATCGCCGACTCCGCCGTAGTGGCGGTTGCCGCCTCCCAAGACGCGGATGCACATTATTTTGCGTGCTCCGCTATTGTCGGCGACATTGAGGTATGTCTGGGGTTGAATCATGGTGGATTGTTGACTGTTAACTGTTGACTGTTAACTGTTGACTGTTAACTGTTGACTCTTGACTGTTGACTGCTAATTGATGGTTAATCTGGGAGCGATCGCGATGTGAGCGCGATGAGCAATTAACTGTTAGCCGTTTTTTGTCCCGAAAACTTCAGCAACCATCCAGTGTTTAGTTTTGCTCAAGGGGCGGGTTTCAGTGATGCGGACGCGATCGCCGGATTTGCACTGATTTTCTTCGTCGTGAGCTTTGTACCGTTTGGTGCGAACTACGATTTTGCCGTATTTGGTGTGGGAGGAGCGGTTTTCTACTGCTACCACGACGGTTTTGTCCATTTTGTCGCTGACTACTACGCCAACTCGTTCTTTAACTGCCATAGCTACCTATTTTTGTTGTGCAACTGATTATTGTGCGGGTGTGGCTGCTTCTAACTCTTCGCTGACTGCTGCGGTTGGGGCTGCCGTTGGGCTTCGACGGTGCGTCGCACTTAGGGACACGGCATTGCGGTGTCCGTACAGTCGAAGGGCTGGGCTTCGACGGAGTTTATCCTGAGCGTAGTCGAAGGGCTCAGCCACCGTTGTCAGCCACCGGTCGCAGATGCTGCTTGTTCCGATTTGGCTGTGGCCAATTCTTGGGCCAAAGCCAAATCAGCAAGGATTTGCCGTTCCCGTTCAACAGTCATCAATTGAGCTAGTCGGTGTCTGGCGTGCTTGAACAAGTGGGGCTTTTCCATGCGGCCAGTAGCTTGCTGGAGTCGCAAGTTCATTAGTTGGCGCTTGACGGCTAAAATTTGCTCTGCTACTTCCGCATCGCTTAAATTTCTAGCTTCTTTAATCTTGGGCAAAGACATAATTGTGTCCTTATGATTGGTCTTCTTCGCGGGAGATGAACTTGGTTTTAATTGGCAATTTAAAGGAGGCCAAACGCATTGCTTCGCGAGCGGTTTCTTCGGTAACGCCGCCAATTTCAAACATTACCCGGCCCGGTTTGACGACAGCCACCCAAAACTCAGGTGAGCCTTTACCGGAACCCATCCGGGTTTCTGCTGCGCGCTGGGTGACTGGTTTGTCGGGAAAAATCCGAATCCAGATTTTGCCGCCCCGGCGGATATAGCGGGTCATGGCGCGCCGTCCGGCTTCTATTTGGCGAGAAGTAATCCAGGCGGGTTCGATGGCTTGGAGGGCGAAGTCACCAAAGCTAACTGTGTTGCCGCGGGTGGCAATACCGCTCATTCGCCCGCGCTGTTGTTTGCGGAATTTGGTTCTTTTAGGGCTTAACATGGCTGGGGAAGTTGGTAATTGGTAATTGGTAATTGGTAATTGGTAATTGGTAATTGGTAATTGGTTTTGAACAACTGACAATTAACAGCTAACAACTAACAATTAACTGTTAGCCTTCGTTCGATCGATCTTCAAATTGCTGGCGGCGGCGCTTTTGTTTGGTGCGAGGCACTGCTGCATTTGGTGCAGCCTCCTGTTCCTGTCCGGGAATAATTTCGCCTTTGAAAACCCAAACTTTAATCCCCAGGATGCCGTAGATGGTTTGAGCGGTGCAGTAGGAGTAGTCAATGTCTGCCCGCAATGTATGCAAGGGGACTCTGCCTTCGCGTGTCCATTCGGTACGGGCGATTTCTGCACCGTTGAGGCGTCCGCTGACTTGAATTTTGATGCCTTGGATGCCTACTTTTTGGGCGCGGGTGATGGCTTGGCGGACTACTCGGCGGAAGGATACGCGCCGTTCTAGTTGCTGAGCGATGTATTCCGCGATCAGGGTGGCATCGGCGTCTACTCGCTGAACTTCGACGACGTTGATGCGGATTTGGCGGTTGCTACCGAGTTCCTTCTGCAAGCCAACTCGCAAGGTTTCGATGCCTGCTCCGCCGCGGCCTACGACAACGCCCGGTCTAGCGGTTAACACTTCTAGGTCGATTTGATCGGCTTTCCGCTCAATTTTGACCGAGGAGATGCCTGCATTGCTGAGGGTTTTGCGGACGTACTTGCGAATTTTATAGTCTTCTTGCAAGAGTTCGGGATAGTTTCTCGCGTCGGCAAACCAGCGGGAGCGGTGTTCTTGGGTGATGCCGAGGCGAAAACCAATTGGATGTATTTTTTGTCCCATAAAAGTTGCTCTTTGGTAGTTGGTAGTTGGTAATTGGTAATTGGATTTACCTGTGTAATCAACTTTTAGGAGTTTGTTACCTATTACCTGTGCTCTTGTTTACTTTTCGGCGATCGGAGCTACTACCACAGTGATGTGACAGGTGGGCTTGCGAATTTGATAGGCGCGACCTTGAGCGCGGGGTCTAAAGCGTTTGAGGACTGGGCCTTGGTCTGCGTAAGCTTGAGACACTACTAGCTTGGATTTGTCCAATCCTGCGTTGTGTTCGGCGTTGGCTACTGCGGATCGCAAAACTTTGACGATCGGCTCGCAGGCGCGGTAGGGCATGAATTCGAGTAAAATCAGCGCTTCTTGATAGCTTTTGCCGCGAATTTGGTCGAGAACTCGGCGCACTTTGAAGGGGGATGTCCGTATGTAACGGGCGATCGCCTTAATTTCGGATGTGGTATCTATAGCCATGAGATTAGTCCTTTTTCCTCAGTCATTAGTCTTCTGTCTCCAGGCATTAGTCTTTAGTTCTTAGTCACTAAGCTGAATGACTAATGACTAATGACTAATGACTAATGACTTTTATCTTTTTGCCTTTTTATCACCACTTTTAGCGTGACCTCTAAAGGTGCGAGTCGGAGAAAATTCTCCTAGTTTGTGACCTACCATTTGGTCGGTGAGGTAAACGGGAACGTGCTGTCTGCCGTTGTGAACTGCGATCGTGTGTCCTACCATTTGCGGTAGGATTGTGGATGCTCGCGACCAAGTTTTAATTAGTTGCTTTTGGCCAGCGGCGTTGAGTTTTTCGATTTTTGTCATCAGGTGGTCTGCGACAAACGGGCCTTTTTTTAATGAACGAGACATGATTTTGGGAATTAGTAATTGGGCATTGGGCATTGGGCATTGGGCATTGGGCATTGGTAATTTGTTATTTGTTAGTTCCAATAACCCATTACCTATTACCCATTAGCTATTACCAATTGCCTATTAACATTAACTTTGTCTGCCACCCTTACCGCGCTTGGAAGATTTGCGGCGACGGCGGACAATCAAAGAGTCGCTGCGCTTGTTCTTGCGTCGGGTTTTTGCACCCAATGCTGGTTTACCCCAAGGTGTGACAGGCCCTGAACGCCCGATGGGAGCTCTGCCTTCGCCACCGCCGTGCGGGTGGTCTACCGGGTTCATTACCGAACCACGGACGGTTGGGCGGCGGCCTTTCCAGCGGGTGCGGCCGGCTTTACCGAGGCTGATGTTTCTGGCGTCTATGTTACCGACTTGACCGATGGTGGCGTAGCAGTCGGCGCGGACTTTGCGCTGTTCGCCGGAGGGCAGTTTGAGGGTAACGTAGCTACCTTCTTTTGCCATTAGCTGAGCGCTGGAGCCGGCGGAACGGACGATTTGTCCGCCTTTACCTGGTACTAGCTCGACGTTATGGATAGCAGTACCTAGGGGGATGTTGCTCAGGGGTAGGGCGTTGCCGATTTCGATCGGCGCGTCTGGGCCTGAGACAATCACTGTACCGACGGCTAAGTTCAGTGGATGAAGGATGTACCGTTTTTCGCCGTCTTTGTAGAACAGGAGGGCGATGCGGGCGTTGCGGTTGGGGTCATATTCGATCGCCTTGACGGTAGCGGGAATGCTATGTTTGTCGCGGCGGAAGTCGATGTCTCTATAAAGGCGTTTGTGACCGCCTCCCCGGTGACGACAGGTGATGACGCCTCGGTTGTTGCGGCCTTGTTTGGTGTGCTTATTACTGGTTAGAGACTTTTCTGGTTCTGAGCGGGTAACTTCAGCGAAGTCCGAGACGGTGTGTTCGCGGGTGCTGGAGGTATAAGGTCGGTAAGAACGGATGCCCATAATTTGATAATCGGTAATTGGTAATTGGTAATTGGTAATTGGTAGTTGGTAATTGGTAATTGGTAATTAGTAATTAGAATTTGTGAAGTCCGAATTCATCCTTCATCCTTGTTTATTACCCATTACCGATGACCGATTACCCATTACCTATTACCTATTCCTAAATTTTAAACTTCTGGGAATAGGAGTTTGCGGATTGAGTCTCCGTCGCTCAGAGTTACGGTGGCTCGCTTGTAACAAGGTTTAAAACCGACGAATTTGCCAACTCGACGCTTTTTGCGCGGCGGGTTTTGGGTGTTGACTGCGGTGACTTTAACCTTAAACAGTTCTTCGATTGCAGCTTTAATTTGAGGTTTTGTCGCTTTGGGGGCTACGTCGAATGTGAATTGATTTAATTCCATCATCCGGGTAGCTTTCTCGGTGAGAATAGGACGCTGGATTAAATCTGCGTAGTCGCGGGGATCGATTTTACTCACCGTAAATCTCCTGAATTTTTGCTATGGCTGTCGATGTGACGATAATTTTGTCAGCCGCAAGAACGTCATAAACATTCAGGGAAGTTGCCAAGATGACGTTCATCAATTCGATGTTGCGTCCAGACAAGTAGACGTTTAGTTGCGGTTCTGGCAAGATTAACAGAACTTTTGTATCTGGTTCGATTCCCCAGCGGGCGATCGCGCTCAGCAATTCTTTGGTTTTCGGTCTCGGAAATTGCTCTGCAAATTCTTCCACCACAATCAAGTCTTCTGTACGGCTGTAGAATGCTGTCCGCAAAGCGAGACGGCGTTCTCTTTTGTTCATTTTGACTTCAAAGTCTCTCGGTTTCGGTCCGAAGATGACACCGCCGCCACGCCACAGGGGAGAACGGATAGAACCTGCTCTGGCTCGGCCAGTTCCTTTTTGACGCCAAGGTTTGCGGCCACCGCCTCTAACTTCCGATCGAGTTTTGGTGCAAGCATTTCCTTGACGAGCGTTATTCAATTGCCGCGTCAATGCTCTGTGAACGATGTGAGAAGCATTTTCTTGTTTGGCTACGCGCAATTCTAAAGTTGTTTCCCCAACTTCTTCGCCTTGCCAATTTCGCACTACACAGTTAACCATTTCTTTTGTCCTTTGTCTGTTGTTAGTTGTCTGTTATTAGTTGTCTGTTGGCGGTACGTCTGTTTTCAGTTGTTAGTTGTTAGTTGTTAGTTGTTAGTTGTTAGTTCTTAGTTGTTAGTTCTTAGTTGTTAGTTGTTAGTTGTTAGTTGTTAGTTGTTAGTTGTTAGTTGTTAGTTGTTAGTTGTTAGTTGTTAGTTGTTAGTTGTTAGTTGTTAGTTGTTAGCTCTTAGTTGTTAGCTCTTAGTTATTAGTTATTACTAAATCAATGCCCAGCAATATCTAATGACTAATGACTAATGNNGTTAGTTGTTAATTGTTAGTTGTTAAATGTTATCTGCTACTACTAATAACTAAATAACCAATAACTAATGACTACCGCCCAACTTTTTTCTCAGGCACAACATTGACCAAGGCTCCTGCTTTGCCGGGAACTGCTCCTTTAATTAGTAGCAGATTCCGCTCTGTATCCACCCGCACAATTGTTAGCTTGCGGACGGTTACTTGAACATTCCCCATCCGTCCTGCCATTCTTTTCCCTGGATAGACGCGGCCGGGGGTGGTTCCAGGTCCGATCGATCCGGGTTCGCGGTGGTTCTTGGAACCGTGAGACATCGGGCCTCGTTTGAAGTTGTGGCGCTTTTGGAAACCGGCAAAGCCTTTACCGATGCTCGTACCGATCACATCTACTATTTGTCCGGCTGCAAAAGAATCGGCATTTAGTTGTTGACCTAATTCAAATGAACTGGTGTCGTCCAAGCGGTATTCGTGCAAGTGGCGCAATGGAGTCGCCCCCGACTTGCCGAGGTGTCCCAATTCTGGCTTGTTGAGGGCCTTCGGCTTGACATCGCCGTATCCAATTTGAATGGCACTGTAGCCGTCAGTTGGTTTTGTTTTAATTTGAGTTACTGTACAAGGCCCTGCTTGGATGACGGTCACGGGGATTGCTCTCCCTTGCTCGTCAAACACTTGAGTCATGCCTAGTTTTGTGCCAAGAATGCCTACAGACACGGATTTTTTTTCCTTTTATTTACGCAAGAGGTTTCGGATTGCGAAGTTTACGTCAATCCGCTTGCTCTTGTGCAGAAACATTTATTTCAATGCTTCCGCAATTAACTGTTATCAACCAACAGCCTGACTCGGTGTTTAAAATTAGAATTTTAAATTTGGGAGCGAGCTTGTGGAAGTCTTGCAAGTTTTGAGATTCACAGGCTTCTAGCTGTTGTGTCTCCGAGATTTATTTCGATCTTGCTTTTTTGTGCCTGGACTTGAGTAGCAAGCCACTCAGTATCCTTTACGGCAACGATCTATAACAGTAGATGATGTGTTGGCAATTTGTCAAGGCCTCGATCGGATTTTTTTGACTCAGCTTAAAGATTTATAATAATTTGAGCTCGCACTTGGGCGATCGACCAAATTTGATACAGCAGGGAACACAAATTTATGGGATTGATTACGACAGGCTCGGACATGATTCGGGATTTGGAAAAGTCGGGGTCGCTGGCTCTGTATGTTCCCTTGGAGGGAGGATTTGAGGGGCGCTACCTGCGCCGGCTGAGGGCTGCGGGCTACGGTGCGTACAACATTACGGCGCGGGGTTTGGGCGATTTGGCGATGTATTTGACGGGGGTTCACGGGGTGCGGCCGCCGCATTTGGGTAAGAAAACTACTGGCAATGAGGCGGCTGTGGGTTATACATATTACGTGCCGCCGATGTTGAAGACTCAATTAGATAATTTGCCGCCAAAAGCAAAAGGATTGGTGCTGTGGATTATTGAAGGGCAGATTTTGTCGAGTCAGGAAGTTGAATATTTGACTGTTTTGCCGACTCTGGAACCGCGAGTTAAAATAGCAGTAGAGATGGGGGGCGATCGAGTTTTTAGCTGGAAGCCACTTAAGGATGCTTTAGTTGCGGCTTAAATTCGGCTTAGTTCGATCGCAAATCAACTGAAAAACGCAGCGAGCAACTCAGGCTCAACAGCTTCGGCTCGCTGGTTTTGTTCTTGTTTGGAAAGACTTAGTTAACCGGAAAAATTTTATGCTTCAGAACCGAGATTATACGATCATCATTGACAAAAGTGGCAGTATGTACACGAAGGACCAGATGGGCGGTAAAAGTCGGTGGGCGCTTATGCAAGAATCGACGATCGCACTAGCCTATAAATGCGAAGAACTCGATCCTGACGGTATAACAGTTTATCTATTTTCCGGTCGCTTCAAACGGTACGACAATGTAACAGCAGCTAAAGTCGTGCAAATTTTCTCTGAAAATGAACCTTCGGGCACTACGAATTTGGCGGCCGTTTTGCAAGATGCTCTGAACAGTTATTTTCAGCGAAAAAAATCCCGTCAGACGAAGCAAAATGGGGAAACAATATTAGTGGTGACTGATGGAGAACCGGACGATCGCAAAGAAGTGATGAAAACGATTATAGAGGCTTCGCGTCAGCTCGATCGAGATGAAGAGTTGGCGATTTCTTTCATTCAAGTAGGAAATGCGCCGGAAGCTACCAAGTTTCTCAAGATATTGGATGACGAACTGCAAAGCGCCGGGGCTAAATTTGATATCGTTGATACTGTAACGATCGACGATATGGAAGGAATGACCCTGACGGAAGTATTGTTGAATGCAATAACTGATTGAGTAGGGGGGTGAAGTTCAATGGGACTGTATTTGTGTCGGCTGGCTCAGAAGCATTGTTTAGGGGAGGTGAAGTTATGGAATCAATCGATCGTTTGTTAGCCGAACTTAGGGCTGAATATCAAGAATCTCAAAAAAAATCTGCCCAGTTGAAAAGCCAGCCGACAGTGAAAGCAGAACCGTCGGGCGAACAAGTAGGGTTCCCCTCAAGTCAAACACTTAAAACTGTCGGTGAAACTTTGGATTATGGTACTTTTGACAGTGATTTAGCTCAAATTAAGGCTGAGTACGAAGCACAAGATCAAGTTCAGGAAGTTGCTAAACAGGAACAGCTTAAGGCTGAGTACGAAGCACAAAATAAAGCTCAAGAGCTTGCTAAACAGGAACAGCCACCAGCCGCAAAAGTTGTACAGAAACAGTCGCAGGTACAAACGCACCGAGAGAAAGTGAGACAAGCTCAAGTTTGGCTGAAGAATTTAAGTAAGAATTCCGATGAAAGATTTTGGTTCGATCAGTTTGCTTTTAAGTATTCTTCTAGGATAGATGCGGCGATCGACTATTTGCAAGTTGTGAATGAGTTTGATTAGATTTTGTTATTTGTTATCAAATAGGTCCTCAGATTAAATGAACTGGTTTCTTCGCGAAGGACGCGAAGTCAGAGAAAGAAGAAGATGCGGTAACTTCTTCGTTCAGCTATACAACATTTTTGGGCACAGAAGTAGGATTCAACAGAAGTAAAGCCGCCTTTTTTGCTGTATCTTCAGATAGCTGAATTTGGTTGAACTCAACAATACCTTCACTGATAAAAGTATCTCTCAAAGCAGCTTTTTCGCCGCTGTTAAAAGTCGTTTCGTAAAACACTTCCCGAATTCCAGCGGAAATGATTAATTTCAAACAATAGATGCAGGGTTCTAAGGTGACGTAAATGCTAGCCCCAGCAGTAGATATACCATGTTTTGCTGCTTGGGCGATCGCATTTGCTTCAGCATGAACCGCCCGCGAAGGTAAAGTTTTGCTGGCGTCGCAACTACTCAAACCAGGATAGCAGAAGCCTTGAGTCGTACAGTGTGCTGAACCTGATGGCGAACCGTTGTAACCCGTTGCTAAAACTTGCCTGTTTTTAGTTATTACCGCACCTACGGGAAAAGCCAGACAAGTCGATCGAGTTGCGGCCAATTTTGCTAACATTAAAAAGTATTCGTCCCAAGTTGGTCTGTGAGGGGGTTCGTAGTTGTCTGGTGTGTTGTCCATTGAAAATGTAGAATTAGAACTGAGAATTAGAACTGTATTGAGACGAGGGATTTATTGCGAGATTCCTGTCGAGCCAAATCCATTATCTCCCCTAGAGCTGGAACTTAACATTTTAACTTCTTCAATTTCAACGCGGATTACTGGCGCTATTACCATTTGAGCAATTTTCATTCCTTTGGTCACTTTAAAGGAAGTTTGACCGTGATTGATTAAGATTACTCCGATTTCGCCTCGATAGCCTTCATCTATGGTTCCTGGTGCATTGAGTACAGTGATTTGGTGCTTGAGAGCTAAGCCACTTCTGGGACGAATTTGAGCCTCTGTTTTGGCTGGTAATTCTATTGATATTCCTGTATGAATTAACTGGCTTTCTCCCGGAGTAATTTCTATTTCATCTATAGAAAACAAGTCGAGTCCAGCATCATATTCATGGGCGTATTTGGGGATTATGGCTAGTTCATGGAGTTGGAGGATTTTTAATTTCATCTTGTTTGGTAAGCAGAAGGAAGCAGGAATAATGCTTGTACAGCAAGGTTTTTAGTGCTCTCAATTTCAGTTTTATCGGAATGATTTAACCGCAGAGAGCGCAGAGGACGCAGAGGTGGAGAAGAGGGAGATGAATAATTTCGATGATCGCAATTATTACGGGGCTAGCCTTGCTTTTCCCAGACGATTTGTTGTGTACCACTTAGCAATGGCGGGGGCCCAATTCTCAAAATGAGGCCACATCATTTCGCAGAGTTTTTGAATTTCTATTTGAGCGTTTTTCTTGTTTCTCAAGTCGGCAAAATGTAGGAAAGACCTTAAATTGAAGCTGACTACAAAATGCTGGCGGTAATCAAAGGGTAATTTTCCTCTGGCGTGTTCCTCGGACATACCGCCATCGAAGTCAATTTTGTAACGTTTAGCGGCTTCTAGACACCACTGTAAGTCTTGTTGTCTTTGTTCGGGAGAATAGTAGTATTTTTTGCCTTCGCGGTCTGTATAATAATCTACTGGACGGAGGTAAAAAATATCTTCTATATCTTTTTTGCCGGTTGCTGCATCGAGAAATTGATTTCCTGTATAACGCAGGGAATTATGTACTACTAAACCATTAGCAACGAAATTATGCCATTCACCATCCACCTCTAGGTCATAAGTCATTTGTTCGCCAACATATTCAACACTCTTGACTTTTACGGGATGAGCACGTAATTTTCTCCCTGTTTGCTTTGGCTTGACTTGCCAATTTTGAGGTTCTAATATTGGCGAATAAGCTCGAGCAAATTCAAGCTCTAAGTTGTTTTGATGAATATATTCGTGACAGTCTTTGCATAAAGTCACTAGATTATCAAAATCATAAGCAAGAGATAGATCTGCAAAAACTGGTATTAAGTGATGGGCGTGAAGAGAACCACCTCTGACAGCACATTTCTGGCAAATACAATCAAACTTTTTATGGACTTGGGGCGCAATTTGCCGCGTCCAAGTGCCAATTAATTCTCGCTCCGTAGAAGTACCACCTTTCCAAAAATTAGACTCAGCGCCTCTTCGCGTGTAAATTTTTGCATTTTCCAGTCGTCTCTGGTGGCTTTCTTCAGAGAGGTTAAGTTGATAACCTCCTTTGCCTTTATTCCAAGGTTCATCTCTTCCAGGTTTTCGCTTATTTAGAGACAATTCATAAGCATAGACCCATTTTTTGACCGCCTCAATTGAACAGTTAGCTAAAGTCGCTATTTCATCGGCGTGCAGTCCTTGATTAAGTTGCTCTACCAGCCAAGCCTTGTTGCGATAGAGGGCATTAGGATCGTAATTCCCAGGTTTGTGATTGTTAAGATGACCTGGAATTGAGCATCTTAAAGACAACTCAAACTTATTAATCCATACTTTAACCGTAGCAATAGAGCAAGCCGATAAACCAGCAATTTCTTTGATAGTTAATCCTTTGGCGATTTGGGCTTCTAGCCATGATTTGTCTGTGTAAAGCCGATCGTCCGTTACTGATAAACCATTGCACATCACATAGGAGTTTTTGGCTATGCTAACGACTTTGCCATCTGCGTTGGTTATCAATCCAACCGCATCTTTCATGGTTTGCCAACCGTTGGCGGTGAATAAACGGTGATTGGTAGTACACTCTAAAGTCTTGCCATCCTCCAATGTAACTTTATAAACGGGTTGAATGCCGCTACACATTACATCTTTGATATGACCCACTTCAAACAAGCCAGTTTCTTCATTTAAAACTCGCAAGCGCATTTTACGGATTCTTTGCTTGCAGTCACGACGATATTCGCCTGGCGGTTCACCATTTCGACCTCGAATAGACCGAGAACGAATCGCTTTTTCCCCCTTCGTCCAAAGGTCATACAGTTCTCCAATTGTTTTGCTCAAATTTTTCTTGCCAGCACTTCCCTCGCAATCAACAAAAGTGATTGCGGTATCAGCAGCAAGACATTGCACATCAAATGATACTCCTACACGATGAGTCCTCGCTTGCTGCATGACACTGTGGGGAAAGTAGCCGCAATTAAAGATAATTTGGGGATGTTCTAAGGGGCCGTAATGCCCCCGATCGCCCGCTAAGAGCCTTTTCACGATAATTTCGCCACATTCTTCGTCTGAGGGCCAGGAATCGCGCTCGTCAAATACGAAATTCTCAGTATAGTCTTGATGGAGGGCCGCATAAATTACTTGCTGAGGATTTGGTGTTTGAGAAATAACTTCTACTCTGAATCTATCCATTATATTTTTATTTTTGACGGTAGCTGTAGTTGGACATTGCCCTATTCTATATTATTTCATAATCTGGCATTTTTGGCAAGTTTTTTATGCTAATAATTCACTGACGGCTACGCTAAAACCTGCAAGTACCGTTTGAGTGTTAACCACTTCATCTGCATTAAACAAAAGCCAGTTTTTCCCTGCATTCACAAATACTAATCTCGCTTCAGGAAATAGCAGCCAGACTTCTAAACAACCTGATTCTAAATATTCTTGAGCTTTCGCGAATAATTCTTCGGCACTGTCTTCGGGAGACGCAATTTCCGCAATGAGTGGGAAACTTTGGGAAAATGCTGTAAAATTGCCTGGTGGCAGCAGTTCAGGAGTAATGTAAGCAACATCGGGACGGCGGCCCTGCTTGGCTGTGCGACAAAGGACTTCTGTAATAACTTCTCCTCCCTGTCCGCTGGAATTTTTGTAATTTTTCCAGGAAGTAGCTAGATTAACTTGAGCTAGACCGTGCTTGAATGTCATTCCTGTTTTCTCCACTAAGTTACCATCAACCCATTCCATTCTATCAGCAGGCTTGACTAAGAAATCTTCGAGAGATGTGACTTTTTCTGGTTGTATTTGCTCAGATGAGTCTTGTACTTGTTCAGGAGTTGGTGTTAGGATTAGAGTAGCTGTCATGGTGATGACCTCAATTTTGGATAAGGGGAAGAGAAAGAGTTTTAAATCTGATGGATTTTGCTACATGGGAGGGCGACGGGTTTTGTGCGATCGATTGTAGATGGGATATCAAAGTTACCTGCTCAATCGGCCCCTAGACGATCGCCAATTGAGAAAAAAATAATTTTACCCAACAAAGGCTCAACTTCAATGATACTATCAAACCGATTTTCGGAAGCTCTCATCTATGCCGCCTCATTACACGCTACCCAAGTCCGCAAGGGCTCTGGCGTTCCTTACATCGCCCATTTGTTGGGCACTGCTAGTATAGCTTTAGAGTACGGGGCTTCGGAAGATGAGGCGATCGCAGCTTTGCTTCACGATGCGATCGAAGATTGCGGCGGGCCCACCACCCGCGAAGCCATTCGCCGGCGCTTTGGTGATACAGTGACGGCTATTGTAGACGGCTGTACCGACAGCGACACGACGCCGAAACCCCCTTGGCGGCTGCGAAAAGAAGCCTACATCGCCCACATTCTCACGGCTTCTCACTCCATCAGATTAGTCTCGGCTGCTGATAAACTTTATAATGCCCGATCGATCCTGAAAGATTGTCGTCAATTAGGCGATACTGTTTGGGAACGCTTCAAAGGTGGCAAAGAGGGTTCTCTCTGGTATTATCGTTCTTTAGTAGAAGCATTCCGCCAAGCTGAATTAACGCCGATCGTTGAAGAATTAGACCGCACTGTTTTAGAATTAGACAAGCTTTCCCAAGACCCAATGTAAAAACCACTAATAAATAACTAATAACCAGTAACTACTAACTAATAAAAATGGCAAACGTTCGTTTAGAAAATATTACCAGACGCTACCCAAACGTCACCGCGATCGAAAACATTAGCTTCAAAATCCCGGATGGCGAATTTTGGGTATTAGTAGGGCCATCCGGTTGCGGTAAATCTACAATTATGCGGACAATTGCAGGTTTAGAAACGGCAACTTCGGGCAATCTTTATATTGGAGATAATTTAGTTAACAATATTCCGGCCCGACAGCGGGATGTCGCAATGGTATTTCAAAATTATGCGCTTTACCCGCATATGACAGTCGCAGAAAATCTGGCTTTTGGATTGCGGATGCGGAATGTTGAGCAATCAAAAATTAAAGAACGAGTGGAAACTGTAGCCCGATCGCTCTCGATCGATCATCTCCTCAACCGTAAGCCCAAACAGCTATCAGGTGGACAGCAGCAGCGGGTGGCCTTGGGAAGGGCGATCGTCCGCGAGCCCAAAGTATTTCTCTTAGACGAGCCGCTTTCTAACCTCGATGCTCAATTGCGAGACGACACTAGAGCCGAACTAAAACTACTCCATCAACGGCTAGGAATTACTACAATTTATGTCACCCACGACCAAGTGGAAGCGATGACTTTAGCGGATAAAATTGTTGTTTTAAATCGCGGTGTTATTCAACAAATAGGAGACCCTCATAGCATTTATGCTAAACCAGCGAATCGGATGGTTGCGACTTTTTTAGGCAATCCTGCTATGAATATTTTGCCGACAATTTATGCTAACGGATCTTTTCAAGTAGGACATCAATCTTTAGCCTGTCCGCCGTCTATTCAGAAAAAATTGCAGCCGAGAGAAGGACAAGGATTTGATTTGGGAATTCGTCCTGAACACATAGAAGTTTTTCCAAAATCAACGACAGAAAATGATGATTTAAACAGCGATGTTTGGGCCTTAGAAAAAGTGCCTCTTGAAGTAGAGGTAAAAGTTGTGGAACCTTTGGGGCGAGAAACTTTAATCCGCGCGAGTTTACCGTTGTTGGATGGAGAAACTACTGTACAGGTGCTGATACCTGCGAGTGTTCGCTTGCGATCGGGCGATCGGCTAACAGTACAGCTTGATTTTAATCAATTATTTGTATTTGATCCTTCCACGGGCGAGGCACTGTACCCTTAGTAGGTGCTTAACCTGAAGATCCCAGATTGAGCGATTTTGTTACAAAAATTTATACTTGACATTGAGAAATTTACCAAGTAATGCTAAAATTAGTTTTAGTAAAACAGAAAGCCATCCCGCCAAAGAGGTATTTTTCGTGATTCGGGCGATCGCGATCGACAAATTCGCATCTATCCTAGGATTTGGCCAGCCCCGTCCCGCTTGCTGGAACTCCTGAATCAACAACTCCGAAAAACGTTGTAGGGGCATTTTTTAATGAATTCCGACAAACTACCTCAAATACTGCAAACAGGATTTCACTTAACTTTAGGCGCAACGTCATTTTTAATTGAAACATTGCAAGATCCTGTGAAGCGATCGGAAAATCTGGGTAAATTCCAGTCAGATTTAAGCCTCCTCGCTGACGAATTGCTGGAAAAAGGAGAAATGACCGATCGAGAAGCTCGGAATTTTGTAGATACTATTTTTGCTAAACCGGGCGAATGTGGCTCCGAAAAACAATCGGATTCATCCGCAGATACTCCCCCTGAGTCGGTTGTACCCGACGCACAGCTAGAAGAGATTCAAGAATTAACGGAACTCATGGCCGCGCTTAGGGCCCAGTTGGAAAAATTGGGTCCAGAAAACTCCGAGGATTAAAGCATCAAGAGTCTTTGCTGAGCTAATTTGACAATTTCTACTCCCGGAGATGTTGTCAAAGAGGTGGGCAAAAAAAACACCTGATCCTACAGTGAGTGCGAGTAGGAGTAAGGTGACACAAAGTTATAGCTTTCAAATCTAGATTGCACTACTTGTTGCAGCTTCTACTGCCAACAGCATATGCGACAAACACGCCCTTTGATATCATCTGCTTTTGACAGTGGGTAACACAACCGGCAATTAACGATCGAGTTTTGAAGGGCAAACTTTAGTCATTGTCCCAATCTTCAGAACCGATCAGGTCGGCAATGCGATCGCGCAGCAAGAAGTCACATTTTTCTAGTTCTCCCTCAACACAAGCCCATTCGCGGGGGGGGATGAATTGGCAGAGCGTGTAGATCGGCTGTTGCCGGCTCAAGACGCCCTCGTGGACGAGATGGCGTGCTTCATCCTGAATGAGATCTAAAGAGTATGCGATTTTGATAGGTGAGTGAATCATAATGCGCCCTCAAGGTTTTGCTAAAAAATTTTATTGCCCTAGTAATAATATAGTTCAAATTTACATATTCGTCTATTAAGTTTTTTTCTGTATATGAATATACTGTTTGCTCAACTTTTACTTAATAAAAGTTTTCATAATGGGGAGGGGGGGAATAGTGCGCTCTGGCCACGCGACGGCGCAAACAACAGGGGGGCCCTGGGCGAGGGTTGGGCGAGACTTGAGGGCATCACAGAGTATGCGTAGCGGTAGGAAAACTCAAGGATTAGCCATTCTGTCAATGCCAAACAGCATTTCTAGGGCGATCGCCTGGGCTGTCGGCATCTGCCCGTAACAAAATATATAGGGAATAGTCGGAGGCAGGTGCGGCAAAAACTGGTCTAAAACGTAGGGGCTACCGTAGATGAGCACGGCTTGGAGTTCTCCTGTTTTTAATAATTGCTTAAACCAATCTTGAGCTGCTTCGGTCAAACCAGCACTACCTCGGAAGCAATTGCCACGAATGAAAACTTGCAGCAATGTCGGTCTTCTTAAATTAACATCTAAATCACAACTCGGCTCTGCATTTGTATTGTCAGCGATCGAGCTGGTGCGATCGTCAATTAGTTGCAATTCGTAACCTAACTGTGCGGGCAGGGCGATCGCCGGAGTGTGATTTCCCAAAAACTCACATCCCAAAACATCGTCCACCACAATCAAATTCCGCAAAAGTTGGCTCTGGTCGGGTTTTTTCGGCTGTAAAGGCAGCTCGCCGCCAAATTTTAAAGAATCTCGCAAAATATCGGCCGCCGTTGCTCTTGCCTCTGGGGTTGAGAGCGTGCTCAAGTCAATTAATGCTGGTGGATTCTTGCTCCCCCCCTTAGCAAGGNNAGCAAGGGGGGGCTGGGGGGGGTCAGACAACCTCTTAGCAACTGAGGGTTGAGGGGAGTCAGAAATCGCCAAACCAACTTTGACTTTTGCCGCCCAAATTCGCTTGACAGATTCCTTGATTTGTGCTATGTCGATTCGGCCTTGATTGACAGCATCGCAGACAGCCAGAATCGCCCCTTCCGGGTCAAGCGGCATCAGCAAAACATCAGCACCAGCCTCGGCGGCCAAAACAGCAGCTTCATTCGCGCCATACCCTCTGCGATCAAAATTGGCGATCGCGCCCATCACCAAAGCATCCGTCACGATCAAACCCTGAAATCCCAACTCTTGGCGGAGTTTCCCGATCAAAATTTTGCGAGAAAGAGTAGCAGGAAATTCGGCATCCCAAGCCGGAATCAGCAAGTGGGCGCTCATGACAGCATCGACTCCCGCGGCGATCGCCTCAACGAAAGGAGGCAACTCAACCTGGGCCAATCGAGTTGGCGAATGTGGCAAAACCGGCAATTCCAAGTGAGAATCAACGGCGGTGTCGCCGTGGCCGGGAAAATGCTTGGCTGTAGTCAAAACCGGGTGTCTGCTAGCGCCCCGAATAAAAGCACTAGACAATTTGCCGACAATTTCGGGTGTCTCGCCAAAAGCGCGGACGTTAATCACGGGATTGTCGGGATTGTTGTTAACATCAACTACTGGGGCGAGAACCCAATTTAGACCGATCGCCCTAGCTTCTCTTGCAGTGACAGAGCCCATTTGTTCGGCATAGCGAGCGGCTAACTCGGGATTTTTCCTAGCAATTTCAGCAATTGCCATCGGTGGCGCAAACCAAGTCGCCCCCGCAAACCGTTGGCCGACACCTTCCTCAATATCAGCGGCCAACAGTAGCGGAACTCTTTGATAACCCTCTTTGATAACATAGGCCCAAGACTGCAATTGGTGCGATCGAACTGCCAACTCCGCAGCACTTCCCCCGACCAAAATCACACCGCCAACGCCCAATTTTTCCACGTAATAGCGGAGTTTGGCGGCCGTTGGTTCCCATGCGGGATAGCGTATTTGGTGGTCGAACAGGAACCCAGAAGCGCGCACCACAAACATTTGAGCGACCAGTTCTGGTAAGGAAAGATTGTCAATCATTGGTAATGGGGAATTGGTAATGGGGCATTGGGGAATGGGGAATGGGGAATGGGGCATCGGGAATTGGGCATTGATCGCAAACAACAAATAACCAATAACCAATAACTAATGACTTCGGAAACTAATCCTCGTCTGCTTCTAAATCATCATCCTCGTCATCTCGATCATCATCGGTCAATTCTTCGTCATCAAAAAGACCCGGTTTGCGTTCTTGAGAAAGCTTGTTCAGCAGGATCAGCATTTGATCGCCGCGTTCCAAAGAATCATCTTGTAGAAATAGCACTTCTGGGGTGCGGCGGAGTTGCACCCGGTGGCCCAACTGGCTGCGGACGTAGCCGGTAGCCGATTTCAAGCCTTCCATAGTTTCCAGCTTGGCCTCATCAGTACCGTAGATGCTGACAAAGATTTTTGCGTGCTGAAGGTCTCCTGCAACAACGACATTGGTAACGCTAACCATACCAGCACCGACTCGATCGTCCTTGATGCCGTTGAGCAACATCAGGCTGACTTCCCGCTTAATCATTGAAGCTACGCGCTCAATGCGACGACTTGTAGCCATAGCAATTATCCCCTACCTCTTCTATAACATACCGATCGGCTGTTTCTATCCCGATCAATAATTGTAGCGCGATCGGTATCCGGTGTTACGGGCGATCGTCTAAGTCTATGTGTCATTCGCAAGCGTTGCGAAGAATCTCAGCGATTTAGGCTCTTGGATTTTAATCTAATCGGGCCAATTCCGCGATGCTATAGTTAAAGCCAAGGAAGTAAAAGTCATGGAAAAAGAATTCACTGTCGGTCAAAAAGTTCGAGTTGTGGCGATGCCGCCCTACGTGAAAACTGCCGAACCGATGCCGGTACTGCGGCCTGCGAATGTAATTGCGATCGGCGATGAAGGTATTGTACTCGATCGGCGGCCGGGCAATTATTGGGGTATTCGCTTTGCCAAAGGTGCTTTCCTCTTAGACAGCCAGTATATTGAAGCTGCGGAAAATGGCGATGGTAATGGGTAATATCAAATCCGGATCAAGAAGCAAGTTGTGTTTCAAAACCTAGCAAATTAACCGAAAACTCTCCCAATTTTTCCTCTAAATTAGGAGAGTCTAAATTACAAGGTTGAGGCTTTCCCAAATAATAACCTTGAGCATAATCAACCCCAAGTTCATTCAACTTATCCATAATTGCCGCAGTTTCCACATACTCAGCAATGGTTTTAATTCCCATGACATGAGCAATTTTTGTAATAGCTTCCACCATAGCTACATCGATGGGATTATCAACAATGTTCTTAATAAAATTGCCATCTATTTTGATAAAATCAACGGGCAAATTTTTCAAGTAAGCAAAGGAAGACATCCCGCTGCCAAAGTCGTCTAAGGCAAACATACAGCCGAGTTGCTTCAGTTTTCCAATCAGGCTGGCTGCTTGGCCCAGATTAGCGATCGCCACGGTTTCTGTAATTTCAAAGCAGATGATTTCCGGGGGTATTTTATAGATATAAAACTGCTCATAAATAAAGTCAATCAACTTTTCTTCGTTGATGCTAGCGCCAGAAAGGTTGATAGCATACAGGCTGGGATAATTGGGAACTGAGGCTTGGGACTTAGGCTGGGGAGATAAAGCCGGCAAGGCAACTTTATTCGATAACATACTATCTTTTATATCGTTGTCTCTGGCTGGGTTGTAGACAGATGAATTAGCTGATGAATTGGCGGTGAATAATTTTGACAAATTGCTAAATAAAGTGCGAATTACCCAACGGTCGATCGCGTACATTAAATTGTACCGTTCCGCCGCTGGAATAAACGCCATCGGCAACACTAACTGACCGTTTTCGGGTTGGAGGCGGAGCAGGATTTCGCAGTGTACTGCGGTGGTGTGAGCATTGAGCAAAGGTACGATCGGCTGAGAATACAAGCGAAAACGATGATGTTCTAGGGCTTGATTAATCTGCATTACCCACTCTTGTTCCCCGTGTTGTTTGGCCAATTCTCGATCGCCCACTTGATAAATCTGCACCCGATCGCGACCTTTATTTTTAGCAGCATAGCAAGCAATATCGGCTGCACTCAAAAGTGCAGATGCCGATGCTATCTGGGGATTAATTGCCACCAAACCGATGCTAACGCCGATGGAAAAAGTTTTATCTTCCCAGACAAAACGGAACCCCCGAATGGCGTGCCGCAGCGCTTCGGCAACTTCCAATCCGCCTTCAGGGGAACAGTTATATAGAAGGGCGGCAAATTCATCGCCGCCGATCCGCGCCAAAGTATCTGTTTTGCGAATAATACTTTTAAATAGCTGACTGATTTGTCGTAGCAAGGCATCGCCGGCGATATGGCCAGAAGTATCGTTGACTATTTTGAAGCGATCGAGATCTAGGTAAAGCATAACGTGTTCTATGCCGTAACCTTGAGCGCTGTGCAAGGCGTGTTCTAGCTGATACTCAAATTCGCGGCGGTTGACTAATTGAGTCAGGGCATCATGGGTGGCTTGCCAGGTGAGTTGGCGCGCTTGGGTACGCACCTGGGTAACATCTCGAAAGACAACGACAGCGCCGATGATTTCGCCGTTGCGATAGTGGATGGGGGCGACACAATGATCGATCGCAAATTCACGGTTGTTACGGGCAATTAATAAACTGTTCTGTCCTTGGTCAACTATCAATCCTTCGGACAATGCGATTTGAGCGATATTTTCGATCGGCGTGCGGTTCGTTTCATCAACTATGTTCAACACGGTGGTGAGGGGCAAACCTTTAGCTTCGGAGGTTAACCAACCGGTGAGTTTTTCAGCAACAGGATTGAGGGTAGAAATGTAGCCATCAGCGTCCGTGGCGATTACGGCGTCGCCGATCGATTGTAGAGTAACTTGAGCGAGTTCTTTTTCCTGAAAAAAGGCTTGTTCCATCAGCTTGCGATCGCTAATATCCCTCTGCACAGATACCCAGTGGGTAAGCTTGTCGGCTTCATTAGCAACAGGTACGCTGTTAAGTTCCACCCAATAAGTCGAACCATCTTTGCGGTAGTTAATCAATTCCAAGCGCAAGGGTTCTCGGCGAGAGAAAGCACGACGAATTTTGGCGACTTGGGCCGAGTCGCTGTCGGGCCCGCGCAGACAACTAGGGCTCTGCCCGATGATTTCTTCGGGAAGATAGCCCGTCATTTGGGTAAAAGCTTCGTTGACGTAGATAATGGTAGGGTCGGAGATATCGGTAGATCCCGCATCCATAATCACGATCGCATCATTAGCGTTAACTACAGCCGATTCTAAAAGATGTAACCTCGCCTCAGCCGCTTCGCGGGTAGCAATTTCGCTTTCCAATCGGGCGTTAGTCAAGCTGAGGGAGGCGATCGCTTTTTCTAATTCGCTAGTTCGTTCTTCGACACAAGCGTGTAAAATATCGATGATGCCCGACATTTCCATCGGGTCAAGTACGCCCAGCAAGCTGGTTTGGGTAACTATTCCCAGGAGTTCTCCCCCTTCTGAGGTAACAACCAACCTGCGTACTAAACGCTGCTGCATTTCTTGATGAGCTACCCACAGTGAGTCTTCTGGTTTGAGACTAAATAAGGGGGTACTCATCACTGTTTGGGCGATCTTTTTTGACAAATCTATATCTAAAGCTTGAAATTCGACAATATCTCGTTCTGTGACGATGCCTACGGGAATTGGGAATTGCGAATTGATTAGTGAGCCTGTTTTTTCTGTAATTACCACGCAGCTAACGCGGTGTTTCGCCATCAACTCGGCTAAGCTGATGACTGAGGCTGTAACTGGTGCTTGAATGACTTGAGTTGTCATTACTTCTTTCACCGATCGCATTTTCAAGATATTGGCCGGTTGCAGCATAGCTTGGCGAATGCTTTCGGGGGTAATTACTCCTAGGAGTTGACCTGTATTGTCTAATATTGGTAAGTGGTGAATTTTTTGTTGGCGGAGCAGAATTAGGGCGCTGAAAATATCTTGAGCCTGAGATTTTGTGAGAGTCGTTGTTGGTTGACTCATTACCTCTGCGATTTTCACACCTTTTAAGTTTTTGCCTGATGCAATCAAATCGACGAGATCCCTCTCGGTAAATATGCCTTGCAACTGAGAATTTTTAGCAGATGCTGAGGCAGATTTTTCGATGATAAAGACGCAGCTACCTCTCACGTCTCGAAGTTCGCTTGAGGTGAGGGGATTTGTGATTGCTGTTAGTTGGCGGTAGATAGTTGTTGGAGCCTCTGTTTCCAAAGGACAACTTCCCCGTCGTTGGCCCATCAGGGTAATCACTTCCGCTAGTGGGGTATCGGGCGTAACTGTCAAGGGGGTTAGGTCAATTACTTGATCTAAGGTTGGCAAATACTTGGAGGCATCGTTTTTTATCATATTTAATCATTTTGGCGATCGCTCTTGGGGTACACCAGTTTTGAGAAAGGCTATAGTGCCTTTCTCAGTAACAGTGGGGTGCNNCACGCTTGATCGGCGGGCATAGGGCATAGGGCATAGGGCATAGGGCATAGGGCATAGGGCATAGGGCATAGGGCATAGGGCATAGGGCATACCTCACCAAGATTGAGAACTGCTATACCTGTTTGCAGCAGGTAAGTTTTAGATGTTATCAAAGAAAGATACTACTGAAGAACAGCTCATTAAGTAAATCCACCTAATTAAACGTAAGATACAGGCTGTATGAGCATTCTTCCTTCTTCCTTCTTCCTTCTTCCATCGGACTTCTACTTAAGGTTTTTTGTGAGATGTTATCAAAGAGTGCACCTGCTGTTGGGGAAGGGTTGGGGCTGTCGTCTTGTCGATCGCGCTGGCGACTGTTCTGCCAATAGGTCTTTTTTATTATAAGCTGATCTTTATTTTAAGTCTAAAGTCTCAGTGAAGTGACAGTTTTATTAAAAATAATCTCATCCTTTGGGTCTATAATGGTATCAGGTGCGATCGCCCTTCACATCTACCTTCAGAAATACCAGCCTCTTCCCATTCCCAGTTAGGCTTTGAAAGTATGATTACTCAAAAAATGCGTGTTAATTTTTGTGAAAATTAGCAGGGCCCTAGGTGGCACTGAGGGAAGCGCCACTGTTACAAATATTTTCTGAATTCCATCGCAGATTCTGCGAAAAAGTATGCTAATATTGTAGGTATAAATAAAAGAAGTGAATCACCCTATCAAGTGAGGAAGAGGGATTATGAAACGCTATATCTTAGCTGCTACTCTGTTAATTACTCCCCTAGTATTAGTTGGCCCCGCCCGCGCCGAAAATCCCCTACACGTCAAACAGTTGCTGTCAACGGGGCAATGTTTGCGGTGCGATTTGTCAGGGGCTGATTTGAAAGGCGCTCATTTAATTGGTGCTGATTTGAGATCGGCCAATTTGCAAGGAGCAAATCTGTCTCAGGCTAACCTCGAAGGCGCTGATTTGACTGGTGCTAACTTGACTGGTGCTAACATGACGGCAGTTTTTCTGACTAATGCTAGTTTAAATGATGCAGACCTCGATCGGGCAAATCTGACCGCAGCCATCATTAACACCGCAGATGTATCCGGTGCCTCAATGGAAGATATGACAATCACTAATGCCAAAATCTACAATACCCAAATCGGCGTCGGCGGCAACTACGATCAATAATAAGTAGAAGGAAGTTCGGCAACGAAGC
>DPLL01000003.1 GCA_003542015.1 Microcoleaceae cyanobacterium UBA9251 | reverse complement strand
TGACTTATGCTGTAAGTTAAAGAGTTTCCTCGGCAAAATTGCGAAGGGTTGCGAACTCGCTCGCGGCCATCTTAAAATTCAAAACTATTACCAATGACCAATGACCAATGACCAATGACCAATTACCAATTACCAATTACCTATTACCAATTACCTATTACCAATTACCCAATTATGGGTTATTATAGGCGATCGAGAAACCTTTATATTTTTTGCTGGGGCTGCTCGCGTGCCTAATCGTCTTCCTCTACTATCTCTGCTACTCGCACTCGGTTTGTGGACAATGCCCAAGCCTGTTGTCGCACAGGCACTCCTGCCTTACACCCTGCAAATCGACTCTGCCCAACTCGAACAAACAGCCTTGAGCCTTGCAGAAGAAGCCGTCCAGCTAGCCCGACTCCAGCAGTACCAACTGGCGGTACCCAGAGCCGAACTCGCCACACAATTAGCCCCCAAGAATTCTCAAGCTTGGACTTTGTTAGGCAGCTTGTACCTTCAAGTCGAGCAGTTTGATAAAGGCATTGTGGCTTTGCAACAAGCTCAATCTCTGTCGCCAGAAAATCCTGCAATTAAATTTGTTTTGGGAGAAGCTCATTTTCGGCAAGCCAAGTATGAAAAAGCAGTTGAATACTTACAAGCAGGATTAAAGTTAAAACCAAATACTCCCGGTGCATTATTTGATTTAGGCAATGCTTTTTACAAGCTCAAACGGTTTGATCAGGCGATCGCCCAATATGAAAAAGCCTTTGCTTTAGAAAAAAATCTCTGGCCCGCTATCAACAATATCGGATTAGTCAAATACGAAATGGGAGATGTCGATAGTGCCATCAAACGATGGGAACAGTCGATCGCCCTCGACAACAAAGCAGCAGAACCAATGCTAGCTCTAGCAGTAGCATTGTATACCAAAGGCGACAAAGCAAAAGGCTTAGCGATGGGAGAAGCAGCTCTGAAACTCGACAAACGCTATGCTACGGTAGATTTTCTCAAAGAAAACCTCTGGGGCGATCGCCTAATCGCAGCCACCCAAAAGTTCTTAGATACTCCAGAAATGAAAGCAGCACTCACTAAAATTCAAGACACGCCACCTGCGGGGCAAATTTAGCATCTCCCTGGTGAAACTGAGATGTTAAACTAGAATTCAATAACCATTTTATGGGCAGGACTTCCAGCCCTCCCTACCAAAAAACTCACTGTTTGTGGAACAGGCATCTTGCCTGTTCTTGAGAATAATACAACCTAGGAAATTAAATAATTTGAATTCCGTAAAATAGGTAATTATCCAATCTAAAATCTAAACTCTAAACTCTAAAATCTAAAATCTCAAATCCCATGATCGCAACCCCCCTAAGCTGGACAGAATTAGAAGCCCTCACAGACTTTCAAATCGATCGCATCAACGGGCCAACCAACGCCCAATCCCGGTTGCGCCTCTTCGGTAAAACCGAATCCGATGTGCGAGTCACCCTATACCGCGACAACCATGCGTGGTGTCCCTACTGCCAAAAAATCTGGCTGTGGCTAGAAGAAAAACAAATCCCCTACCGTATTGACAAAGTGACCATGTTCTGCTATGGGGAAAAAGAAAGCTGGTACAAGCGCAAAGTGCCATCGGGAATGTTACCCGCGATCGAGCTAGACGGCCGCATCATCACCGAAAGCGATGACATTTTAATCGCCCTAGAACGAGTCTTTGGCCCCTTGAGTTTGGGCATGGAAAACCCGAAAGTCCTTCCCCTGAGACGACTGGAAAGACTGCTATTTAGAGCCTGGTGTACTTGGCTGTGCTACCCAGCAAATTCAGCCAAAGCAGAACAACACAACCGCAACCAATTTATCAGCGTCGTCGCCCAAGTTGAAGCAGCCTTGGCTAGCACTCCGGGGCCTTATTTCCTCGATGAATTTGGCACGGCGGATGTCATCTTTACGCCCTATGTCGAACGGATGAATGCCAGTCTTTTCTATTACAAAGGCTACTCCATGCGGGAAGAAAACCCGCGCTTTGCAGACTGGTTTGCGGGGATGGAAAGCCGATCGACTTATCGCGGTACTCAAAGCGATTTTCATACTCATGTACATGATTTACCGCCTCAAATGGGCGGCTGTTATGAAAACGGGGAACCGCAAATGCTACTCAACAAAGCCCGCGTGGATAATGGCCCTTGGGCTGGATTACCGGATGTGATGTATCCAGAACCGGAAACCTCCCGCGCTGAAGCACTCCACCGCGTTATTAAGCATCACAGCAACATTATTAAAGTCAATCCTGCGGATGACAATTTATTTGATGAGGCTTTGCGTTGTGCTTTAACTTTGATGATGACTGGGGAAGTTTGTACGCCACCAGTTGGTTCTGATGGGGCTTTGCGGTATTTGCGCGATCGCGTGAATGTGCCCCGTGATATGTCGATTTACGCGGCGAAGCGATTCAGGGAAGCGTTGGAGGAAACGGCGGCTTTGGTGGGCGATTCGCAAGGTACTCCGATTCTGCTGAAGCATCGGCGGGATCAAGATCCGGCTAATTTTGTGTAGTGTTAATCCGTAGGATGCGTCGCTGCGAGATTTTGGATATAACTTGCAGATTATAGATGGCGACGCACCCTACTTGCTAATTTTGTGTAGTGTTAATCCGTAGGGTGCGTCGCTGCGAGATTTTGGATATAACTTGTAGATTATAGATGGCGACGCACCCTACTTGCAATCTGCGCGATCGATGTGCTACCATTGGTAGTATTAAAAGTGGCATAAATAATATGAAAGTATCTATCTCTTTGCCAGATGAGTTAGTGCGTTACATTGACCAGCGTGTAGAAAATCGCAGTCGGCTAGTTGAGGTTTTATTGCAAGCGTGGCGCAAACAACAAGAACAGCAGGCAATGGTAGAAGCTTGTTTATTGCTGGATGAACTAAGTGATGAATTAACCGATGAGGATGAAGCATGGCAGCAAGCAGCGATTACCGACTGGGAAGCATCTGGCTTGTGAATTTCGATCCCTCAGTTGGTACAGAAATCCGTAAGACTCGACCAGCGGTAATTATTTCAGGAACTGCTTTTAATCAACGCAGCTTGCGTCACAGTTCTACCCATCACTTCTGCTGTTCCCAACGATGGTTTACGACCCGTTTTGCCTGTAATTCCTTAAATATGTGACTCGATTGTTTGCATCAATTTGTATGTATTTTAAATTTTGAAGTTCAGATATTATTCTTTCTTGTTCAGACTCAGAAATTCCGCCTTGAAATTGAAACATGGCGCCGATTGAATTCTGAAGTGAGCTTATTTTGGCTGGCTTTAACTTTATGAGCCTTTCAAAAACATATTGAACTACTTCCGAGCTATTTTGAGGTTTCGATAAGTCTTTCCGGTTCTCTTCAATTCGGCGTTGAGGGTTTTGAGTTTCCTCTTCTTTTCTGGCTAGCTGTATCAGCATTTGCGCCAAACGCAACTTGTCCCTGTATCCAAGCTCCTCGCATAAGCCGGCTATCTCATCATAGGTCATGACAACTTTCATTTGAGACTTCTCATCACGGGATAACTGCCACAGTTGCTCCAATTCAGGATTTGACATAAAACAACCTTGAATTCATTTTTCCATCTTACCACTGCCCCAAAGATTCCACCAAACCCTCCAACTCCTCTGCATCAACACAGCGCCGCGTACACAACCCCGATCGCCCCGCCAACCACATCTACCTGCAACGGGTCAAAAAACACCACTGCCCCAAATCCACAGAAGGCACAAATGGGGCAACCACTTCTGGATTGCCCCTACCGGCCTCAAAATCTACTCTTCACTCCTAGACTGGGAAAAATACCCCCTTCTTCTCTAAAAATCTCTCAATTGAGCCGTTTGAACAACCACATCTTTCGTCACAGAACCCCGCCGCAATTTCAGTTTCAAACTTTGACCGATTTGGCTATTTTCCACCAGATTTTGCAACTGTTCCGCCGTCGTGACAAATTCGCCGTCAATTTGCACGATCGCATCTCCTTTACGAATCCCCGCTTTCTCAGCAGGCGTATTTGGCACAACTCGCATCACTAAAACCCCCTTAACTTCCGGTACGATCAAAACAGCATTAGGATCGGCATTATTCTCTCTAGCAATTTCAGGAGTCAAATCAATCATTTGAATTCCCAAAAATGGATGACTGACTTGTTCTCCCTTGGCTAACTGTGCGTAAATAGCTTTAGCTTTGTTGATGGGAATTGCAAAGCCAATACCCATTGCGTCGGCTCGAATTGCTGTGTTATACCAGTTTTTTATGAGGCNNAATAAGGGGGGAACAAGATTCTGATCTTTCGTCACCCCCTACTCACACCCTACTCCCTTATTAAGGGGGATGCGAGGGGGATCGAGATATATGCAACGACCCATTAAATTGGTATTAATCCCAATCACTTCTCCTGAACCGTTTAACAGCGGGCCGCCGGAATTGCCGGGATTGATGGCGGCGTCTGTTTGAATGAAATCGAGGCGCTATCGTTAGTTTGAGACATAGATAGTTGGTAAAACCAGCCCCGGAGGCGTGTTTTTCAACCCCGGATATCCCCCCCCTCGCCCCCCTTCCCAAGGGGGGAGAATGAGCATCAAAGTCAACTCCTACTCACACCCTACTCCCTTGTTAAGGGGGATTTATGGGGTTCTGAATCTGATGGGAAAGTTTGAAAACCCGCCCCTAGGGCGCAAGCAAATTATATAATTATTAATTCCATGAAAGATGATACTTAAACTGGTAGAAAAACGGATACTATTGTTTCTTTTTGGGGCGAACTTTCGATCTTTAATTCTCCTCCGTGCAATTCTGCAAGGCGTTGAACTATTGCTAGCCCTAATCCCAAACCTGCTTGTTGGTAGTGTTTGCGATCGAACTGCATATAAGCTTCCAGTTGTGCTATTTGATCGGCCGTCATGCCGCGCCCTTGGTCTTTTACAGACAGAATAAAAGTTTTATCTTCAACCAAAGTGCTCACAGAAATTGGCGTTCCTTCTGATGAAAACTTGAAGGCATTGTCGAGCAGTTCTTCAAGGATTTTTGTGAGTCTTATAGCATCAATTGCTACTGATGAATCTTGCAAGTTTAATTGTAAATCTTCTGTTCTATTAGCCTGCTTTGCTTGCTGTCTCGCTTTTTCAGATAGTAAAGATTTGACGCAGCTAAATTCGCTGTTTCGCATCTCTTTTAGCAGTTCGGGATTGGTTGCTGCTATTTGCAGATCGGCATAGAGTAAAAAATTCTGAATCAGCCTATATAAACGATGACCTGAAGCTTGGATGTGACCGATCATTTCTAAGATTTCCGATTCCTCTAAGAGACGGTATTCTGATAATATTAGCTCGGAAAAACCGAGAATTGCATTCAAGGGAGTCCGCAATTCGTGAGGTAGTGACATACTAATATTGGAGCGCAATTCGTCTAGTGTTTTTTGAGATTGTCTGCTAATTGCTTGGTGTTTTTCTAGTCGAATAGCAATTGCTTTGAGGAGTTCTTGGGGCGTACAAGGTTTGGTAATGTAATCGTCTGCTCCTTGTTCCATACCGAGGCGAATGTCGGTTTTTTCGGCTTTTGCTGTGAGGAAAATAAACGGAATTGTTGCAGTTACAGGTTCGGCTCGCAATGCTTTGAGGACACCCTGACCGTCAATTTCTGGCATCATCATGTCGCAGAGAATTAAATCGGGCATTTGTGCGATCGCCATTTTGATGCCGACTTTACCGTTAGCAGCTCCCAGGGCTTCAAAATTCTCGGCTTCTAGCAACTCTAAAATGTTTTCTCTAATCGATGCTTCGTCTTCAATTACTAAAATTTTTGCCATGATTGTCTCTCCTTGGTTTTTGAGTTAGTATTTTTTGGGGAAACTCATACAGCCGAAAAATNNGTCGGGATGATAAATCAAAGGTAAGGTAATGGTGAAAGTTGTACCTATCCCTTCTTGACTGTTGATGGCGAGGGTGCCTCCGTGAAGTTCCACAGCCCTTTTTACAATTGCTAAACCCAGACCTGTTCCTGAAATATTGCCGACATTTGTAGCGCGGTAAAATGTCTCCAATATCCGCTCTTGGTCGGCTTGGGGAATCCCGATTCCTCGGTCTTTGATTTGAAAAATCACCTCTCCATTTTGATTGTTTAGGTGGAAGTCAACAGCAGTTCCGACCGGAGAATACTTGAGGGCATTTGAGAGTAAGTTTCCCAATATTTGCCGCAGGAGTTTTTCATCCATTTGAGCGTCGGTGTTGTCGCCTGACACAATCAAGGCGATCGGGTGTTGGTTGCTGTCATTGAGTTGCTGTTCTTCTACGAGTTGACGGCAGAATTTTTCGAGGTTTAAAGAAACTGGTTGAAACTGTAGTGTATTTGCTTCGATTTTGCCAATTACTAGGATATCCTCTAATAACTCTGTCATGCGTTTAATTGCTAGTTGAATCCGCATAAAATGAGTAGATTTTTTCTCGCTCGACCAATTAGAGCTGTAATCTTGCAGCAATCCAGCGGAAAATTGGATAGTTGTCAGCGGGGTGCGAAACTCATGGGAAACCATTGTCACAAATTTGGCTCGGAGTTCGGAAAGTTCTTTTTCTCGTGCGAGTGCTTTGATAATTTCGGCTGTCGCGAGCTTGCGATCGCTAATATCCCGTGCTTCAGCAATCAGTAGCAAAACTTGTCCTGTCTCATTTTTGACCGGATTGAGCGAGAAATCAACTGTCATAACTTGGTCGCCTTTTCCTGACAAGTCTATTTCGCTGCGAAAAAACTCGCCCATAGCAGCTTTGGCGATCGCTTCTTTTAATTGTTGTTTAGCATTTGGTGACTGTTTCCAAATCGGCAGTTCCCAAATCGGGAGGCCCACAAAATTTTGCGATCGAATCCCGGAAAATTCTAGCGCTGTCTGGTTAATTTCTAACACAATTCCTGCGGGAGTNNGTTTGAGAACGTTCGATCGCGTAACGGATTGTCCGCACTAATAATTGGGTGGTAATTTGACCTTTGACAATATAGTCTTGAGCTCCCAAGCGAACAGACTTCAATCCAACGGCCTCATCATTCAAGCCGGTCATTACCACCATTGCTGTATCCGGGGCCACTTCTCGGAGGCGAGTTAGGGTTTCCAAACCGTGGCTATCCGGTAAAGAAAGGTCAAGCAAAACTACATCAAAGGGCTGTTGACTCAGATGTGCGATCGCTTCGTGCAGGAACTCAACAGACACCAGTTCCCATTCTACGCCCACAGATACTTCCAGCAGCTCTGCCAGCAAATCAGCATCAGCCGGATTGTCTTCTACCAACAGAATCTTAATCCACATAGCTTTGACGTTCTTTCTCCTCAGATTTGCACTCTGCAAATATTATCTTAAACTCTTTTGCTTTCCCTTTCCTTTTTAACTTTAAAATTATAGTTTGGCAAGTATCACCACCACCCAAACTCTTCTATCAATTAAATGACCGGAAGTTGGACTACTGCTAGCCAGAACTCTTCAATTAACCTAACTACCTTAGTAAATTGTAAGAAATCTACTGGTTTTGTAATATAACAGTTGGCGTGCAGCGAGTAGGACTTGAGAATATCCTCTGGGGCTGCTGAAGTGCTGAAAATTACTACGGGAATTAGTTTTAAATTTTGGTCTGTCTTAATTTCTGCTAACACTTCTATACCACTTTTTTTGGGCAAATTCAGGTCAAGTAAAATTAAGTTGGGACGGGGTACACTGACATAGGGTTCTTCTTTGCGTAAAAACTTGATTGCTTCGACTCCATCCTCCACGCAATGTAAGTTCTTTAAAATTGTACCCTGACTGAGAGCCTCTCTTGCCAAGTCAGCGTCGCTGGGAGAATCTTCTATCAACAGAATTTCTCTGGGTTTAACTGTGTTTGTATTTTTCATAACCGCCACATCATTTTGATTATTATATAGAAAAATTTGCAGCTAGATCGCTGAAATTCTAATTATAGGAATAGTAAAGTAAAAAGTCGCTCCTTCTCCCGACTGAGACTCAACCCAGATCCGTCCGCCGTGGCGTTCCACAATGCGCTGGCATATTGCCAAACCTATGCCAGTGCCGGAATATTCGCGACGGGAGTGCAGGCGCTCAAAAATGAGAAAAATGCGATCGGCATACTCTGGATCGATGCCAATGCCGTTATCACGGACACTGAACAGCCATTCGCTCTCGTTCCTACTAGCAGCAATATGAATTATGGGGACATCTTGGCAGAATTTGATGGCATTGCCGATCAAGTTTTGGAATAATTGTACAAGTTGAAATTCATCTGCCATCACGGTTGGTAGGGATTCGTAAGTGATGACAGCATTCTTTTCGGCGATCGCAATTTGCAAATTGCACAAACTTTGCTGCACAGCAGCGTTGCAATCCGCCGCCTCAAATTCCTGAACCCTCTTTCCCAATCGCGAATAAGCTAACAAATCGTTAATTAATTGTTGCATTCTGGAAGCGCCATCAACAATATAATTAATATATTTATCTGCTTTAGCATCCAAATTACCTTGATAGCGCTGGGCTAACAATTGAGTGTAACTGGTAACAGATCTGAGGGGTTCTTGTAAATCGTGGGAAGCCACATAAGCAAATTGTTCTAATTCTTGATTAGAACGCTTCAAATCTTCTGTAAGTTGCAGCATTTGCCGCTCTATTTCTTTGCGGTCTGTAATATTGTAAACCAAGGCACAACTGGACAGCAGATTACCTTTTTTATCCAGGACTTGACTGGTAGACATATAAGTCCAAACATCTTTACCATCCTTACTTTTTAGTCTCAACTCGTGTCTTTCAGCAATTCCTGGCTTGCCCCGATCGACATATTCGCTAGTTTGCTGTTTTCCCTCTTCGTCCATGAAATCAAAAAGCGCTCTCCCGAACATTTCTAATTCGGTATATCCGAGCATTCGCCCCATTGCTTGGTTGACGTAAATCGTGCGAGCCTTGCTGTCAATGACCCAAATACCTTCTTCAGCTAATTCAACTATTTGTCTGTATCGAAATTCACTTTCTTGCAAAGCTGTGTCAGTTAATTTACGCTCGGTGATATCTTTCATAAAACAGTGGTGTCCGTTACAGATCCCTTGTTCGTCGCAAGCTTTTACCATTGTGATTTTGTTGTAAAAAAACAAGCCATCTTTCCGCACACCTCTAGCTTCAACTTCTACTTTGCCCGAAGTTAGCATTTCATGAACAGCTAATATCAACATCTCAACATCGTCAGGATGTATGGTTATTCGCCATTCCATGCCGATCATTTCTTCTGGTTTGTAACCGCATTTATTAGCGTAAGCTCGGTTAACATTCACGTAGCGTCCTGAACTATCTAGCCGCGCAATACCTTCCACCGCATTTTGCATAGCAATATTGAGTTCGCGCAGCTCTTTTTCAGCTTGTTTGCGATCGCTAATATCCTGACCAATACCCACAAAACCGTTAATATTTCCCTCGCTGTCATATAACGCAGTCACCGATACCAGCACCGGGAAACGCGAACCGTCTTTGCGAATATAAGTCCATTCATTCTCATCAGCTATTCCCCGGCGCGCCCAGGCAACAAAAACCTCAAAGCCAGGCTTTATTTTCACTCCAAATTCTTGAGAAAGAACTTCAGCTCTCTGCTCCACCTCCAGAGGATCATGAATTATTTCTGGTGTTAATTTACCCACAACTTCCTCTGGCGAGTAGCCTAGATATTGCTGTGCAGCCAGATTAAATGTTTTAATTGTACCATCGGTATCGGCGGAAATAATTGTGTAGTTAGCGCTGTTAATAATCGCATTTTGCAGTTCAGTCAATTCTAACAAAGTTGTCGCATTTTTTTGGCGTTCGCTGATTTCTTTTTGCAGTCTTTGATTAATTATCTCTAATTGAGTGGGACTGGGGAGAGCTAATGCTTGGGGAATCAAAGGAATTAATGCGAAAGCGGTGTAAGCAGAAATTAAAGCGGTAATAAGTTTCAAGCTGCCAGAAAGCCAATAAACAGGATGCCAAAGTGTCCAAACTTCCATCACATGAGTAGTGCCGCAGGAGAGAATGAAGGCTCCAAACAGCAAAAAAATGTTGCGAAAGGGCAAGTCTTTTCGTTGAAAGACAACATAAAGCAGCGATAGGGGTATGGCGTAATAGGCGAGAGCAATCAGGGAGTCTGAGACTATATGGAGCCAGACTAATTCTCGCTGCCAAAGGTAACAGTGGCCATGAGGAATATACTTCCCGGTGAATAATAGGTTATTAAAAAAATTACCGAGCATAAGGTTAAGGTGCAGCTTACAGGAAATCAAGAGAATAAAACCGGATATGACACCATAACTTATAAGTTATCTTAAATTTTTAATATAGTTAGGACTTACGCAAAGTGTCTGTGTCATGCTGAGTCATGAGGGTCGCGAAGGAACTGAAGAATCTCAGAGATCCTTCGCAACGCTTGCGGNNTACAAGTAGTGGTGGTAAGGTGCGCAGTGCGCACCCTACAAGTAGAGTCTGTGCGTCCAGGACTAAAGATTTAGCTATAAAAAAGGGGCGAGCCAGAAGCCCGCCCCAAACTCAATTATGCTGTTGCTATTAGCCCAACAGCGCCTGAGCCTTAGCTACCACATTCTCAACGGTGTAGCCAAACTTTTCTAAAGCAACGGGACCCGGTGCAGAAACGCCGAATCTGTCGATACTGATGCTATCACCTTCAGAACCCAAATAACGTCCCCAGCCGAAGCTAGAAGCCGCTTCAACTGCCAACCGTTTAGTAACAGCTTTTGGCAGTACAGATTCACGGTAAGCTGCATCTTGTGCATCAAACAATTCCCAGCAAGGCATCGAAACTACCCGCACTTTATTGCCGGCGGCGCGCAATTTTTCAGCCGCATCAACGCAAAGGTAAGTTTCGCCACCGGTGCCGATTAAAATGATGTCGGGAGTGCCACCGTCATCAGACAAAATGTAAGCGCCTTTGGCTGTTCCTTCCATCGAACTTCCGGCCAAGTTAGGCAAGTTTTGACGGGACAGAGCCATTAAAGTTGGGCGCGTGCGGCTTTCAATTGCCACCTTGTAAGAACCGGATGTTTCGTTACCATCCGCAGGGCGCATTACCAACAAATCGGGAATTGCGCGCAGAGAGGCGATCGTTTCTACGGGTTGGTGAGTCGGGCCATCTTCGCCCAAGGCTACGGAGTCGTGAGTCATTACATAAATAACTCCAGCTTCCGAGAGTGCAGACAGACGAATTGCGCCCCGCATATAGTCAGCAAATACCAAGAAAGTAGCGCAGTAAGGAATCAAACCGCCGTGGAGGAGCAAGCCGTTGGCGATCGCCCCCATAGCGTGTTCCCGCACACCAAACCGCAGGTTACGTCCTTCGTATTGACCTTTTTGGAAGTCTTTTTCACCCTTCAACAAAGTCATGTTAGAAGAAGCCAAATCAGCGGAACCGCCGATCAATTCAGGTAACACAGCTGCCAAAGCATTCAAACATTTTCCAGAATGATTCCGACTCGAATCAGCCGCATCTTCGGGCTTGTAGGTAGGCAAAACTTTGTCCCAACCTTCGGGAAGTTTGCCAGCAACAGTGCGCTCATATTCTGCGGCTTCGGCGGGATATGCTGCTTTATAAGCATCAAAAGCTTTCTGCCATTCTTGCTCGGATTGAGCACCGCGATCGACTGCTTGGCGGAAGTGAGCCAAAGCATCACCAGGAATCACAAACGGCTCATATTCCCATTTCAAGAAATCGCGAGTTGCTTGCACTTCAGCGGCACCCAAAGCAGCACCGTGAGCGCTGTAACTATTGCGCTTGTTGGGAGAACCAAAACCAATAATTGTGCGGACTTTAATCATGGACGGTTTGTCCGTGACTTGCTTGGCTTCTTCAATAGCTTTGTGAACTGCGGCCAAGCTAGTATCTTGGTCTAGAGCGTCATTGTCTACAGTAATGACGTGCCAGTTGTAGGCTTCAAAACGCTTGCCGACATCTTCAGTAAAGGCTAAGTTAGTGTCGCCTTCAATCGAGATGTGATTGTCATCATAGAGAGCAATTAATTTACCTAGTCCGAGGTGTCCAGCCAAAGAACAAGCTTCGCTAGAAACGCCTTCCATCTGGCAACCATCACCCATAATTACATAGGTGTAGTGGTCAACAATTGTGTTACCGGGCTTGTTAAATTTAGCGGCGAGGTGAGCTTCTGCCATTGCCAAACCGACACCGTTAGCAATGCCTTGTCCCAGGGGGCCTGTGGTAACTTCTATGCCTTCTGTGACGAAGTTTTCGGGGTGTCCGGGGGTTTTGGAGTCCCACTGGCGAAATTGCTTGATGTCGTCGAGGGTGACGCTATCGTAGCCGGTCAAGTACATGAGGGCGTACTGTAGCATACAGCCGTGGCCGGCGGAGAGGACGAAGCGATCGCGATTGAACCACTTGGGATTTTTTGGGTTGAACCGCATAAACCGATCCCACAGCACGAAGGCCATAGGGGCAGCGCCCATCGGCAATCCTGGATGTCCTGATTTTGCTTTTTCTACCGCATCGATGGCGAGAAAGCGGATAGAGTTGATGCAGAGTTCTTCGAGTGATTGGGTTGCAACAGCCATAATTATGGTTTTTAGATCTAAGAGTGAGTGTGTGTGGTCGATTCTGACAGAGGTGCGATGAGTCGAGTTCGATCGACGATCGGCTCTACTGTTCAGTTTCTGTGGAACTGCCGTGAGGCTGCACTACAGATCATCTCACCACTTGGACTCGATAGACAACTTAATTTTTTAAGATTTGGGCGGCGTTGTGCTGTTGAGTGTTGACCCTTCGACCCTTCGACTACGCGAGCGGGCGACGCTCCGCTCAGGGCACCGCTGTTGAGTGTTGACTGTTGGTCGTAAAAATCGCTGAAACTATTGCTATGATTGCGTTGTGTTTCTTCCTTCTTCCGACATCCGTTACATCCGTTACATCCGTTACAAAATCCGTTGCCGAACTTCCTTCTTCCTTCTGCTATATTTGCAATTTTAATCAGGCAATAACGAATGACTCTCAGTGAAGCCGAAGTCCGCAGTCAAAAAGTAGACGAACTGCGATCGCAAGGCATAGAACCATATCCCAGCCAATCTTACGCGCGATCGCACACAACCAAGCAAGTTCGCGAATTATTTAGTCAGCCGGGAAAAGAACTCCAAAATGGAGAAAGCGACCCCGAAGAAATTTCCCTGCGAGTAGGGGGCCGCATCACTTCCAAGCGAGACAGCGGCAGCATTTGCTTCATCGATTTAAAAGACGCCACAGACAAAATCCAACTCAAAATTGAGAAAAAAGTCGTCACTGGCGAAGTCGGTTTGAGCTTCAAGCAAATTAAAACTTTGCTCGATGTCGGCGATTTTGTCGGCGTCGAAGGCATCGGTTGTCGCACTCAAAAGGGAGAACTTTCGATTTCAGTGCGGCAATTCACGCTGTTATCAAAAGCTACTATTCAATTTCCCGACTCTTATTACGGAATTAACGACCCCGAAGTTTGCCGTCGCCATCGCGAAATGGATTTAGCGAGCAACCAAGATGCTTTCAACCGTTTTATGCTCCGTAGTCGCATCGTCCAGAACATCCGCTCCTATCTCTGGAAAGCCGATTTTCATGAAATAGAAACCCCGACACTGCAAGCAATTTACGGCGGCGCTGCTGCTAAGCCATTCATCACTCACCACAATGCTTTGGATGTGGATTTGTATTTGCGAGTCGCTCCCGAACTGTTCTTAAAAAGGGCAATTTGTGGCGGTTTTGAGCGAGTATTTGAACTCGGAAAAGCCTTTAGGAATGAGGGGATTGATAGTACCCACAATCCTGAGTTTACCTCTTTGGAAGTTTACCAATCTTACGCAGATTACTTCGACATTTTAGCAGTGGTAGAAGATGTCATGTGTTGTGCAGCTCAGGCTGTACTTGGGGAGGTCAAAGAAATTGAAAATCAGGGACAGATGATTAGTTTAGAACGGAAGTTCGACTACAGCGAAAAATATCCCAGTTTTAGCGGCACGCACTGGGAAGTGAAAACTATGGTGGAAGCTGTCAGAGACGAGTTTGGATTGGATTTTGATAGCTTGGATCTCGAAAGTGCGATCGCCTCTGCAACTAAACTAGAACTGCACCTTTCTAAATTAGAAAAACAGAGTTTAGGTTACGTGCTGTACGCTGTCTTTGACAAATTAGTTGTGCCCAAACTAATTCAGCCAACTTTCATCATTGACTTTCCCGTAGAAGTCAGTCCCCTCGCCAAAGGACATCGCAACAAACCGGGATTTGTCGAGCGTTTCGAGTTATTTATCAACGGGATGGAATACTCGAACGGTTTCTCGGAATTGAACGATCCGAAGGAGCAAAGAAAGCGGTTTGAGGAACAATTAGCACAGAAAGATGCAGGGGATGATGAAGCGCATCCAATGGATGAAGACTTTATTCAAGCCTTATCTTTAGGAATGCCTAATTGTGCCGGTATGGGAATCGGTGTCGATAGATTGGTGATGCTTTTGACTAATACTCAAAGCATCCGAGATGCGGTGATGTTCCCGACAATGCGGCCTGTTAAAGATTCCTAAAATCTTGTAATGGCTGGTTTTACAAACAGTTAGATTGAGATTTTTTCACCGCAGATGTTAGCGGATGAACACAGATTAACGCAGATGGAATTTCATCTGCGTTTATTTGCGTTTATCTGCGGTTAAACAAACATTTTCAAGATCACCGCATAAATGAACCGACAACACCGTTCATATCCTCAGCGAAAGGATTTCCCAACGCCTTAAACTTCCAATCGCCGCCTTCTCGATAAACTTCTCCCATCAACATATTTAATTTTCCTTCATAAGAAGGGTCATTTGACAAGCGATAGCGAGCGATTTCTTTCCCAGTCGCATCTACAGCCCTCACAAAAGCATTTTCTATCATGCCAAAATGCTGTTTTCTATTTTTGGCATCGTAAATATTCACGCCCAAAACTATTTTGTGATACTGTTCTGGCAAAGCACTCAATTTCACAAATATCTGTTCGTCGTCGCCCTCTCCAGCCCCGGTGAGATTGTCGCCTGAGTGTACAACTGTTTTATCCTTTGATTCCAAATGAGCGTAATAGATTACATCGTCTTTGTAGTTCTTTAATTTGCCATTTTCCCCCAATAAAAGAGCGTAAGCATCCAAGTCAAAGTTTGCACCGCTGCTGCCGAAAATACCTGTTTTAGCTTTCGACACATCCCATCCCAAAGCCATTGTTAGTCTGGATAAGTCGTATTCGCTTTTGCTGAGAACAATTGATTGTCCTTTGGTCAAGTTGATCGCCATAATTTTGTGATTTTGTTAAGGTAAAAGTCAAGTTTCAAGATTGCCAAGAACAAGATTTGATTAGCCTTTGAGGCTAACTATAGGGTAAGAGATTTTTGAGTCGTGCTGATTTTACCCAATTGGGATATTCTGCTGTCAACAAATCGTATAATTCCTCGTCTGCAATACTTTCGGGGTCTTCTAAACTGAAGAAATCGGCGTTGTCTAGGTGGCGATCGCCCATTTCATCAAGTTGCTCCAAAAAGCTAAAATCGCTCGCTGTAGCCCTAGAAAACCAGCCGCCAACGCCCTTATTTTTGACATCTTTTTGCGATTTGCCGATCGCCATAAACTGCCAAAATAGAGGCTCATAAGACGACCATTGTAGCTGTTGTTTGGTTCCCGACTCATCCGCAGTGGCTCCATCAGTGACAAACATCACATACACAGGTTTATCGGCGCTAATAGGTGCGTAGCGACTACCATCGCGAGAGTCGGGAAAATAGAATTTTCTAATCTCCTGTATCACTCTACCATAATAAGTACCTCCTTCTAAAGGGTATCGCTTCAGTATATGATGGATGAAGTTTGGGAAATTGTCGATCGTCATTTCGCCCGCATTGCAAGAGTTGATGCCAAACAAAAATATATCCATCGCTGCGTTGTCATCAAACCGACATCCCAAAGCCAAAATCTTCTCAGCCAAACGCTGAATTTTTCCCGAACTGTACAGCGCAGACATAGATACAGAAATATCCAAGCACAGCGCTACCTTAGCATCATGATTGGTGAGATTTGCTTTCTGGAGGGAGATATCGGCTTTCTTAACGAGATTGAAAATGTGCGGCGCTTTTTCTTCCAGTTGTTTCTCGAAAGCTATTGCTTTCTGAATTTTGTTACTATCTTTGGGAGTTGCTAATTCAGTTATTGCTAATTCGGGGATTTTTAAGGCAGGAATTACTAATTCGGGAATTTTGATTTGAGTAGCTGCTAATTCAGTTATTGCTAATTCTGGGATTTCAAAGTCTGATATTTTTAAGTTAGTTTCTGCTTGCTGATTTTCCTGTTTATTTTCGACATAATATTTGTCTACAAAACTCTGTAAGCCAGTGTTGTATCCTTGTCCTACAGCCTGAAACCTCCACTTTCCGTCTTTTTTATATAACCTTCCAAACTCGACTGCTGTCTCTCCTGAAAAATTCTCTTTCAGGTTGTAGCAAGCAAGTTCGCTATCGGTTTCGGAATTGTAAAGTCTAATAAAAGCATTGTGGATTTGGCTAAAGTTTTGATTTTTTGCCTGTGCTTCGTGAATGGTGACGACAAAAATAATTTCCTGGATAGCTGGACTTATTTTATTCAAATCTACATCAATCGTCTCGTTGTCTCCTTGGTTTTTCCCAGTTTTGCGATTTCCTAAATGGTGTAGAGAGTCATCGAGAGAGCGAAGATTATTGTAAAATACCAAGTATCTTTCATCGGGAATCTTTCCATCTGCACCCAACATGAATATAGAAGCATCTATATCATAGCTTTCAGTGGTTTGATTCATTTTCCAGCCCAGGGCGAATGACACCTTTTGTAAATTAGCGTCTTGAATAAGATTAAATCTTTCGCCCTTACTTAATTGAATTCCCATCAGGTTTATCCTCTCATTAGTAGGACAGGACTTATGCACTCTGACCCAAGAAACCGGGTTTTTTATATAATCTGGGGTTCACAACGCGTCTTTTCGTAAAAAACCCGGTTTCTGGACACCTATGCCTAAGTCCTATAGGATTTAAAATCAAGGGAAACATTCTTGATTTTTCGGAAGTTTCCCTTGACTTATTTAGCTGTATTCGATCACCATTCGATCAGGAATACTTCTCTACAAAGCTTTGTAAGCCTGAATTGTAGCCTTGTCCGACGGCTTGGAACCTCCACTCGCCATCTTTCTTGTAGAGTCGGCCAAATTCCACCGCAGTCTCCCTAGAAAAATCCTCATCCAAATCGTACTTAGTGACTTCTATGTTAGTCGTAGTATCATAAATCCTGATAAAAGCATTCCGCACTTGACCGAAGTTTTGCCTCCTCGATTCAGCTTCGTGGATTGTTACCACAAACACAATTTCTTGCACCGCCGGATCGACTTTAGTTAAATCAACAGTCACTGTTTCATCATCGCCAAATCCTTCTCCTGTTCTGCTATCTCCCAGATGAACTACAGAAGTATCTGGGGACTCTTTGTTGTTGTAAAAAACAAAGTATTTTTCGCTGGGAATTTTCGCAGTTGCACCTAACATAAACACGGAAGCATCTAAGTCAAATGCTGCGCCGGTGTCTGTAGCATTGGTATCCCATCCCAAACCGATCCCAGCACTTTTGAGTCCCGGTGCTTCTTTAGAGAGATTGATTCTCCCGCCTTTTTCCAAGTTGATCGACATTTGCCCTCCTATTCACAATATCACTGGCGTTACTACTACCAATTATATCAAGTGTTTTGACACTCTCCGACCTAAAGGTACGGAGATTCTTAAGAAGTTTTGACACTCTTAAAGGCGCTGTCAAGACACCTCTAGACGTTCAAAACAACTACCTTTCGGTGTTGCAATTACGCTTACTTTTGGTTTATGCTTTCGTTCGCAATGCATCAACACTAAGCCAGTTCGGTACGAACCCCATCCTGCGTTGCTTGCAGTGCCAAGCGTCTTTCTCAGACGAAAACGCTGAGGGTGTCTTACTGCCCGGAATCTCACCGTTCTAGGAATGGTTCAGCACGTAGTTGATACACTTGTTAAGCACAATTCAAGTTTAACACAAAATACTGGCAGCTATCAGGCTGCAACTGCGTTTCATACCCTGCGGGAAAGACCGGGGCGATCGCGCGACGCGCTATAGTAAGTTGACAACTTGCTTTTGATACTCATCCTCAGTCATCAGTTCTCTGGTGCTTTCCACTCTGTCTAAAAACACGATTCCGTCTAAATGGTCCTGTTCGTGTTGAAAAATCCGAGCCACAAAATCTGTTAATTCTTGTTGGTGGAGTTGGCCGTCTCTACTGGTGTATTCTATCTCAATCGATCGACTTCTCGGCACTAACCCCCGTATCCCCGGAATGCTCAAACAGCCTTCCCAGTCTTTGACTTTCTCTGTTGAACTTGCTATAATTCGGGGATTTATCATGGCTGTGGGTTCCATGTGTGGTGCTTGGGGATACCGCAGATTGGGACGGGATGCGATGATGAACAGCCGATCGCCCATAGCGACTTGAGGGGCGGCAATCCCCACCCCGTTTGCCTGTTGTACTGTAAATATTAAGTTGTCTATCAACTGCTGAAGGCGATCGTCCTTAATATTCTCCACAAATTGCGATCGGCGGCGCAATACGGGATTTCCTAATTGCGATATTTGTAATATTTCTGCCATAGTTAGTGGTTATTTGTTATTGGTTATTTGTTATTGGTTATTTGTGATTTTTCCTACTTAGGACTTACGCATCAAGACCAAAGAAACCGGGTTTTTTGCCGTTTTTTCTGTCTGTAACCCGTCTTCTCGTAAAAAACCCGGTTTCTGACCACCCGTGCGTAAGTCCTGTCAACCGTCAACAATTTATCGCAGTTTTTGGACTGGCATATTCCCCGGTTTCACACTCAAATTGAGTATTTGTCCATTGCGATTAATCTCCATTTGCAAAATTCCGCCCACCCTAGCATTTTGCACGAATTCCTGAACAGCTTCCGACTGAATAATCGGCTGATTGTTGATCTTTTGAATCACATCCCCAGGCCGCAAACCAGATGCCGCAGCGGGAGAAGCCGGAACAACATTAATAATAGCAACTCCTCGATCAACTGTAACTCGAATGTTGCTGTTATTGTTGCTGTTAATTTGCTGTTTAACATCAGGAGTTAGCGTCGCCATTTCAATGCCCAAATAAGCGTGTTCGACTTGGCCCGTCGAAATTAGTTCCTTCGCAACTTGTTGAGCCGCCTTAATTGGAATTGCAAAGCCCAATCCTTGAGCACCTTGAATAATCGCCGTATTCATGCCAATAACTTCGCCCGAAGCATTCAGCAGCGGGCCACCGGAATTCCCCGGATTAATCGCAGCGTCTGTTTGAATAAAACCGATCCGCTTGTCGGGTACGCCTACCTCACTGCTCGATCGCCCCGTAGCGCTAATGATCCCCGCTGTCACCGAATTGTCCAAACCCAAAGGATTGCCGATCGCGATCGCCCATTCCCCAGACAGCAGCTTATCAGAATTGCCGATCGTCACCACAGGCACATCATTCGCCTCAATCTTCACCACAGCCACATCCGTCACCTGATCTGCTCCCAACACCCGCCCAGTAAAGCTGCGGCCGTCCCTGAGAGTTACACTTACTGTATCAGCCCCCTCTAAAACGTGAGCGTTAGTGAGAATCACGCCGTCAGCACCGATCGCAAAACCCGAACCAGTCCCCCGTTCCACCCCACCCCGGCCGCCTGAATTCGGATCTAAGCCCAAAAAATCTTCCGGCGACAGCCCTCGATTTCCCGGTTTCACCTTGCGGGTAGCATCGATCCGAACCACTGCTGGGCCAACTTTTTGCACCGCTACTACAATAAAATTCAAATTAGCTGGATTCCCCGATCGGGAATTCGGCGGCGAGAGTTTACTAGGTTGAGGCTTAGTATTAATCGGCAGTTGCAATTGCGGCTGCAATGTTTTTTGTCCCGAATCGCCAGAATTTGCAGGTAATCGGGAAGCCGTCAGACGATCGCCCAACATTGCGGCCCCAGCTCCCGTCACCAGCAATAATATGTAAATTGCCGGTTGCTTCCAAAATTTGCCAGTAGAACTCTTCATCACGAGGTTTTTAGGCTTTTTTGCCAAATCAAAATATTTGCGAGCTGATTCCCGTATCCTGTGAGCCACTTGCGGCCCACAGAATTTTACAGAATTTTAGGGCGATCGGCAGACTCCCTTAACTATACCGCCGGGAAGTCCCATTCTATAATTGTACTCAATTTAGCGGTGGGATGAGAGATACAAGCAAGCAACCCTACTACCCCAGAAGGTAAGATTTATGATGTCGATCTAGGATTGAAGCATTTTGCAATCGTCCGGCCACAGACAATGTTGATCGATCGATCAACCTCCCAAATCGCCAATTCGATTAAACTGAGTTTTCCAGAATACAAATTCGATCTCTAAATGCCTAGCAACAGAGGATAGATGGTGGAAATTCCCCTCGAAAGTCTGTGGAATCAGATACTTGAACGTCTCCAGGTACAACTGAGCAGACCTAGTTTTGAGACGTGGATCAAAACAGCCAAAGCCGAACAACTGGAAAATAACTGTTTGATCGTCAGCGCCCCCAACCCCTTTGCTCGCAATTGGTTGCAGAAATATTACGTCAAAATCATTGCCGATGCAGTCTACGACATTCTCGGCTTGAGGGTAGAAATTTACTTGACCATTGCTGGGGGGACTGAAACCGACGGTAACGGCGAGCAAGGACTGATTTGGCCATCTCCGATCGCCCCCGATGTCCCCGAAAGCCACTCGCTTCATCCCCCCAAACCAGCCAATCTCAACCCCAAATACCTATTTTCCCGTTTTGTAGTCGGTTCCAACAACCGCATGGCTCACGCAGCTTCCCTAGCAGTAGCCGAGTCTCCGGGCCGAGAATTCAATCCCCTATTTTTGTGCGGCGGCGTCGGTTTGGGCAAAACTCATTTAATGCAGGCGATCGGTCATTACCGCTTAGAAATTGACCCCACAGCCAAAATATTTTACGTTTCTACTGAGAAATTTACCAACGATTTGATTGCCGCAATTCGCAAAGATAGTATGCAAACTTTCCGCGACCACTACCGAGAAGCCGATGTTTTATTAGTAGATGATATTCAATTTATCGAAGGCAAAGAATACACTCAAGAAGAATTCTTTCACACTTTTAATACTTTGCACGAAGCCGGAAAACAAGTAGTTTTAGCTTCCGATCGCCCCCCGCAACAAATCCCCCGCCTACAACAGCGTTTGTGTTCGCGATTTTCTATGGGATTAATTGCCGACATTCAGTTACCAGACTTGGAAACCAGAATGGCAATTTTGCAGAAAAAAGCCGAATATGAAAATATGCGGTTGCCGCGAGATGTCATTGAATATATTGCTTCTAGCTACACTTCCAATGTTCGAGAATTAGAAGGAGCTTTGATTCGGGCGGTAGCCTATCTTTCAATTACAGGTTTGCCGATGACAGTGGAAAATATCTCCCCGGTTTTGAACCCACAAACTGAAACTGTAAAAGCGACTCCCGATGCCGTAATCGCAGTAGTGGCAGAGGCATTTGAGGTTTCTGTTGAAGATTTGAAAGGCAATTCCCGCAAGCGAGAAATTAGCTTTGCCCGTCAAATCGGGATGTATTTAATCCGGCAGCACACTGCTTTGAGTTTACCGAAAGTTGGCGAAATTTTCGGCGGAAAAGACCACACAACTGTGCTTTACAGTTGCGACAAAATTGCTCAGTTGCGGAACACTGACCCGAATTTGTCCCAAACTCTGCGTCAATTGAGCGATCGCATTAATGCGATCAGCCGCAAAAGTTGAGAAGAAGTCATTAGTCAGTAGTCATTAGTCATTAGTCAGTAGTCAGTAGTCATTAGTCAGTAGTCATTAGTCAGTAGTCAATAGTTATTTGCTACCATTCCCCATTCCCCATTCCCCATTCCCCTGTACCTCACCTAACTGAGAAAGGCTATAGTTATTTGCTACCAATGCCCAATTCCCCATTCCCTGTTTGGCCAATTCCCCATTCCCCATTCCCCATTCCCGTAAGCTTACCTGTGGAAAAACCTGTGGACAAATAACCATGATTTTGTGCAAAACATTAATCTCTCGCTGCAAAAAGTTTTTGATGATCGAGAGTTGGGCGATCGACTATACCAACTTTTCCACAAGTTTTCCACAGGCATAAATCAACAAAAACTATACCCGATAAGCATTTGAATTTATTTTCCACAGTTTGTACAGTGCGATCGCCCAGAAAATTAGCTCAAAAAAGTAAAAGCATCTTCCACCGCGCACCTCCAGAAAAGCAACCCCCAGCCCGAAGCTAAAAATCCTGGGGATTCCCCACCGACTTTCTGTGATAGGATTTGCTTCTATCTCAAATCCGGTTAATTAACCTTCATCTCATGAAATTGGTTTGCACCCAAAGTGACCTCAACACCAACCTCTCGTTGGTAAGTCGGGCCGTTCCCTCACGCCCGACACATCCCGTACTAGCCAACGTTCTCTTAGTAGCGGATGAGGAAAATCAGCGGGTTAACTTGACAGCTTTCGATCTAAGTTTGGGCATTCGTACCAGCTTTGCAGCAGAAGTGACGGGAGGTGGCAGTTTTACCATACCCGCTAAATTGCTCAACGATATTGTTTCGAGACTCCCAGATGGAGAGATTACTTTAGAAGACGAAGCGGGAGACGATGGCACGGCGTATATAGCATATCTCACTTGCAGTTCTGGTAGCTACCAAGTTAGAGGCATGGGCTCAGAAGAATTCCCAGAATTACCCGCAATAGAAGGAGGAACAATCCTCAATTTGCGCCCAGAAGCCTTAATAGAAGGACTCAAAGGAACTTTATTTGCTACTAGCCCCGACGAAGCAAAACAGGTACTTGCAGGCGTGCATTTAAAGGTACTAAAAGACTGTCTAGAATTTGCAGCCACAGACGGTCACAGATTAGCAGTAGTTCAAACAGCCAATGAAAAAGCCGAAGGAGAAGAAACAGAACAAGAATTTGAAGTGACAGTCCCAGCCAAAGCCTTGCGGGAAGTAGAAAGAATGTTAGTCATGCGGCAGTGGACTGAACCTGTTACCCTGCATTTTGAACAGGGTCAAGTTGTGTTTGAATGGGCCGACCAACGACTGACAACCCGCACCTTGGAAGGGCAATATCCAGCATATCGGCAGTTGATCCCGCCATCCTTTGAGAGGCAAATTACAATGGATCGGCGATCGTTCTTATCAGCAGTAGAAAGAATAGCTGTTTTTGCAGACCAAAAAAATAATATTCTCAAATGCAGCATCAATGCCGTGAATCAGGAAATCACTTTGTCTGTAGATGCTCAAGATGTCGGCAGTGGTAAAGAGTCACTACCGGCACAAATTTCGGGAGAAAGTATAGATATTGCCTTCAACGTGAAATATCTGATTGATATCTTAAAAACGGCTCAATCCCCAGAAATTCAACTGCAATTAAATGGTGCTTTGGCCCCCGTAATTTTCCAACCTTTGGGCGGAGTCAACGCTACATTTTTAGTGATGCCAGTACAGCTAAGAGCGTGATATCAAATCCGGTTGCATCGGAATGATTAAACCGCGAAGGCGCAAAGGACGCGAAGGAAGATAAAGAAGAAGATGCAGTTCTTCCTTCGCGCTATGAGCGTCTTCGCGGTTCATTTAATCTTACTCCATAACAGAACTTCATAAAATACAATTCCGAAACAACTGTAAACGATATTAATATCCCTTACATCCCTTACATAATAAGTTGCCGAACTGCCTTCAAATCAACGGCAACAAAATCTCAAACTCCGTACCAGTACCGGGCGTAGAATGCAAATTCAACTTGCCTTTATGCTTTTCCGTAACAATTTGGTGAGTAATTGCCAATCCCAATCCCGTACCTTTTCCCGCTGGTTTCGTGGTAAAAAATGTATCGAAAATTCGCCGCTGAACTTCTGGCGGAATACCGGGCCCGTTATCTGCAATTCTAATCGCTATCCAACCATGATTTTGACTTTTTTCCGCTGCTTCTGAGCTAAGTTGACCGTTTTGAGTTACTAAAGATAGCTGTTTTGAATTTTCCAGATCGCCTTTAACATAATTTTGCATCAATTCTGAACTCACGCAATCTCCGTCAGCCACATCTATTACCTCAGTTGCAATAGTAATCGCAGGCACAAAACCTGTTTTTCCTTTGACCTCTTCCAAAGCATCAGCCGCATTGCTGACGATATTCATAAATACCTGGCTCAACTGACCAGAGTAACACTTGACCAAAGGCAAATCCCCATAGTTTTTAACTACTTTAATCCCGTACTTGAGACGGTTTTTCATAATCAAAAGCGTGCTGTCAATACATTCGTGAACGTTAGCTTCTTTCAGGTGGGTTTCGTCCATGTGAGAGAAGGTGTGGAGGCTAGTAACGAGCTCGGTCAGCCTCTCTGCTGAAACTTTCATGCTTTTCAGGATTTCCGCCCAATCTTCCTGTAAAAAATCAAATTCTATCTGTTCTTTGAGTTCGTCAATTTGTGCGTTGTCACCGACAATTTTTTCGTAATCAGACAACAAATCCATGATGTCTTTGGAGTAGTTAGACAAAAAGCCGATATTTCCGGTGATGCAGGTGACAGGATTTCTAATTTCGTGGGCTACTCCCGCGACCATTTGCCCTAAACTGGCTAGTTTTTCGGTTTGAATGAGTTGGGATTGAGTTTGTTGTCGGAGTAATTTTGTCGCTAGTTCGTGAATATTGGATTGGGCTACTAGGAGTTCGTGCACGTCCAGCAAACGATAAGTTTGAGGCGAGGTTTGAACTACAATCGGCTCGTAAAGCATTTCTTTCGATCGCAGCAGCGAGTTTTTGGCTGCATCCACTATTAAAGTATTGCTGGGAAAAATTAAAGTTTCTGTTTGGGCAAAGTGGTACAAAGCCCTCACAGGTCGCTTTAAAAATAATTCTCGTCCAAAGGGACGACTGATAAATTCTAAAAATCTCCGCCGGGAAATCATGCCGACAAATTGACCCTCCAAAGTCAAAATCACACCAGGGAGCAAGGGATTAGCTTCCAACATCTGAGCAATTTTGCTTCCCAAATCTGTAGCTTCTACGTTAAAATCGTAAAGGGACAATTCTTGGAGAGTTGAGTCCAAACGGAACTCTGGTATAGAAGCCTCGTACATGAGCGGGACTTGTTTTTCTATGCAGGACGTATTCAACATAAATTCATCAGCACGAAGCTTGAGGTTATATTTATCAGAGTATAAGCAATATAGAGTATAAGCAAGATAGATGCGCCCCGGCAATTATGCCTGACTTTATTTTATCTTGACTTTTGGGGTATTAACGATTAGTTCCAGAATTGAGCTGCGAGTTAACCTGAATTTAAAGTGTTAACCTATTGTTAACACTAATTGCAATTAGTATTGCTCCGGTATTGTTTACACAATTCCTTAATTCAATCTAGAAAAAAACAGCGACGGATTTTTAACTTAATCTTAACTTAGCGCTGTCATGAGCTATCATTGACAGGGGTCTGCCCAAGATAGCACAGCAATTTACGAGTAGGTGATGGATGCAACCCGCCCTGACAAATCAGTTAAATAATGCTTTCACCCTGTTTCTCAGCTTGTTAGTAGAAGCAATACCTTTTCTGCTGCTGGGAGTTTTATTTTCCGGCTTGCTGCTGGGGTTTGTAGACGAGCGCAAACTCATAGCCCGCATCCCCCGAAACCCACTGCTGGGGGCTTTAGCCGGTAGTTTGGTAGGGTTTTTGTTTCCCGTGTGCGAGTGCGGTAACGTGCCGGTGGCCCGCAGGTTGCTGATGCAGGGAGTACCCGCACCGGTGGCGATCGGCTTTTTACTCGCGGCCCCGACAATCAATCCCGTAGTAATTTGGGCGACTTGGACTGCATTTCGGGATCAGCCAGAAATCGTAGTTTTACGAGTGGTATTTTCTCTGGTGACAGCCACAATCATCGGCTGGGTGTTCAGCACCCAGAAAGACTTGCGGCCTCTGCTACAACCCTCTGTAGCCCGCGCCATTCCCCTACCAAAACCAGAATTCTCCGAAACAGAGCTAATCGGGGCCAAAACTCCGTCGCTGTTGCAGTCGGGGACATTTATGCTCGGTATGCCGGGGGGCCCGATGCCGATCGAATCTCTGCTACAAGACGACTGGAAGCCCTTACAAACAGGCAAAACCGAAAAAACCTCGAAACCTTCCTCCATGTTCCACCGCGTTTCTAAAGAGCGCCTGCGCCTGCTTTTAGATAGTATGGTACAGGAGTTGCGCGAATTGGGAGGTGTGTTAGTCATTGGTAGTGCGATCGCCGCCATCATTCAAGTTGGTGTCCCCCGCGAACTAATTCTCAACCTCGGTCAAGGCCCCGTTTCTTCCATTCTCGCCATGCTGTTATTAGCAGCAGTCGTGTCGATTTGTTCTACGGTAGATGCCTTTTTTGCCCTATCTTTTGCTGCCACATTTACCAGCGGTTCGCTGTTAGCATTTCTAGTTTTCGGCCCGATGATTGACCTCAAAGGCATCGGTTTAATGCTCTCAATTTTTCGAGGTCGAGCAGTAATTTACTTAATGGTACTGGCTGCTCAGTTAACCTTTTTAATGACTCTCGCTGTGAATTTATATCTAGGTTAGGAGATTGGCAAATAAATTCCCAATTCCCAATTCCCAATTCCCAATTACTAAATTTCTACTAAATCATTCAATCTTCAATTCCTCAATCTAAAATCCAAAATCTAAAATCTAAAATCCAACATGGTGATTCTTAAAAAACTCGGCCCTTGGCTGGACTCCCTAGCTATCTTAGCCTGGGGAATATTGCTCCTCAAATATTGGATCACCGGCAAATTAAGCATTCTGATTCACCCCAATTACTTTGGCTTGACTGTAGCGGGTGGAATCGGCTTAATAATTATTGGCGGCTTGAAAACTTGGGAACTCATAAAGCTCGATCGCGCCAACAAGAAATCTCGGACATCACCGACAATCAACTCTCCCAAAATAGCAGCAGTTGAACACATTACTTTATTTCCCCCCAGTTTCGGCAGTACCTTAATGTTGAGCGTCGCATTAATCGGTTTAGCCACAACACCGCGTACATTTACCAGCCAGACAGCATTGGAACGAGGCCTTACCGAATCCCTGCCAATCACCAGACTGCAACCCCAAGAATTTCGCAATACAACCAAACCGGAAATGCGATCGCTCGTCGAGTGGGTGCGCCTGTTAAATTTCAATCCAGAACCAGATACATATATAGGTCAAAAAGTCAAGGTTCAAGGATTTGTAATTCACCCCCCGAAGGTAGCAGAACAATATCTGTGGATCGGGCGTTTTATCATTACCTGCTGTGCCGCAGATGCCTATCCAGTAGGTTTGCCAGTTAAACTGCCGCCCAATCAAACCCGCGCCGCTTTTCCTCCAGACAGTTGGCTGGAAATAGAAGGAGAAACGATCACAGCAGAACTGCAAGGAAAGCGAAAATTGACAATTCAGGCTTCTTCCCTCAAATCAATTCCTGAACCAAAAAACCCTTATGATTATTGATATCGGGTACAGTTAGCTAAAACATTGGCAGCAGAATTCTGTAGGAGTTGCCAAGGGCAGATCTACCAACTAGACTCGTAATTATAAAAGAAGTCCTGAGTTTATGTCATCCGAAAAAAAACTAGCTATCAAAGGCGCATTCTGGACGATCATCAGCTACGGCGGCAGTCAAATTATCCGATTTGGCAGTAACCTAATTCTGACACGCCTGCTTTTGCCAGAACTATTTGGTCTTGTCGGTCTCGCCTATGTTTTCATCGTAGGTGTCCACCTATTCTCAGATATAGGTTTGAGGCCAAGTATCATCCAGAACAAGCGTGGAGAAGAGCCAGAATTTCTCAACACCGTTTGGACAATGCAAGTTATTCGCAGCTTTTTTGTTTGGTTGTGTTTAATGTTAATTACCTGGCCTGTTGCTACTTTCTATAAACAACCCGGTCTCCTGTGGTTGATTCCAGCGATCAGTATCAACACCCTGATAGGAGGATTCTACTCCACTGCCATATCCAGCCTCAACCGCAAAATGGCAGTCAAGCAAGTAGTAATTTTTGAGTTGGGCATACAGATAATTTCTACTACAGTGATGATTGTCTGGGCCTGGTTCGATCGCAGCATCTGGGCGATCGTTGCAGGGGGCTTTATGGGATCTGTAACCGAGTTAATCTGGAGTTATTTTTTGATGCGCGGCAAACCAAACCGCTTTGCTTGGGATCGAGAAGCAGTTAAAGAAATATTTTCTTATGGGAAATGGATATTTTTGTCTACAGTTTTATTTTTTCTGTGTTCTCAAGCCGATCGGCTAGTTCTAGCAAAAATATTTGATCTGAGAATGTTGGGCATTTATGGCATCGCTTTCACCCTCGGCGATATGCCACGCCAAGTCATCATCGCCCTTGGTGGCAGGGTCATTTTTCCCTCGATTTCAACGCTAGCAGACTTGCCTCGCGAGGAATTGCGCGCTAAGATTATCAAGAATCGTAACCTGATTCTTATACCCTTAGCAATAGGTTTAGCAATTTTTGTCAGTTGTGGAGACCAGCTAATTTTAACTCTGTACAGAAAAGAGTATGCAGCAGCATCTTGGATGCTGCCAATTTTGGCTTTAGGAATTTGGCACACCACCCTCCACAATCTGATGGGTTCTTGTCTGTTAGCCGTAGGAAAATCTCAGTACGGAGCTATGGGCAATTTGGCGACTTTCTTGAGTATCAGTATTGGCATACCGATCGGATATCATTTCATGGGTAATTTAGGTGCTGTGCTTGCTGTAGCTGTCGGTGACATTCCTACTTATTTAGTAATTAGCTACGGTCTTTGGCGAGAAAAGCTAAGTTGTTTTTGGCAGGATATTCAGTTGACAGCATTGTTTTTAGGAGTGCTAGGAATTCTACTTTTTTGTAGATTTCATTTTGGTCATACTCTACCGATAGATCGCCTGTTACCAATCGATTGGAAACCTGGTAAACTCTTTTAGTCAACAGGAGAGAGTTCATAATTTTTCAAGTTTGGAATAAATTCTGTTCAGAAAGAGGAGAGACAGATTAGTGAGTATTTTTAAGCAAAAAATTAATCTTTCATCCTTGAATATAGGGCAATTCAAACAGCCGATCGACCGCATGGCAATAATCCTGATGCTAGTGCTGGGCGTATTAATCGGACTGTTGCTGCTGTCGGGCGATCGCACAGCACCGCGAGTGCGAGAATTTACCTGGCAAAATAAACAAATTGGCGCGGAAGATACCGGCTTTATCCTCACCTTCTTTCGCCCGATGAATCACTCCAGCGTCGAGGAAAACTTAAAAATAGAACCGCCTCTCCCCGGCAAATTTAGTTGGGCTGGAAGGCGCATGGCTTACACACTCAACAACCCAGCACCCTACGGCGTTACCTACACATTAAAACTCGCCGGAGCAACTGACAAGTATTTCGGAGAAAACAACCAAAATAAAGGAACGCTAATTCAACCGTTTAGCGGTTCATTTCGCAGTCGCGATCGCGCTTTTGCTTACATCGGCGTCACAGGCGAAACAGAAAGTAGATTAATGTTAGTTAATCTCTCAAGCAGCGACTCGAAACCAATACCGCTGACTCCCAAAGATTTAGTTGTCACCGATTTTAAAGCCTATCCTAATAGCGATCGCATCTTATTCTCAGCAACAGATCGATCGCAAGCCCAAGCAGGCGGCACCCTAACCCAAGAACTATTCACAGTCACCACCGGCATCAATCCCCAATCTCCCGGAACAGAATCCCAGCCGCCGCAGCCAGCAGGTAGAATCGACAAACTATTAGATGCCGCATCTTACCAAAATCTCAAATTCGACCTCTCAGCCGACGGCAAAACCATAGTTATTATGCGCGTAAACCGCCGCAATCCCGGAGATTTTAGTCCTTGGATTATTGACGAAAAAAAGCCGCCCCGACGATTGGAAAATCAACAAGGCGGGGATTTTATGATTCGGCCCGACAGCAAATCGATGGTAATATCTCAAAAACAAGGATTAGCGATCGTCCCCCTACAACCGGAAGCAGATCCCGTAGAATTATTGCCAAAATACGAACAAGTATTAGGCATGGCCCGCGACAACTCCGCCGCAGCTTATGTTAAATACAATGGCGATTTTACTCGATCGCTTTTCATCTTAGACAACCAAGGCGTAGAACAAGAAATATTGCGAATTCCCGGCAGCATTATCGCCGTCTATTTCGATCCCCGCAAAGACAAAGACAACCAATTCCGGCGTCTCTACTGCTTGTTAGCCGAACGCCTCAAAACAGAAAGCTACAAAGAACAGCCTTTTATCGCCACCATCGACCTCAAAAAAGAGGGCACTCGTTTAGTAGGAACCATCAAACCGCTGCTGATTTTGCCCAACCAATTAGATACCCAAATCAGTTTATCTCCCGACGGACTGGCATTAATATTCGACCAATCAGTCACATCAGCCAAACCCTCAACAGCAGCCACTCCCCGCAATGACAGCGGACAGTCGATCGCCAGCAGTCGCCTTTGGCTGCTACCCTTAGTAGAAATACCCGCAGACGGTTCTCAACCAAAAGTGCAGCCAGAAGAACTACCCTTTGCAGGCTATCACCCCCGCTGGCTACCCTAAATCCAGTCCTGGACGCACTAATAACGTAACTCTGTCATTCTGAGTGAAACGAAGAATCTCAAGCCTTTGCAACACCATGACAATGGGTCCAGGACTATCAATTTGAGATCTGATCCCGCGCTGCTGACTAATGACTGGTGACTAATCTAAAATCTAAAATCTAAAATCTAAAATCATTATGACTCCCGCAGAAATTACCAATACACTCAAAGACTTATTTGGCGAAAGTGTTGAGACGCCCGCTGCCACTTCTTGGCAAGTAGAAACCCCCAAATTTCGCCTGTTAGTCCTCCTTTCAGAAGACAGCAGTTGGCTGCGAATTTTGCTACCCATCGCCGATGTCCTAGAAGCTCAACCATTTTTAGACCAACTGCTAGAAGCTAACTTTGACACCACCCTGGAAACTCGCTACGCCATACATCAAAACCTCTTGTGGGGTGTATTTCAACATAATTTTGCCACCCTCGCCACCGCAGATTTTGCGGCCGCCGTCGCCAGACTGCTGGCTTTACAGCAGCGAGGTTTGTCCGACTTTTTCGGCGACTTGATCGAAACCCGCATTCGTCAAATCATCAAAGCGGCCAAGATGCAGGGACAATCCGTGGAAACTACCCTTCAGACTTTAGACCGTTTTTACGCAGAGGGATTGATGGGCGAAATGGAACTTGGGCGAGAGTCTCGCGAACAGACTCTTGCAGCTTGGCGGTATCAGCTAGAACGCCTCTGGCCGGAGGTTGATTAATCGCAAGACTTTCTGCGATGTGTGATCCGATTCCTTGCCAGTACCGCAGAAATGGTATACCAGATCACAATAGATAGTTGATAAATTTTGATGATTTCAGGAAAATAGGCGATCGCAGGGTATTTTATGTTAAAAAGTAGATGAGAAACATCTTTAACTTGTACAATAGGTTTGATCCATCAACATTGATTGAGAAACAAAATTTTTAGCGGACAATAACCAGGGCGATCGGGTTTTCAGTTCTGGCGCTATTGTAACTTGCTTAACAGACAGATTCACCTTGAGGAAGTCTACACTATTTAATAGTGGGTAATGGGTAATGGGTAATGGGTAACGGGTAACGGGTAATCACAAATAAATCGCTATTTGTTGAGCGGTCAAACAACATTTAATAGAGGTTCCATCTATGTTTAATTTGCGTGCTAGCTTGGAGTTATCAGTGTTGCATATGCCAGAGACTTGTACTTGGAACCTCTCCTTAAAATCAACTCTCCAAGACCTGCCACTTTACAACTGCCAAATAGAATTAACTCAACAAGCAAAAGAAGTGGCCCTGACTTTTGAAAAAAACCCCATGCTTCCCGGCGTCATTTTGACTCGTCAGGGCAAGTTTGTCGGCATGATTTCCCGACGGCTATTTTTTGAAAAAGTCAACTGCCGCTACGGGTTAGAAATGTTTTTTAAACGACCAATAGAGGTGTTATATCAGTTTTCAAAGAAAGATATACTGCTGCTGCAAAGTAGTAAATTAATCGTAGAAGCTGCCCAGGAATCGCTTGACAGGTCAGCAGAATTAGTTTACGATCCCATAGTAGTGCAAACAGAAGATCAGACTTACAGGCTGCTAGATGTACACCTATTAATGGTCGCTCAGTCCAGAATTCACCAAATAACAAATAAGTTGCTCCAAAAGGAAACCAAATCACAACTCATCCAAACAGAAAAAATGGCTAGTTTGGGTAGGATTGTCGCAGAGGTAGCTCACGAAATTAGAAATCCCCTTAACTATATCTGGGGAAATTTAAATTTTATGCTGTCCTATTTTGACAATTTGCTCGAGCTCATGTCCGCTTACGAAGAAGAATTGCCCGAACAGTCTCCCCGAATTACTCACATAAGAGAAGAGATTGAATTTGACTTGTTAAAAGAAGAGTTGCTGGCAACTTTAGAAGGGATGAGGTTTGGAGGAGAGCAATTGCTGAAAATTGCTAACGGGCTGCTCAATTTTTCTCACATGGACGAGACTAAGCCAGTGAAGAAAGACATTCACGAATGCGTTAACAGTACGCTGTTAATTCTGAAAAATCGCTTCAAAGACGGCATAGAAGTGGTAAAAAATTACGGCGAACTGCCTCTAGTTAGCTGCTACTCTGGTCAGTTGAGTCAGGTATTTTTGAATTTGTTAGTCAATGCTCTAGACTCCCTGACAGAGTACGCAGCCGATCGAGAAATAGAGACGCAGTGCCCGCCTTNNTGGGCAGCAATTTGCATTGCCGATAACGGGCCCGGCATTTCCCCAGAAATTCAGGAGCGGATATTTGATACCTTTTTTACCACTAAACCAGCAGGTAAAGGGACGGGTATGGGGCTGGCTATCTGCAATCAAATTGTCACAGAAAAGCACGGCGGCAAACTGAATGTGCGATCGCAACCTGGCCAGAATACCGAGTTTGAAATTTTGTTGCCTTTAGCTTAAAGAAGTCAGTTGTTATTGGTTATTTGTTATTGGTTATTGGTTATTTGTTATTGGTTATTTGTTATTGGTTATTTGTTATTTGTCATTGGTTATTTGTTATTTGTTATTG
>DPLL01000485.1 GCA_003542015.1 Microcoleaceae cyanobacterium UBA9251 | reverse complement strand
ATCGGCCCAAAGCGCAGCGGGAGACTCTAGGGTGCAAAATTTAAGGCCGACCGGATTGCAGCCGATTGCAGGGGCAGAATGGAAGGCCCCGAAAGAACTGGATGCGAATACTAAAAATCAAAAATTATCAGTTCCTGGCCCAGACCGGCCAGACATTCCTGACGGGAAAGGGGGCGATGATTCCCCGGCTCGGATTCAGGAGCATGATCCACTGTCGGGTACCAATTCCCCCATTTCTACTTCTTCACTGAAGGTTGCTTCGGGAAGATCAACTCGCCCTGCTGTACCGCAGGGGAAACCGTTAAAAAAATCGGGATTGAAAAAATGTCTGGCTGTGACGCTTTGCTTGTTGCCGATTGCTTTGGGCGCTGGCTTTTTGGGCTGGCGACACAGCCAACAAAAGAGCCCGAAACCCGAAGAGTTACTGCCGGCAGTACGGAGTCCCCTGTCGCAAAATTACCTACAAACAAAGCCGGTAAATCTCGATCGCACCCCTGACCGATCAGCTAAAGGCGATCGCTATGACTAACTTGAATTTTGGGTACCTGATTTCACTGTTACAATGCCCAATTCCTTGCCAATAGATCGACTGACCTCCCGGCTCAAATACAACCCTGGTGGCCAGTCGAGTGGCTAGATGTCGATCGATCTATCACTCCTAGCGAGGAGAGCTCGCGCATCGACTGTTTGACGATTGAAAATCCTTGAGGGTTGACTTGTGACGGTTGACGGTTAACTGTTCACGGTTGACTGTGGTCAGAAAACAGCGAACAGTCAACAGCGAACAGCGAACAGCGCATCAATTTATTCAGCAAGCGATCACCTCTTTGATAACAGGTTGATCGCACCTAGCCAGTGCCGATGTTGAGTGCGGTTGGAACTAAAATCCTCTTCGATCGCATACCAACGGGTATCGTAAATTTTTACTCAACTTTTGCGGGTGATCCGTCCCCGTCGCCCTTTCTGTACAAGTTATCAAAAAACTGGGTTGAAAACCCCGTCCTTTTAGGACGGCTTTAATTTCTTAAATCCCTTCCTAAAAATCAGGGAATTCCTGGTATTTGTGGTACTGTAGAATACTCAAGGTTAAACTCCTTCGCCCAGAGTGAAACAGAGACTCAGACACACTTTGAGGCGTAAACCGGGGGACAAAGAGCGGCGAAAACTCGCTATACAGCTAGAGGCTTAATACAGTCTCACAACCAGAAAAACCAACAATTTACTTTTGTTAGGTAGGGTAGGGCATACCCAAACTCGCTTGTCAATATCCTAGTACGCTTTTGGAGATAGACCCTCTTATGGGTGACTGCGAATCAGACTCGTTAATTGGTAGGATTTCTACGGTTAAAAGGTTTGAGTATTGCCGTAAGGACGCAACACTTAAAGGTCTGTCGCTGAATTAAGAATCCCCATCCTTGATAGTTGGGGAGTGTCAAATCTGGAACAGCTTAATAGAAGATTACTCAAACGGTAACAGAGCGAAGCCGATGTGTGAGGCCTTTGCAGTCTCTCTCAAACCGGTCACGATCGCGAAGTCGAAGTGTCCGAATCTTTTGGTGGCTACCAATGAGAACAAGTACCCCTGGTAAATGTTCTGGTACTTGTTAACGGCCGGCAGTGATATCCTTTCTACAGATTTGCTGCCGCGATCGCTCTCTTGTATCAGTGCCCGATCGACCTAGCCCTCTTTGATAACTACCCTAACGGCCGACGGAATCGGCTAGGAGTGAATGGAGAAAAACGGTAACAGAGCGAAGCGTGGCGTCCCACGCTCGCGTAGTCGAAGTGTTCGACTATGCACGCGCCTACCATCGCATTTCGCGTAGTCGAAGTGTCGAAGTGCAAAAACGAAAGTATTTAATTCGCGAACATCCTGGACTCGATCGACGATCGCGATGGTCGCATCAGGCGATCGCTGAAAATAGATCGCAGGTTGAGCATCCTTACTTTTACCCCTGGCCGATCGGCCGACCTAATTAATCCAAAATCTTATATTTAGAATTCTTAGTATTGACAGTGAAACAAAGTTCATCTAATGTGTTGTAATTGATATAAGTAAATTCCAATAAGCGAGGTCCGGTCAATGGCAGAAACAGCTACAGCACCCTTAACAGGAAAAGGTCTGCTTCAAAAAATCAAAGGCAGCGATTTGCCACGCAGAGAACTGGCAAAGCTTTGTGGCTACTTCACAGTCAGCAAGAGTGGAGAAACGCGGATTAATCTGGCTGAGTTTTACGATGCAGTGCTAGCTGCTAAGGGAATTGAGCTAGAGAAGTCGAAAGCTGATGGACGTGGGCGAGAAGCGAGTTATCGAGCTAGCGTTCACAAGAATGGTTCGATCGTGATCGGGGCGAATTATACCCAAGAAATGGGGTTAAAGCCAGGAGACGAGTTTGAAATTAAACTCGGATACAAGCACATTCGCTTGATTCAGATCGACGTGGACAGAGCAGATGTTGAATTAGATGATGAAGAGGAGGATACAGAAGAATAACAGCAGCGATGCTGTCCCAAGACCGACAAGGCGACGGGATTTCACATTCGCTACGTTAGTATTTGCGCGCAACCCCCCGATTTAACTGATGAGCTGTCTCGACTATTTCTATTTTCTCTTGTCTCGCAAAGACTACAGTGCCTCTGAACTTCGCAAAAAGGGGCAAGAGAAAGGTTTTGGCAATGAGGAAATATTGGAGGCGATCGCGCAAATTCAAGACCGGGGCTATCAGTCCGACACTCGTTTGGTGGCGAACTTGATCGCCTCTGCTGCGGGCAAATACGGGAAGTCTGCGGTGAAGCGCAAGTGCCTGCAAAAAGGAATTGCCAGCGATTTGTTCGAGCAAGTTTGGGAGGAGGAAATTTCCGAAAATCTGGACTCCTCAGCCGAAAAACTTGCCGGATTAAAAGCTAAAGTCATGCGGAAATACAAGATTGAGGATTGGGATCAAGTAGAACCAAAAACCAAGGGCAAAGTCTTGAATTACCTGCAATACAGGGGGTTTAATGCCTTTGAAATTTGGCGAGAATGGCAAACGGAAGACTTGGACGAGTAATTTATAGGGCAGCGCTGGCTCTCGGCTGCCCCCCAGAATGCGATCGAAGAGATGGCAGCGGATTCTGCTTTATTAGGCTCGGCTTCTAGTGGCAAAATATCTTTTCAGGCTGCGGTTTGCTCTTCGACAGAGTTCATCTTCTGAGGGTTGAAAGCTGTAACGTGAT
>DPLL01000486.1 GCA_003542015.1 Microcoleaceae cyanobacterium UBA9251 | reverse complement strand
CAGGCATCAGGGCAACCACGGGGGGATTGCCCCTACAAGAGAATGAAACAACCCTGGGGTTCTGGGTGTTCTACTTATTTATAGTTGTTCGCTGAAATTTCACTCGCAAACCGTCGCGGGGATGGGGAGTTGGTACTCTGATTAAATTCAAATCTTGATTTGGTAAAAGCTCCCATTCGCATTCCCGAATCATCCTTGCTGCAAACAATTTCATTTCTAATCTGGCAAATTCTTTGCCCAAACATTCTCGCAAACCGCCGCCGAATGGCACGTAGCTGAAAGGTTTAGCCGATCGCTCGGAGTTAAATCGGTCGGGATTGAAGCGATCGGGCTCAGGATACACTGCTGCATCTTGATGGGTTTGATTGATTTCGTAAAGTACGCTCCAACCTTTAGGAATTTCATAGCCGCCGAACTCACAAGCATTAATTACTGTCCGAAAACCACCTCCCACTGGTGGCACTAAACGCAGGACTTCTCGCAGTACCTGTTCTAAATAGGTCATTTGTTTGAGTTGCTCTAAGGTTAGCGGTTCTGTAGGGGGGAACTGCTGTTGTTCGGCTCGCACTTTTGCCATCACGTTGGGGTGTTGAGCTACCAGAAGACAAAAAGAGGCGATCGCCGAAGTTAGAGTTTCGTGTCCCGCAAACAACAGCAGCAGCACTTGGTCTTTTAACTCCTCCACACTCAAACTATTTCCCTCATCATCGCGAGCCGAAATTAGCAAGCCTAAAGCATCATTGCCACCGGGGATTCCTTGTTGGCGATCGCGAATAATCTTTTCCAGTTCTGCTAACAGTAACTTTCTGCTATTCTTAGCTTTACCAAACAGAGTCCAAGGCACATCAAAAGGAATAGAAAATAAACCATTACACCAAGTTTCAAAATAATGTCCCAGCGGCATTTCGGAACCACTATCTATCCCAACCAACAACTTACACGCCACATCAAAAGTATAATTTCTCAGTTCTGGATACCAGGCGAACTCGCTCATTTGTGCCCACTTTTCCAAATAGCGCTGAGTGATATCTTCCATAGCCTCAATGTACCCAGCCAGGGCCCGTGGTTGAAATGCTTGGTATAGCAACTTGCGCCTATTTTGGTGGTCAGCACCAGTTTGCAGCGCCAAGGAAAGTGGCCCTAAAAGTGCTTTCGTGCTGGGAGGCCAACTCACCACAAAATATTGATTTTCATGGCTTAAAACAAACAAATTCGCCTCCTGACCGCACATAAAGACTGTAGGCTGTCCGAAAATGCTGGTTTTGAAAATATTTCCGTACTGCTGGTGGCGTTTTTTGGCAAATTGCGAATCTCGCAAAAAGTTGAGGGTATCGCCGATGAGTGGTAAACCGAAACTGCCGGGAGGTAATGCCATTTTAGATTTTAGATTTTAGATTTTTAATATCATATCAATTTTAACTGACGTACCTTAGTATTTTTGCCGACAAATAGTTTAAGCTTCTGTCCTTTTAATCGGAATCTCGATTATAAATTCAGTGCCTTTCCCCACCACCGAGAAACACTTGATTTCACCTTTATGTTTTTCGACAATAATTGAATGGGAAATCGCCAAACCCATCCCAGTCCCAGAACCGATCGCCTTTGTAGTATAGAATGGGTCAAATATCCGCTGCTTGACTTGATCTGTCATCCCTGTACCGTTGTCAGAAATCGCGATCGCCACAAAAGTACCTTCTACCTCTGTACGAATGCGGATGATTCCCGGATTTGACTTCTGTTCTTCTACAGCATCAATAGCATTAGCGATAATATTCATAAACACCTGATTTAACTGTCCGGCGTAGCATTCCACAAGCGGCAATTCTCCGTATTCTTTAACAACTTGAATTAGTGGGCTATCGGACTGAGCTTTAAGTCGGTGTTCTAAAATCATCAAAGTGCTGTCGATACCTTCGTGAAGGTTAACACTTTTCATGGCAGATTCATCGAGACGAGAAAAACTCCGCAAACTCCGCACAATATCCCGAATGCGAATCGCTCCCACCTTCATAGAAGACAGTATTTTCGGCAAGTCATCCAGCAAGAAATCTAGTTCTAACGCATCCATTTCTGACTGAATCGCTGGCGGTGCTTCTGGGAATTCATCTCGATACATTTCCAGCAATTTAATGAGACTTCTGGTGTATTCCTTTATATAGCTAATATTGCCGAAAATAAAGCTGACCGGATTATTGATTTCGTGAGCAATTCCTGCTACCATCTGACCGAGACTAGACATTTTTTCTGCCTGAACTAGCTGAGTTTGAGCTTGCTGGAGTTCGCACAATGTCGTTTCTAATTTAGCAGCTTGTTCTCTCGCTATCCGCGCTGAATCAAGACTTTGAGTGTAGAGTTCTGCTTGGTTAATCGCAATAGTTAATTGATTCCCCACTGCCACTAACAGTTCGACTTCATCGTCACTCCAGTGCCGCGGGACGCCGCAAGTAGTGCAGCAAATCAGGCCAATTTGACTCGAAAGTGTCTGAATCGGAATGTCCAGCAGAGAATTGAATCCTATAGAGATGAAAAAATCCCGTTCTACCGAAGCGGTAACAGTATCAAAATCATCGATCCGAATTATTTCCAAATTGGCAATCAGTGCAGCGTGAGAACCAGTCGCCTCGGTAGGATATAAACCTAAAAGCGAGGGCAAATCAGGATTTTTTGCCTCGTATGTCACATTCCAAACCGGCGGCGAAGCGTCGGGTTCATACCAAACAAATAGACACCGATCGACTTGCAGCAACTCGCGAACCTGGCGCACAGTAGTTGCTAAAATAGTATCCAAATCTAGAGAAGCGCGGATATTACTCGCTAGTTGGTTCAGCAGCGCTTCCTGCTCAGCTAATTTGCGGAATCTCGCTTCCGACTCTTGCAATCTTTTTTGAGCTTCTCTTTCCTGCGTCACATCCAAACCCAAACCGATCAAGCCGATCGCATTGCCANNGTATCTTGACTCCACGCTTGCAAGTCAGATGCCATGTAGTTAGCAGATGCTTCTACTCCCAAAACTTCGGAATAGTGAGTTGCTGCCAAAAATTTATCTTCAGGAATAGCAACATCTTCGCAAAAAGTTTTGTTAACTAATAACATCCGCCCGTTAATATTGGTCATCCATACCCAGATGGGAGCATTGTCAATAATTCCCCTCAAAGTTTGCTTTTGTTTCGCTAGAGCAACTTCTATTTGTTTGCGTTTAATTCCCAGGGCGATCGCATCCGCTATGGATGCTAAAGCAATCAGCGTTAATTCGTTCAACTCGTGGCGAGAAAACATCGCAATTACTCCTACTAACTGATTGTCAACAATCAGCGGATATCCGGCAAAAGCTACCATTCCCTCTCGTTCCGCCCATTCTTTGTTGCTGACACGGGGATCTTCCATAACAGCATTAGTCAGGTGGGGTTTTCGCTCTTTAGCTATTAAACCAATCTTAAATAGACCGACAGGAATGTGGCTGTGATCGCCGTTAATATGAGTGTACATCCCCGCGCTTGCTTCCAGTTCCAATACATTTTCGTCTTCATTCAGCGTCCAAATCCGAGCAAAAGCAGCATCCAAGTGGCGCACAACTGCATCGCAGCACTTTTGCAAAATTACAGGTAAAATTTGGTTGTCTGTCAGAGCAATTCCCACATCTGCTCTGAATACAGAAAGTTTCAATTGTTCTGCTAAAGCTTGTTCGGCTTTTTTGCGATATGTAATTTCGGTAGCACTACCAACAATGCGAAAGATTTTACCAGATTCGTCTCGCAGCGGATTCAGAGTTATTAGAAACCATACTTCTATCGTGTCAAAACTAACAGCTTCTTCGTAGGAAATTGAGCTATTTTTTTGCAGACATTCTCTTAATTTTTGTAGCAAAAACGCTGCGGTAGGCCCTGGAAAAAGCTCTTCTGGAGTTTTGCCACACCCGAACTCGCTGCTGATGTTACCTAGTAACTCTGCTGCTTGGTTCCAGCCGGCGTAGCGAAACTCTCCGTCTGCGCCGACATCTATTACGAAAATGCTGTAATCCACACTGTCATAGATGCTACGCAAAAATTCTTCTTTCTGTCGCAGTTGTTCTTCTGCGATTTTGCGATCGCTAATGTCGCGACTAACTCCTACTACACCTATTATATTACCTTCTCTGTCTCGCCACGGACTTTTAGTTGCTAGATATGTCTGAAGGTTGCCGTCAATGTCTTCTACTACTTCTTCGACTGTTTCTGCAATGCCAGATTGGATAACTCGGCGGTCTATCTCTACAAGTTTAGCAACGATTTCCGGTGAAAAAAAATCTGTGTCTGTTTTGCCGATGACCTCTGCTTTTGATTTGCCAAAAAAAGCGGCTGTTTTGGAGTTTAGCGAGACATATCGACCCTGAGTATCCTTGACAAAAATCAAGTCTGCGGTGCTTTCAAGTATACTTTCTAACAGTGAATTTTCTATGTAGTGGCTATTTTTCATAATTTTAGTATGAATTTTGGTCGATTTTTACTGATTCACAAACTGCAATCAAAATGTTTAAATATTGTAAATGTTTTCTCGCTTGTGAAATCTAGTTTTTGACATTTTGGGTAAATTTACGCACTCATTCAAGAGATTTCAGTATATTTGCCGATTTTGGAAGTGATAAGCTGTTCTCCATTTAAACCAGTAACGAGGCTAGTAGGGTGCGGCATTCGCGAACCCTTACGCTGAAACGGAAAACCTGATAATACTGACGCACCCTACGCGGAGGAGTTTAAATGCCGAACAGCTTACCAAATCCGGTTGCATCGGAATGATATAGCAACCGCCAAGGTGGTTAGGATGCTTCCGGTCACGCTCGCCCTTCGGCGCAGTTTACCCGCTCGCGAAGCGTCGCCCTGAGCGTAGTCGAAGGGTCGAAGGGCTCAGGATAAACTCCGTCGAAGTGGACATTTCGACTACGCTCAATGACCTTCTTCGCCTTGGCGACTGCTATATAAGCGGAGGACACTCCAACAGCCGTGTTCCTAGAATTGATATCATTTAATCTTACGACCTAAAATAAGTTTTGCGCCCTAATTGCTGTTCCCGAATTCGCTCCAAATTCCCCGCCGGAATAGCAGCAATAAGTTGTCGCGTGTAAGCTTGTTGCGGCTGGCGGTAAATGCGCTCTGCTGTGCCAATTTCTTCGATTTTACCCTTGTTCATGACGATCGCCCGATCGCTCATAAACTTCACCACGCCCAAATCGTGAGAAATAAAAATATAAGTCAGTCCAAACTCTGTCTGCAATTCCTTCAACAAATTTAAAACTTGCGCCTGTACCGACACATCCAAGGCCGAAACCGACTCATCACAAATAATAAATTTAGGATTCAAAGCCAAAGCTCTAGCAATACAAACTCGCTGCCGCTGACCCCCCGAAAACTCGTGAGGATAACGCTGCATAAAATCGGGATTTAAACCCACTCTATCTAACAAATAAGCTGCCAGATCCCGCTGTTCTTTCTGACTCTTACCAAAGCTATGAATCACCATCGGTTCCATCACCGCCTCCCCTACATTCAGCCGGGGATCGAGAGAACTAAAAGGGTCTTGAAAAATGATTTGCAGATCCCGGCGCAGCCACCGCAACTTGCGGGCATACTCTTTTTGTATCCGATAATTAGCCATCCATCGCCATTGAGAAATATTGTAAGCAGGAGGCGTAATTTCTTGACCTTCAAAAAACACTTGACCGCTAGAAATCGGAATTAATTGCAGCAAAGCTCTCGCCAAAGTAGATTTACCACAGCCCGACTCACCCACTAAACCCAAAGTCTCCCCTGGATAAACCTCAAAAGAAATATCATTCACCGCCATAAATAGGCTTTTTGTTTCCCCAAACATTCCCTGTACCGGGAAACCAACTCGCAAGTTATTAACAGTCAGCAAAGCCCCGGAAATATTCGGTAGCATCGGCGATTTTCCTGTAGCAAAAGCGGACTTTCCCCCGCTGTTGTCACCATCTAAATCAAGATTTTTCTCGACAATTACTAATTCGCCGCTGGCATTCGTGGTGACATCCATAAAATCGGAAACCGTCGGTAAGCGGCGCAATTGCTTCTCCAGAGTTGGGCGGCAAGCTAATAGACCTTTTGTGTAAGGATGGATCGGATTACTAAAAATTTGTTCGATGTTGCCACATTCAACAATTTTGCCTCGATACATCACGGCCACCGTATCAGCAATTTCAGCAATGACGCTCAAGTCGTGGGTAATAAAAATCATTGCCATGCCTCTAGAGTCCCGCAACTCCCGCAGCAAAGCCAAGATAGTTGCTTGTACGGTGACATCTAAGGCGGTTGTCGGTTCGTCTGCAATTAATAAAGTCGGATTGCAAGAAATGGCCATTGCAATCATCACCCGCTGAATTTGGCCGCCGGATAATTCGTGGGGGTAGCGATCGAGTATTGCCTGTTTTTGCCTGTTGATGAGCTGCATCAAATCCCGTGAGTCTTCTGCTGCTGCTTCCTTCCCAGACTCGGCCCCTGAATGCTCTTGCATTTGGGCCAAACACCGCTGTTTTAGTTCCCCATCGTCAGGTAGCAGCTTCACCTCTTGCAGCAGAGAAGCAGCCTTGCGTCGTGCTGCAATTTGGGATACATTTTGGTGCAGACAAATCGCTTCTGTCAGTTGAAATCCAATGGTGTAGACGGGATTGAGCGAACTCATCGGCTCTTGAAAAATCGTGGCAATCTGACTGCCCCGGTATGTTTGTTTTTCCCTTTCCGGGATTTCCAGCAGATTTACCGGCTGATTGCTAGCATTGTCTGTTGCCGAAGAGAACCAAATTTCCCCCGAAATTTGAGTTGACAAACTCGACAGCAAACCCATAATAGCTAGGGAAGTGACGGATTTTCCTGATCCCGATTCTCCCACGATTCCCAGGGTTTGCCCTCGCTTCACCTCAAAGGAAATGCCGTCAACTGCTTTGATTGTTGCAGACGCATCGCCTGCATCCGCAGATGGAAATTCAACCCGCAGGTTGCGAACTTCTAGGACGGTTTCACTCATGGATGTCTATGGTCAAAGTTAAGTGGAAATTAATTCGATTGTAAGCTGTTCCACCTATAACTTACATCTTTGGGGCGGAATATAAGTGTCCACCCCACAATAATTGCAATAGTTTTCTCGATCCAAAGTCACTGTTTTTTAGCTCTTGAGTGCCTGTTGAAAGCAGAAAACTTCTACTTTGATCAGAAACCGATGACTTGAGTATCAGCAGGCAATGCAGTTGCCTCAGAAACCTTTTTAAACACAGTGGCCTCAGCATTCAAGGAATTAGGTCTGGGCTGTCCGGGATTAGTGCCTTGCAATTGGAGGCGCATTTGACCTTCGGGAGTCAATTCAAAAACAGTCTGAACTGTTTCTGTATTGCTGAGACCGAAATCCAAGTGCATTGGTTTGGCACCGAAATTCACTTTGTACCTCATTTCTTTGGCGCGGGCTGCCCCGTCGGGGCCTTTAGCCATCATAAACAATTTGCCTTCTGGGGCAAAGACGAAGGTGAAAGACTGACCCGAGGGGATTGTTCCTTGCCATTGGCCCAGGAGTTGCTGGTCGATGTTGCTGGTGGCCGGGGCGGCTACTTCGGCAATTTTTGGTGCGGCTGTGGATGCGGATGCGGGGCCGAGTGAGGCGTTGAAGCTGGCGAGGATGCCGAAGCTTATGCCACCTGCGATCGCTTTGCCAATCATTTTTGAATTAGACATGAGACCGATCTCAAAATTGGTTATTTCTTTTGTACACTGTAACGGTAAAACCGTACATTGTTTAAATCCTTTTTGGGGATGGAAATAGATTTAGGCACTCATAAAAATTAATACGGGATG
>DPLL01000102.1 GCA_003542015.1 Microcoleaceae cyanobacterium UBA9251 | reverse complement strand
TTTGCTTCCGATTCAACTGGGAAAAGTAAATTTTTGAAACAACTGGATGCTGTTTTTGGCGTTCCATTTCCTCTTCGATTGCCGAGTAGACAAAGTAGAGGTTTGCTACTAATTTCCGGTAAGATGTCTTTTCTACAACGCCTTTTAAAAAGCACTTGATAAAACCGACATTTTCTGCCATTGTGTGAGATTTTTTCGTTCCCTCACGCAATTTGGTCGCTAAGTTGATGCTCATGCTATATTTTCCAACCTTCTATTTTCGTGGTAGTTGATGGATGCGCCAACAATCTAAAAAATACCTAAGTTATTACATTAGACTGATTTGATGAGAGATTGTATTAATTTTTATAACAAAACCTCGACTCGGCAGAAGGCATCCGAAGGTAGAAGGCACAAACAGTTTAGTCAGTAGTCCTCAGTCATTAGTTGTTAGCTAATGACTACTGACTACTGACTACTAACTTCTGACTAACTTAGATGTCTAAGTCAAGCATATTGAGTCTGGGGCCATAGGTTTCGATGAATTCGCGCCGGGGTGCAACACGATCGCCCATTAAGATGGTAAAGATGCGATCGGCCTCCGCAGCGTCGTCAATTTCCACCCGTTTCAGCGTCCGAGTTTCCGGGTTCATCGTGGTATCCCACAACTGTGTCGGCATCATTTCGCCCAAACCTTTGAACCGCTGGATGGTGTAGTTCGCATTCGCCGGGAATTCATTGCGAATCAAATTGTTCATTTCGCGATCGCTGTAACAGTAGTAATGATTCCGTCCCCGTTCCACTTTATAGAGAGGAGGACAAGCAATGTAGATGTAACCTTGTTCTACAAGTGCTCGCTGATAGCGATAGAAGAAAGTGAGCAACAGCGTGCGGATGTGGGCACCATCTACATCGGCGTCAGTCATAATCACGATATAGTGATACCGCAATTGACTCGGATCAAATTCTTCGCCTTTAATGCCCAAACCCAGCGCTGTAATTAACGATTGAATTTCGTTATTTTTGTAGATTTTGGCATCGTCGGTTTTCTCAATGTTGAGGATTTTACCGCGCAGGGGTAGGATGGCTTGGAATTGGCGATCGCGCCCTTGTTTAGCACTGTTGTGAACAAAAATCCCAGCACCTAATGCAAAGTTATGGCTGTTAGGAACTTCGATGTCATAAACATCGTAGCGCTCCTCTACAGGTTCGATCTTGACAACGCGGTGATTGTAGTTACGAATCGCTTCACGAGCATATACTGCATCACCATCAAAGTAGCGATCGCAAAAAGTTTCAAACTTCAACAAAGACTTATCTTTTTCGCGACGACGATAATCGTTGTAAAGATCCAAATCCATCCACCCCGCATGAAGATGAATCTTCTTCAAAGCTTCGAGAGTTTTGCGGTAATAAGTTTCGTTCAAAGCTGCTTTGCGTTTTTCGCGAAACTCCGGCGTCCACTGTTCCTTAGTTTTTTCGCGTCGCCAATCCAGCAACTCCTCATCTTGCCATTGTTCTTTAGCAAGTTGCGAATGAGTTTCCCGCGCTTCAGGATTGTTAGCAAAATGATTGCTCACCCGTTCCGACTGAGCTAAACGATTTTCTTCACTACTCCAATATTCCTGCTGCGCTTTATTCAACAGTTCCTTATTTTTCTGGCGATAAGTTTCATCAGTCTCATAAAAATCGCGCCACTTGCTCGTCATGTAAGCCTTATAGTCTTGATCTTCCCACTGAGCTTTCGCTTGTTCCGAGAGAATTTGGCGTGTTTCAGGCTGCTGCATCCGCTGGCTCATCATCGCCCGATAATCTTCAGCCATGTGAGCTTGACGGCTCTTTTCAATTACATCCGGGCGGTGCAATGTTTGATCAAGGTTCGCCCGGTGTAAAGCCAAGTGTGCCGCAGCGGGTAGTCGCTGAATATTTGTCGGATTGTTGTTGAGTTTCTTGAAATCAACATGATGGCGATGATTCCCGTCTGATGCTTGATAGACACCGTGTTTTAGGTTGTAGAAATCCGCTAAAAGATGAGTGTAAATCCACTTATCATTACTGGGATTCCAAACCATTTCGTAACCGTTAAGTCCCTGCCCCTGTGGAGTTTTTTTAGACAACTTGCGGTTGAGAGGCATTAATGAATCTTCAGGTGTCAGCATTGCTGCTGGTCTGTAGCTACCATCCCGCAACATAAATGGATGGTCAGGAGTACAAATCAGAATTTCTCCGTTGTCCAATGTCAACTTAATAACTTCAGCATTGGCCTTGGTCATCCGAGCGTTAGTAATCCGCTCTATGCCGATGTTTCCACTCTCTCTGACGGTGTAGCAAAAGTGTTCTTTGCCTTCTGCTTGTTCGTCAACTATCTCTTTGATAGTTTTTACTGAACCATCAGCTAGCGATATATAAGTATTACTTATCCAACAGCCCCCGGCTGAGTCCCCTTCGACCAGGTATATCTCTGATTTAGAAGGGTCTCTGGAGCTGCAATCTGCCAGTTTTCCGGGCAATGGAGACGATTCTAAGACTGATTTGCGGCGGACTAAATCGCGGGCACGACGGGCAGCTTCAGCAGCCTTAAAAGCTTGAATTGCCTTTTCCAAAATAGCGTCAGCTACCTGGGGGCGAAACTCCAAATATTCTGTCAATACTTCGCCAACCAAGGAATCTACTATTCCTCGAACTTCAGTATTTCCCAGTTTAGTTTTAGTTTGCCCTTCAAATTCCGGGTCGGGGACTTTCACAGAAATAACGGCGGTCAAACCTTCCCGAACGTTTTCGCCGGCGAGGTTAGATTCGTTTTCTTTGATTTTGTTGCGCTTGCGGGCGATGGAGTTCATCGTCCGCGTCAAAACGGCTTTCAAACCTTCTAAGTGTGTGCCACCGTCGATGGTCCGAATATTGTTAGCAAAACCGAGAACATTGTCGCTAAAAGCATCAACGCACCACTGCAAAGCCACTTCTATTTGCACATTGTTGCGTTCCCCTTGCACGTAAATCACTTCTTCGTGTAGGGGTTGCTTATCACGGTTCATGTAGGCGATGTATTCCTTGATTCCGCCCTCGTAACAGTAAGTTTCGACGCGCGGTTCGCTACTTTTTAGCAATTCCAAGCGCTTGTCGCTAAACGTAATTCTAACGCCCGCATTCAAGTAACCCAATTCTCGCAAACGTCCGGCAACCGTAGCGTAATCAAATTCAATGCCAGTGCTAAATATTTGAGTATCTGGCAGAAAACGAACTGAAGTGCCGGTGCGATTTCCTTTGCTGGGTTTTGCATTAAGTTCAGTAACTGGAGTGCCTCTTTCGTAGCGCTGTAAATATTCTTTTTGGTCGAGCCAAACTGTCACTTCTACCCACTCGGAAAGGGCGTTAACAACAGAAATACCTACACCGTGCAATCCTCCAGAAACTTTATAGCCGCCACCGCCAAATTTACCTCCGGCGTGGAGTACAGTCATTACTGTTTCTACTCCCGATTTGCCAGTCTTGGAAACGATGCCGGTCGGAATACCCCGTCCGTCGTCTGTCACGGTAACGGAACCGTCGGCGTTGAAGTCAACCTCGATGTGGGTGCAGTGGCCAGCCAGCGCCTCATCGATCGAGTTGTCAACAACCTCGTAAACTAGATGGTGGAGTCCTCGCGGGCCGGTGGTACCGATGTACATCCCCGGTCGTTTGCGGACTGCCTCGAGACCTTCGAGAACTTGAATTTGGTCGGCACCGTAGCTGCTGGTCATAAAAAAATAGCTCCAATAATGAGGCTAAAGCCCCAAAAGCTTCTAAAATGGGAAAACTTCTAAAATCATAGCACAAAACCGTCAAGGGCGATGCTAGGGCATTCTGAAGGGAAATTTATCAGGGGGATGGATGGCTTGGAGAAGGAAGTTCGGCAGCGGATTCCGTAACGGATGTAACGGATGTAAGTCGGAAGGAAAAGGGAAGAGAGGATAGGACACAGGGAGGGATAAATTTATGTTTGAGAAAACGGAAATGCAGTAATATCAATAGTTTTAGCGGTTGAAAACGTCCGATCGCATTGAGAAGATTGTCAAATGTCTAAATTAATTACGATTTGTGGTGCGACGGCGACGGGTAAGTCGGGAGTGGCTGTGGCTGTAGCTCAGAGGTTGCGATCGCCCATTTTGAGTGCCGACTCCCGTCAAGTATACCGCGAATTTGACATCGGGACGGCCAAACCCACAAAGGTCGATCGCACTTTGGTACCGCATCACTTGATTGACATCTGCGAGCCGACAGAAACCCTGACTGTCGCAGATTACCAACAGCAAGCTCAAAATTTAATTGCTGCTGTTGATTCTCCTCTGTCTCCTCCTCTGTTGTTGGTTGGAGGGACTGGGTTGTATATTAAGTCGATCGTGCGCGGTTTGAAAATTCCGAGGGTAGCATCAATGCCAGAATTGCGATCGCAACTTACCGAACTCGGTCAACATCAATGTTACCAGATGCTACAGCAAGTCGATCCATCTGCCGCTCAGAAAATTCATCTGAACGATTCAGTTAGAACTTTAAGAGCACTGGAAGTATTTTATGTGACTGGGCGCTCTATTTCCGAACAGCAGGGCGAAAATCCTCCCAGTTATCCTATTTTACAAATTGGCTTGGATTGTGATATAGAAGTTTTAGTCGATCGCATCAAACAGCGCACGGAACAAATGTTAGAATCCGGTTGGTTGACTGAAGTTGAATATTTGTGTCAAAAATACGGCTGCGATTTGCCATTGTTGAATACGCTGGGATACCAGGAAATGAAACAATATTTGGCGGGCGACATTACCCTAAGCGAAGCCAAAGAATTAACTGTTTTGCACACGCGGCAATTTGCGAAGCGTCAGCGGACTTGGTTTAAAGCTTATTCGGAAATTGAATGGTTTGATGTTAGCGCACCGGATTTGTTGGAGCGAGTTTGGTCGAGAGTTGCAGAGTTTTGTGAAAGATGATTTTGGCGATCGCAAATAATCATGTTAATAAGTTCGTAGTCACGACGACAGTCCTCTCAGAAGGCTGTGATCTCAAATCCGGCTGCACAATGATTAAACCACAGAGGGCGCAGAGGACACAGAGTCAGAGAATAGAGAGATGAATAATTCCGATGAAGAGAGGATTTGATCTGAGATCATATTGAACCTTTCAGCGATAAGTAGCAGGAAATAAAACTTCTATTTGAGGAGAAGCGAGCACCGGCTCAGAATGAGCCAATCTCACCAATACTCTGCGGATTGTCTCATCTCTTAACCAATCTTGCAGGAATTCGCGCAATTGAAGCTCAGCAGGTAGCAATGTTTGATAAATAGATCGTTCAGAAGATGTCTCTAACAGCCGATAAAAAACTGATTCGTAGGCTTGTGCTTCTGTGGGAATAGATGCCCAGTTAATGGGTGATCTTACCAGCAGCGAAACATCATCAGCTTTGTAATCTAGTTGCTTATTGATCAGAGCTACAGCCTTATTTACCAAGTAGCTTCCAAATGTAAAATAGCGGATACCTTTGGATGAACGAATATAGGGAATCTGGTCAATCCTACAAATCCTTCGCAGGTTGTCTCTCGCTTTTTCTAAACTTTCGTGTAGGCTCCGGGTTAAAACCTCACTCGGCAATTCCTGATTGTGGATGATTTGCCAGACACGATCGCAAACAAAAGCATCTGTGCTAATTCCTCTACCCCCATAGGTAAAATCAATGGCACTACCTTTTTCAGATGATGGTTCAACAAGGATACCAGCCATCGAAGCCTTGCGTACCCGCCAAATTTTACCTGCAAAACGTACCAGATTTCCTAGTCTAACTCTGAGCAAGTTCTCAGCAGGAACCTCACCTAAAACTTTAGATGTGTAACGTAATTCTATGGTTTGGGAACTCCGGCCAAAGTTACCGTAGATCATTCGATAATCGACAAGTTTGTGCAGGTTTGCATCAGCACCATATTGATTTTTGAAACCGTGACGCTGAAGATAACTATTATTAGCTAATTCACCAAGTATTGTTTCGATAGATGAGCGATCTAGATAGTCTTGGTGATCGAATAGCTTGCACAATTCTGCAATTCTAGTGAAACGACCACCATCCGATGCAATGATACTGAGACATTGTTGCCCAACCGCTCCAAATAATTCCTGGGGAGAGCGAATGGGTAACTCACCTTTTTTTGCTGCATCGACAAGAGCAATAAAACGCAACGAGTCAAAGATTACATTATCAGAATTATCCGGTACTAGGCAGATAACATTTGTTTTATTGGCGCGTCGATTACTGCGACCAATTCGCTGTAGGAATGATTCAACCCCGCTGGGTAAGCCCCAAAGAATCACAGCATCAATGTCACCGATGTCAATACCAAGTTCTAATGTACTGGTAGCAATACAGATCGCAGTTCTTGCAGCAGTAAATTTTTGCTCAGTTTCAACTCTAACTTCTGGGGAGAGAGATGAGTAATGAGTAAAAATGAGGGAATTCAAGCTTTTTTCATGCTGCAAAATTCCTGCTAATCGTTCACATTCTCGCCGCGAATTAGTAAAAATCAATAGTTTAGTCGGTCTCCCTTCTGTCAACTTGCAAATGAGCTTCAGAAAGCTGGCTTCATCAGCAATATGTCGCACATGGGCATCAATGGAACGATGAGCAGGAAATTGAAGGAATTCAGCACTAGCTGCTGATCCAAACAAGAAATCGCGCACGTCTGAAAGTCTCCCCACTGTTGCAGATAAGGCAGCCCATTGCAACTCTTGTCCTAAGCTTTTTTGGAGTCTTTGAAATAGGATAGATAGTTGCAATCCTCTCTGCGTGTTGTAGAGAAGATGCACCTCGTCAATAACTACAGCGCAAACTGTTTGTAAAGTCGCATCTTTGCGGAAAAGTAGCACTTCCAGCGATTCTGGCGTTGTTACTAGAACGTGAGGTGTTTGCCCAGATACTAAATCATCGCGATCGCCATGACGTATGCCAACACGAAGTCCCAATTTAACCAATGGCGGATACAGCCGCTTTTCTAAATCATTCACCAGTGCCTTAGTAGGGGCAATATAAATCAGAATCAAGGCTTCAGTTGTGACAGCTTTTCGCCAATAACGACTTAGCAAGGGAGCCAAAACAGCCTCAGTTTTCCCAGAACCAGTACCAGAAGATAGGACAATATTTTGACCATTTACTAGCGGTTCAATAGCTGCTTCTTGTACCGGACGCAAACTTGTAAAACTTCCATAAAATGCTGAAGCAACACGGCGCTCTAACAATTCAATGCTACTCATTCTATTTCCTCAAGCTGTCGGTCTAAAAATTTCACAACTTCCTTAATCGTTTGACGAGTACGGTCTTGAACTGCAATAGTGCCAGTTTTTTTGACAATTGCAGTCAGACCTAGTTCAATAGCCGATGAATTAGTATCCCATCCATAAGCAATTCCATGAAAGTCCTTAATTTTTATGGTTAACTCTTGTAACTGACTGAGTTCTAGGGGACTCATTTCAAAGGTAGAAAGCGCATCCAATTGAGCATAGTCATAATCCCACCGACCCTTACTAATCAGACGATTCCTGCACTTGCTGACAAATTCTGGTGTCACAGCAAAAAAACTCATGCCCTGAAATTGCTGACCCGCAAAAAACTGGAAGAGATTTTGAAATGCTATTTCTTGATGGGCTATATTTGTAATATTAGATAAAACATCCTCAAATTCATCGAAAAGTATAATAAGTCCCCTCATTCCCGAAGCACAGGCCAGGGTATGAATATCTCTAATTGCTGCCCAAGACTGAGCGTAACCTTGAGCTTTAAAATCAAACAGAAGTGCTTTTGTTGTATAGTTTTGCCACTTAATTGTCCGAGTTAATTCTAGTTCTTCTCGGTAGCACATCCGGCTTTTATGTATCAACTCCTGATAAAGATCCTGTGTCTTATAATTACTTTTTTGAAACAGCCAATCCTCTACTAAGTCTTTATTAACTCTTCCGCTCATCCAAGCGCGCAAGGCAATAAAAATAGCTGGAGATTCAAGGGATTGAGAAAAATCCCATTTTCGTTCTTTCCGAGACGTTGCGTGATATTGCGAATAGGAATGGTTGCTCCATCTGATAGTTTATCTTTCTTCAGTATTGCTAAATATTGAGTACGGAGCTTTTTAATGAACTTTTTACCATCAAAATGTCGCTCAAAAATCCTCTTGTGTTCTCGTTGTAAAACCTCAACTATAGCTCCTATGTCAGCAGGGAATTCAACCAGTTTCGAGGATTCATAGTTAGACAAGCTTGCTGTTTTTTTCTGGTCATCTATATAAAGCTGAAAGAATCCCTGATCAAACTTGTAGCGGGGATGGCGGCTGTCTTGATCTAAGTGTAAATTAGCCGCCTCACAAGCTGTTTCTAAATAGGCTGGAAACCGATGTGGCTTAAGCTCTTGGGCCCGCTCTTTGGCTACCCGATAAATATCATCCAGTAGGGAAACTTTAGAGGACTGATCAACCCTCATCCTCTCTAGAAGGGGCTTGTCCTTATCCAATAAATCCACGCAGTGCAGCGGCCACTGTTTGTGGAGGAACCGGTTAAGGTTGTCCCAGAGCTTGCAAAGGCGTGCTACTTCCTCAGCCTGCGCTTTGATGTCTTTTTCTCTCTGGGTGGTGAAGGCTGCTTGTTCTCTGGCTTGGTCTAAAAAATTTTCCGGGAAAGGATTTATTTCAACCATAGGTAAATTTTACAAAGTTGACGTGCAATATGCTGTATTATATAACTTAATGCTAACTTTGACTTAGTAAAATCTCTCTGATTCTTTGCCGAAACAAACGCACAGCCGAACGCTGTCCGATAGTTCTGCTTTGTTCGATGAAACCCGGAATTTCGGCAACGGGTAACAAGGGGAAAGCTAAACTGCGATCGCACTTTTGATATTTCCCCTCTACAAGTTGATAAACTTGCAGAGATTGCCGCTGATACCTCCAGATTTCCGGCACGCCAAGTGAGGCATAAATTGTCAACTTATTAACAGAAGAATTCGTGTAATCCGACTCTAGCACCAAGTCTGGCGGCGGGTCATTTGGCAAATTGATATTTCTGCCTCTAACTAAAGATTCATTTTGAATGTAGAAACAGGAATCAGGCTCTACAGCGCGACTTAGCTCTTCCCGTTCGAGAGTCAGCGAACCGAGACTTCTAAGTTCAATTTCCAGCTCATCTACAATAGCTTCCACAAAGCTTTCTATAAGTCGTTTTGGTTCTTCGTGTTCTTCCAGTGGCATTCTGATTTCTAATACTCC
>DPLL01000294.1 GCA_003542015.1 Microcoleaceae cyanobacterium UBA9251 | reverse complement strand
TTATACAAAAGATAAATTGGCTGGTGCGGTTGGCACTTATAGCCCGCTGCTGAAAGGCCGATGAATCGAGAATCAGGGAATTCTCAAACAGGCGGCTCAATGTTCATAACTTTTGCTAGGACACTGCAAACAGCAGATGCGATCGNNNCTTAAAAAAATACGGAAATAGAGTCTGAGTAGCTGCTAAGTGCTAGGAGAAGAAACAGAATTTGCCATTTGTGTCTGATTCCCATCCAACAGGCTCAACTTGCTGCTCGCTCTTGGGATGCCCTCTACTTCCTCATTACCCAACCACAAATTAACTAAAAAAATAGCGTATGTTTGATGAATTACTGTATCTAGAAATAACCAACCTGCGCCAGAAGCTAGCTCACCTAGAAAGAGAAATGCAGTCTCAAACCTGGTTCAAAAAGCTGCAAGCCCTCATGGGAGTTATTGGCAAAATTCGCGAATCCCTAGACTTAGAAACAATATTCAAAACTACAGCAACCGAAGTCCGGCAACTCCTAAATGCCGATCGAGTCGCTGTTTACCGCTTCCTCCCCGAATCAGATTGGAACGAAGGCGAAGTTGTATCAGAAGATGTACTTCCCCAATACAGCCCATCCCTAGGAACAAAAGTTCACGATCGCTGCTTCGGCGAACAATTTGCAGCCAACTACCAAAAAGGGTACGTTCAAGCTGTCACCGATATCTATAAAGCCCGGTTGAGCCCTTGTCACCTCAAAATCCTCAAACGATTTCAAATCCGAGCTAACTTAGTCGTACCTCTGCTGCAAGGACAACACCTGTGGGGATTGCTTTGCATTCACTCCTGCGGCAAACCCCGCGAATGGCAACCAGACGAAATCGAATTTGCCAAGCAAATATCACAACACCTAGCAATCGCCATCACCCAAGCCGAATTGCACTTGCAAACCCAAAGGCAATTAGCAGAAATCGATCGCACGCAGCAACAACTCCGCGAAAGTGAAAAAAGATATCACCAAATTCTCGACTCGATCGCTGATATGGTATTAGTCAAAGGCCCTCAATCAAAAATCCTCTGGGCTAATAAAGCATTTCGCGACTATTACGGCATGAGTGAAGAGGAACTTCAAGGCATTATAGACGCACCTTTCCACATTCCTGACTACACTCTCCAATACATTAAAGATGACACCTTCGTATTTGAAACCGGACAAACTCTCGCAATTCCCGAAGAACCGATCGTGCGGCACGATGGAGAAGTGCGACTGTTTAGTACCGTCAAAACACCCATCCGCAACGAAGAAGGAGACATCACAATGACTGTCGGTGTCTCCCGCGACATGACGGAACGCAAATTAGCAGAAGAATCACTGCAAGCCAGCGAAACCACATACCGCCGCCTAGTAGAAACCTCCCAAGACATGATTTGGTCAGTCGATGCCCAAGGTTGCTACACCTTCGTCAACCCAGCAGTTAAATACATCTACGGTTACGACGCAGCAGAAATGCTCGGTAGGCCTTTCTCTGACTTTATGACACCAGAACAAATTCAAAAAGAATTAAAGGTTTTCGCGAACCTACTTTCGGGAGAATCAATTTTTCAGCACGAAAGCGCACAAATCGCTAAAGACGGTAGCATCAAATATCTGATGTTCAATGCGATCGCCCTGTTCGACGACACAGGCAATGTCCTCGGCACCACAGGCACGGCTACCGACATTACCGATCGCAAACGCGCAGAGTCCGCATTGCAACACGCCAACGCAGAACTAGAGCGCAGAGTAGAAGCACGCACAGCCGAACTGCAACAGACTTTTGCAGCCCTGGGTGCCAGCGAAAGCCGGTTTAGAACCATTGCGGCTACCATCCCCGGAGCTTTGTTCCAGTTTTGCAACCGTGACGGAGTTTGGCGCATTGACTACATGAGCGATCGCATCTTCGAGATCAGCGGTGTCACAGCAGCAGCAATGACGCAAGACATCAATACATTCATTTCCCGCCTCCACCCTGATGACTTCCAAAGCTACATCGCTTCCGTCACCGAAGCCGTAGACAACCTTTCCCTCTGGCACTACGAAGGGCGATTAGTCAAGCCCGACGGCGAGATTCGCTGGTGGCAGGGCGACTCCATGCCCACCCGCAGCCAGAACGGCGAAATCGTATTTTGTGGCGTCCTATTCGACATTACTGATCGCCAAGTCGCCGAAACCGCCATTCGCGAAAGCCAACGACAGCTACAAGAAGCCCAGAGACTCGCCCACGTCGGCAATTGGGAACTCGATGTCACAACGGGAACCGTCACTTGGTCAGAGGAACTCTTCCGCATCCACGGACTCGAACCAGCGGCCACAGCACCCACCAGAGAACAGCAAGTCACTCTGATCCATCCAGAAGATTTAGAATTGTGGGGGACGGAAGTACAGCGGGGAGTTGACTTCGGCATCCCCTTTGGTTTTGACTACCGCATCCTCCGTCCCGACGGCACGCTGCGACACCTGAACGCCCTGGGCAGAGCTGAAACCGATGCCAACGGCAATGTGGTAAAATTGTTCGGTACTGCGATCGACATTACTGATCGCAAAAACGCTGAAGCAGCCCTGCGACAAGCAGCAGCCGAGTTGGAAGACAGAGTGAGCGATCGCACCGCAGAGTTGTCCCAAGCCGTCGCCCAGCTAGAACAAGAAATCGGCGATCGCAAAAACGCTGAAGCAGCCGTGCAAATTTCCGCACAAAACCTGCGAACTATATTTAACAATGTCTACGATGCTATCTTCATTCACGATTTAGAAGGCAACATTCTAGATGTCAATAATCGAATGTTGGAAATGTACGGAGTTAGCGCCTCCCAAGCAACAAAATTATCAGTTAAAAACGACTATTCCACGGCGGAAAATCCCGTAGAAGAATTCGGAGAAATTTGGCAAAGGGTAATAGCAGGAGAAACAGCCCGCATTGAATGGAAAGCTAGGCGCCCCCATGATGGTTCAACTTTTGATGCAGAAATTGCCTTGTCTAAAATTAATCTCAATGGCAATGTTAGCATCATTGCTAACGTGCGAGATATTAGCGATCGCAAACTTGCAGAAACAGAACTCCAACACGCCCAAAAGTTTATGGAATCCGTACTCCAAACCATACCCGTAGCAGTATTTGCCAAAGCAGCAGCAGAATTGCGATTTGTACTGTGGAATCCAGCCGCCGAACAGTTACTCGGTTTCGCCGCAGCAGAAGTTATGGGCAAAAACGACTACGACTTTTTCCCCAGAGAACAAGCCGACTTTTTCACCGCCAAAGACCGGGAAGTGCTCGCCAGCGGGCAGATTTTAGACATTCCCGAAGAACTAATTCGAACCAGAGAAGGCGAGACTCGCATATTTCATACCAAGAAAACCGCAATTCTCGATCGATTTGGCGCTCCCCAATATTTATTAGCAATTATTGAAGATATTACCGATCGCAAGTTGGGAGAACTGGCTTTGAGGGAATCTTCAGCCCAACTCCGACAACAAGCTGATCGAGAAAAATTGCTCAACAGCCTCACAACTCAAATCCGCAATTCCCTCGACTTCGACAGCATCATTAGTGTCGCTGTCCAAGAAATTCGCGCTTTCATGCAGATCGATCGGTGCTATTTTTCTCAGTACCGCACCGAACAAGAAGAGGCATTTTGGGATATTATTAAAGAATCTCGCACCAGAGAACTTCCCGATTTAATCGGTTGCTATAAAGCTTCTGACTTCGGTACTTTAGGAGAACAGATGTTGCGTCTAGAAACGCTGCAAGTCGATGATGTCGGAGCAACCGCAGACCCTGTTTGGAAACAGTCTCTTAGCTCTCTGGGCTACCAATCTGTCTTGGCAATTCCGATGCAGGCACTTTCGGGAGTCGTGAGCGTTGTTACCTGCGCCCACTCCGCTGCTCTGCGGCCCTGGAGTCACAGCGAAGTAGAATTGTTGCAAGCGATTACAGTTCAATTGGCGATCGCCCTCAACCAAGCCGATCTTTACACCCAAACTCTCAATAAAGCTCGCGAATTAGAGCAAACTTTACAGCAATTAAGAAGCGCTCAATCGCAGTTAGTTCAAAGCGAAAAAATGTCATCTCTCGGTCAGTTAGTTGCAGGAGTCGCCCACGAAATTAACAACCCAGTTAACTTTATTTACGGCAACCTCACCCACGCTAACGAGTATACCCAAGACTTGCTCCACCTGATCGAACTTTACCAAAACCACTATCTCGATCCAGTCCCGGAAATTCAAGACGAAATAGAAAATATTGACCTTGATTTTCTCATGGAAGATTTGCCAAAGTTGCTTGGTTCGATGAAAGTCGGTGCAGACAGAATTCAACAAATAGTTGCTTCTCTCCGCACTTTCTCCCGCATGGATGAAGCGGAAATGAAAGAAGTCAACATTCATGACGGCATAGATAGCACCTTAATGATTTTGCAGCACCGCATCAAAGCCAAACACAATCAGCCAGAGGTTCAAGTGATTAAAGAATACAGCAAATTGCCCTTAGTAGAATGTTATGCCGGCCAGTTAAATCAAGTATTCATGAATATCTTGAGTAATGCTTTGGATGCTTTGGAAGACAGGGACTCCCGACTTTCTGCTGACGAAATGCGTCAAAATCCCAGCCAGATCCGCATCTGCACTGAAATGCCTTCATCCTCCCGGGTAATCATTCGGATTGCTGACAACGGGCCGGGAATGACAGAGAGTGTCTGTCATCGACTTTTTGACCCGTTTTTTACCACTAAACCTGTGGGTAAAGGCACTGGAATGGGCTTGTCAATTAGCTACCAAATTGTTACAGAACGACACGGCGGCTCGCTGCATTGCACTTCTTCGCCCGGAGTTGGTGCAGAATTTGCGATCGAGATTCCCCTGAAACCTAATTCTTAGTTTGTTCGTTGTTAGTTGTTATTTGTGACGACAGCTAAATTGTTTTTTTCCTTAATTAGAATAAAAAAAATCGCCGGTTTTTTGAAGGTTAAAGGCTTGACTTTCAGCATTTAATTAAGTATAATCTAATAATGGGAGTGGTGGCATTTTTTTTATTTTTGCCACCACTCCCATTATCTAAAATATACCACCAATAGTCTAGCAAAGTCAATAGGCAATCCTTCTTTTTTAGGGCCGAGCAGTTATACCACATCCGGTTGCATCGGAATGATTAAACCGC
>DPLL01000337.1 GCA_003542015.1 Microcoleaceae cyanobacterium UBA9251 | reverse complement strand
GCTGGGAAAAGAAAGGGGGCACCGAAATGAAAACGCTCGTAAATTACGTTATTTTGCATCTTTGGGAATCTTAGCTGAGTTTTCAATTTACCAGTCTATTTTTAGGTTTTTTTTAGATTTTAAATTGATTTTAAACTACTACTTTTAAATAAAGAGGTACAAAAATAAAATAAAAGTTTACTTCTGAAACAATCTGGGCTGTGAGCTTTGAATCTAGGATGCAGGCAGTTGGGGACTGTTGTGGGGAATTACTACGGGTAAACAGGGGCTGATGGATGGGGCTAACTCGGAGTGAGTTCGACTAATTGGGTCTGCCGAAGGCAAAGTTAAGTTAGCAGAAAGCGATCGCCAGTGATTTTGATTGGCTTTCTGGTATTTTGTAAAATATTGTGAATTTTTNNAGAAACCGGGTTTTTTACCGAGTGTGCGGGATGCAACCTGTGTATTTTTGTAAAAAACCCGGTTTCTGGGCCCCCAGTCCAGGACTATGTTGACTAACGTTATTGGTTATTAGCAGCCCCAAGGGAGTAACAAATAACAAATAACCAATAACCAATAACCAATAACCAATAACCAATAACCAATAACCAATAACTAATGACAACTGACTATCGGAATCTCGATCGCAAACTCAGTGCCAATTCCAGCCTCAGAAACGCATTCCAGTCGCCCCCCGTGTTGTTCCACAACTAAATGGTAGGAAATAGACAGCCCCAGCCCAGTGCCCTTACCGACAGGTTTGGTAGTAAAAAACGGGTCAAATAATTTACTGCGAATCTGAGCCGGTATGCCGCCGCCGTTGTCGGAAATGCGGATCGCCACAAAAGTGCTGTCAATCACTTCAGTGCGAATTGTAACAGAGGGAACACTCAATTGAGAACTAACAATTGGCCCCAGTGCATTTGTCCGATTTCCCCTTGCCCATTTACCATTCTTGATTTCCTCATCCAAAGCATCAATAGCATTGCCGATAATATTCATAAACACTTGATTTATCTGGCCGGCACAGCACTCGATGCGGGGCAAATCGCCGTATTCTTTAATAATTTGAATAGCTGAATGTCCACCGTAAGCTTTGAGGCGGTGCTGCAAAATCAGCAAGGTGCTGTCAAGCCCCTCGTGAATGTCCACTAGCTTGATGTTAGCTTGATCCGATCGCGAAAAATTACGCATTGACAAAACTATTTGACGGATGCGATCGGTTCCTACTTGCATGGAAGACAGAATTTTAGATAAATCTTCCACTAAAAAATCGACATCAATATCTGCTGCTACTGCTCGAATTTCCGAGACTGGTTCGGGATAGTGCTTCTGGTAAAGTGTCAACAGTTGAATTAATTCTTTGATGTAATGACTGGTGTGGGAAAGATTGCCGTAGATAAAATTAACTGGATTGTTAATTTCATGGGCGATGCCGGCAATCATTTGTCCCAAAGAAGACATTTTTTCAGTTTGCACAAGTTGACTTTGAGTTTGCTGCAACTTCCGCACAGTTTCCTCTAATTGCTGCGCTTGATTTTTCAAGCTAGTTTGCGAGAGTCGCAGCACTTCTTCGACTCGCTGGCGCTTAATCAGATCTCGTCTTAATAATTCATTGGATTCTAAAAGTTGAGCAGTGCGTTCTTCAACTTGTCTTTTCAAGTCGTCGTGAGCTTGGCGTAGGGCTTCTTCTGCCCGCAGGCGCTCGAAAATTTCTTGCTGTAATTGCTCGTTGGCGAGTTGCAGTTGGGAGGCTCTATCGTCCACTGCTTGTTGCAAAATCTCGATCGTCCCGTACATTTCAGATTGATTAAAAACTGGCGGCAAACTCGTCTGAGACAAAACGCCCAACAGTTCTCCCTGAGTACCAACTACTACCAAACGGCGCACGCAGTGCCGCTGTATTTCCTGGTGGGCCTTCCACAGGGAATCGGCGGGAGATAAACAAAATAGGGGCGCACTCATGGCCTGGGCCACGGATATTTGGGAGAAATTTAATTCGAGGGCGTGAAACTGCACGATGTCGCGCTCGGTGACTATACCCACAGGAATTAATAGTGGGGAATTGCTGGTGGGAAATTGACTATTTTCTGTTGCTGCGATCGCCCGTTGTGAATGGGGAATTTTTGCTTCGACGATCACGATGTAATTGACTTGATGCTTGACCATAAGCTGGGCTAAATCGAGGGCTGAGGCAGTTTTTGGGGCGTAAATGACTTCTTGAGTCATGACATCTGCTACAGTTCGCAAATTGCTCTGTAAGTTAACTGGTTGGAGAGCTTCGTAAATTGCTTCGCGGGTGATGATTCCCAAAAGTCGATCGTCCCTGTCCACTACCGGTAAATGCCGGATCTGGTGTTGGCGTAATAGGAAGATCGCGGTGAAAATATCTGGAGATTCCGATTGTCTGAGAGTAATGGGCGATGGAGTCATCACCTCACCAATCGTCAGACCGATCGAACAAGCTTCGGCCGTGGTTAACTTGATGATATCCCGCTCAGTGAAAATACCGATTAGCCGCGATTCTTTCACTACTAAGACGCAACTGCGTTTGGCGGCGCTGACAACTGGGTTTTGTCGATCGCCCGAAATGTGACAGGAGACGCGCATCGGGTTCATCAGAGCCAATACCTTGGCGATCGGAGTTTCTGGAGCAACTATTAGGGGATTAGGGTCGATCGCGCCATCTAAAGGTGACGAGTAGAGGGGGCGAGTTTTCGGTTCGATGGCTGAGCCTGATGATTTAATTGTTGGTTGTTGTGGGTCGAAATTTAGGAAATGCTGCAATTTTTGTTCCTGTAGCATAGTTTTTTTTTAATTTTTCTTAATGAATTGTTACAATTTCGAGGAATTTTCTGGGCAGACTTATCGCTGAAGGAAGAAGGAAGTTCGGCAACGGATTCGCTCCACGGATGTAACGGATGTAACGGATGTAACGCCGGGAAGGAAGACGGAAAAAGGAAAAAGGAAAAAGGAAGACGGAAAAAGGCAGACGGAAGACGGAAAATGCTATAGAATCAATGGTTTCAGCAATTAAAAACGCCCTAATTACCGAGAAGGTTGCTATATCCAAAAGCTATGAAAAAACTGGGTTTTTGAGTCTAGCGTTTGGCTTCAAGCAGAGAATTTTTGTTCATAAACCCGGTTCCTGAGTAAGTCTGAAGTAGTAGGTGAAAGATGTTCGATCGCCTGAAATCTCATTTCTAGCAAAACCCCTCCACCAAAGAGCGGTAACATAGCGAAGCCGAAGTGTTAATTTTTATGTCGTGGACACCCTTAAGTCACCGGATTCATCATTTGCCGCTCATTCTGGCTGGCCCGATTTTACGCCGGACTGAAAGTCGGGCTGTGACAGTTTGGCTAGCTCTCAAAGCACCTCGCCAAGTCGAACTCAAGGTTTACTCGACGGAGGGTGGAACTGGCAAAATTGTCGATCGCCCCTTACTCCAAGGTACAGGTTCTACTGTGCAACTGGGCAAATACCTGCACGTAGTGGCCGTGACTGCAAAGGCGATCGACAGCAATTGCTTGACATCCGGGCAAATTTATGCTTATGACATCGAGTTTGCCGATAGTCGCGAGTCGCGATCGGAATTTCCAGGACTCGAAAATGAGAGAGAAAATCTCATTTCTTGTCTGTGGCCAGCCACCCCTGATTTGTCGCCGCCACAGCCACAGACAATCAGTTATTTCGACCACCAGTTGCCCACTTTTGCGCTGTCGCCGGACGATTTAAACTATTTGCGGATTGTTCACGGTTCTTGTCGCAAGCCTCACGGAGGGGGACGAGATGCACTCCCAATCTTGGATAGTTCGATCGAACAATTTGCAGGTATGGCAAATTCCAGGCCTCACCAACTGTTTTTAACGGGCGACCAAATTTACGGCGACGATGTAGCCGATCCGATGCTGTGGGCTTTGACTGATGCTGGGGATACACTCTTGGGTTGGAAAGAGAATTTGCCCCTGATGGATGATGCCCAAATTAACAATAATTTGTGTACCAGTATACCTGAAAATCCGGCACAGGGAAAGATCATTGGCGAAACAAGGGAAAACTTTACTGAGTCCCAATTTCAGCAACAGGCTGTTGCTGAGTCTAAATACAAAAAACCAGTTCAGTTAAAGCCTGGGAATCGCAGCGATATTGCTAGAGATTTTGGCGGCTTTACAGCAATGTTGGTGAATAAACCCGACAAGGCTAAAAGTCACTTGTTTAGCCTGGGGGAATATTATGCGATGTATTTGTTAGTTTGGTCGCCGGTGCTTTGGTGCGATAGTTTTCCGAAGGGTAAGGATATTTGTGAAAATGTCAAGCAGGCCAAAGTCTGGGATCGAGAAGCTTTTGAACTTGAAAGTTTTGCTAGGGATTTGTGGAGAGTGAGAAGGGCGATCGCCAATATTCCTACTTATACCATTTGCGATGACCACGATGTTAGTGATGACTGGTATTTGAATCGAGAATGGTGTTACCGGGTGTTAGGTATGCCGCTTGGCCGGCGGGTGGTGCAGAATGCTTTGCTGGCTTATGCTGTGTTTCAGGCTTGGGGAAATACGCCGGAACAGTTCGAGGGAGGAAAAGTGGGAGATAAATTATTAACAACTGCTGCAAAATGGTCTGAGTCGGCTGGTACTAATCTTGCTGTTTGGTCAGAGGCGGCTTCGTATTTGGGAATTCCGGGAATTGATATTGAGACTGGTTTGCCGAAGTTTAAATTAGATGAAGATGTTTTAATTTTTGATCGGGATGGCGAGGGCGTAAATGAGGTTTTAGATTGGCATTTTACTGTGAGAAGTTTTAAGCATGAGGTGATTGTGCTGGATACGCGGACTTGGCGGGGTTATCCGACAGAAAGTGCGATCGATCCACCGATGCTTTTGACTCACAAAGCTTTTGAGGAGCAAATTCAGAAGCCTTTGCGGGAAACTGAATTATTGAATAAAACTGGGGAGTTTGATATTGAGGCGACGTTGGTAATTGTACCGACAAATTTGGTGGGTTTGTGGATTATTGATGCGGTTCAAAAGTGGGATGTGGAGCACGGGAGGGTTTTTAATAGTGACGCGGGGGATGCTTGGAATTTTCATGAGTTGGCTTTTGTGAAGCTGTTGGCGGAGTTTTTTAAACAGCGCGCGAAGGTGATTGTGTTGACGGGGGATATTCACTATGCTGCTGCTGTGCGGCTGAGTTATTGGTCCGATCGTCATTTTGGCGATTCTCTATCGAATATTGAGTCTTTGACGGGGGTGGAAGTGGAGTTTGAAACCGCAGAGGCGCAGAGAACGCAGAGGGAAGAGAAAGAGGGAGTTTTGGGTTTGAATGGGGCGAATTCTCAGTCAAATTTTCAATATTCTGTGTTGGCGCAGTTGACTGCTAGTGCTTTGATTAATGAGGAGTGGAAAACTCATTTAATTCATACTAAGATTAAGTCGCTGCTTCCTGAGCGATCGCATGAGTGTTTGGGATGGAATGAGCCGCTGGAATTGGTGAAGGTTTCGAGGATTAACAGAAAGAAGGCGATCGCGGCTGCTGTCAGAAATAGACAATCTCTGCCTGATTGGGGCTATCGGATTGATTGGATTAAACGACAAAAAGCTCGGCTATTCTTGCAGCATGAAACTGAAAATTTGTCAAGTAAATCTGCTAAAAATAAGCAATTGTCATTGGTGCAAAGGTTGTGGCAGATTATATCGCTGTTGTGGCGCAATCGCTGGCTGCAAGAGGGTGATGAGATTGTGGGATATAGTAATATTGCGATCGTCAGTTTTCAGTGGCCTGCTGATGGTGATGGGGAGAAAGCGGTGATTCAAAATGTTTATTGGCGGCCTCTTTGGGCATCGGATAGTGTGGTTTATAGTCAATATTTTGTGTCGATAGAAACAAATAAGGATGATTAGATTCCCCGGCGGTTTCCCACCGCCGAGTAATACCAATTTAATGGGTCGTNNTCAGATTCTATGCAGCCTCATAAAAAACTGGTATAACACGGACGTTTGTGTAGACGCGGCTTCCAACCGCCGAATCTACGAAACACGCCATCTTATCCCAACAAATCCAGAAACCGCACATCACCCCGAATCCCATCAAAACCCGCATTAGTTTTCACTAACTCTCGATATTCTTCCGGTTCCAATTCAATCGCGCGCCGCAAATTTTCCTGAGATAGCTCAACATTACTTTGCCCGGTGCAAATGCAAGCTTTTTTATCATATAGCGGTTTTCAACCGCATGAGGTATAAGCCCATCGATGTCCTAGCCCTAGGGCGTGTTTTCAAACTCTAAGATCCCCCCTGGCCCCCCTTAACAAGGGGGGAGNNCCTACTCCCTTTTTAAGGGGGATTTAGGGGGATCTTCGAGAGATTCGGTTCATAATCAGTAGTTTGAAAACACGCCCTAGCCCTAGCCTAATCCCCAAACGTACCTCATTGAACAGAGAAGGGCTATATATGGATTTACCTCAGTAGACGTATTCTCTGTATTTACTTGTTTTAACATAGTTGGTTTTTGTCGCGCCGACCTACTTATCCTAAAATTCAACGATGGATTGTGTCTACCTACTTTAACTATAACTATCCTCAATATACTCAATAATACAGCCAGCCACATACTCAGCCAGCTTGACAGGAACAGCATTACCAATCATTTGTTCTAAATCAGACTTATTTCCCTGAAACTTAAACGTCTTAGGAAATGTTTGAATATAACTCCGCTCAATAGTCGTCAAAGGGCGTAACCTCTCATCAATATCGCACAAATCTCCTTCATGCTTCTTGTATGTCTTTGGAATTGGACGATTAACACCTCGAACTGTCGGGCTAGGTTCGTGGATGCTGAAAACTCCCCTTCTCTTATAGCTTCTCGGATGCCGATAAAAATACTCAATCCCTAAATCATCACCTAAATATTCAAAAACATTCATAGGAGTTTTAGACATATTCTTGGTTAAATAAGAACTCAAAACACCATCTTCTCCATCCAATTGACCAATCAGAAAATATCGTTTTCTAGCTTGTGGAACCCCGCAATAGCTGGCATTCAAAACTGAATAACTTAAACCATAGCCACTTTTTTTAAATGTTTCTAAAACTTCCTCTAAAATTTGGCTTTTTTGAATTCTGGCAACATTCTCCATGACAAACCATCTCGGCTTAATGCTAGTAATAATCTTCGCAAATGCTAAAGATAAATCTGCTCTCCCAAGATTCTCATCTCTTTTACCGGCACTGGAAAAATCTTGGCATGGAGGCCCACCAATAATGATATCTGGACTGAAATCACCGATAAATGAACAGACATCTGCTTGTGATAGGTCTTTCTCAAATATGGGATGTTGGAAGTTTTCTTTATATACTTGAATAGCTGGATGCCAGTAGTCAAAAGCTGCTACTATATTGAATCCAGCATTTTGAAATCCGAGTGATAAGCCTCCACAGCCTGCAAATAAATCTACTGTTCTCATTTTTGTAAAGTTACTCTTAGAACCCATGATATGTTAGTCGAATAGATCGGGAGAGTTATAAATAATAGCATCAAATCTCCTCTCTGGACTCAGCAAATTTTGACCACAGTCTCAAATATTTTTTTGGGGAGGTGCGTTGGAAAGCGGAACTAAAACTAACTTCCACGATGATTCCTCAATCAGTTGTCTCATTTCGCTAATATGGTCGGAAAACTTCACCTCACCTTTTTGATGTTCTACCTGCGCTAACTTGAAGTTGTGATATATCTGATCGCGGCGTTTTTCACGGATATATTGGTTCAACAACTGTTGATTTTCCTGCTTTTCATTTGTGGAAATATCTTTGATCGCTTCAACTACATCATTAAAAGTTATCGTTTGCAATGCCTCATATTAATTGTCTATTCTCTAAGTTCATATTAACTATTTTGTTCCAAAAGTGCCGATCGCGACTACCAATACCTCCGACGCGGCACTTCCCCAAACACCAAATAACCCAAACCAGCAGCCGATCGAGAAGAAAACGCTAAAATAGTAATAGACATCCTACAATCTCGGAGTTAGTTCTTGGCACTTGCACCGCCCCAGCGCGAAAGCGTTCTAGCTTGGCTCTCAGACCGCGTTCCTGCTGCTCGCATCACACATATCCTCGGAGTCGAACAGGTAGCAGGTGACTTGGCTCGCCATTACGGCCTCGATGAAGCTAAAGCCCGATCGGCCGGATTGTTGCACGATTTGGCAAAATACTTCAAACCTCAATTGCTGCTACAAATAGCCGCAGCCGAAGGTTTAGAGTTAGACTCAGTGTTGGAAGCACACCCGCACCTGCTGCACGCAGACGCGAGCGCGCTCGTCGCCAGATCCGAATTCGGGGTGGTCGATCGAGAAATTTTGGAAGCGATCGCCAATCACACCCTCGGAAGACCAAACATGAGTCAACTCAGTTGTACCGTATTTATAGCAGACACTATAGAGCCGAGCCGCGGCAACACAGCCGAACTAGAAGCACTGCGGCAGGCGAGCGTGCAAAATCTTTATGCGGCAGTTTGGCAAACCTGCGATTATTCTCTGAAATCCTTGCTAGAAAATCGGTGCTACATCCACCCGCGCAGCGTACTCACCCGCAATTGGGCACTGCAAATGGCTCGATCGAAAGAAACAGGGAATTCGACGAGGGAGTCGATCGCCGCCTGCAATCAAACTGGTTTGTAGTCAGGACTTTAGTCCTCAGTGGCCGGACTGCCGCCGACAGAGGACTCTTCGTTTTCACTACAAACTTAAAACAGAGGACTCTGAGTCCTGACTACCAACTTCAAGACAGTTGTATCAATTGTATCAATTAGGAACTCAAACAATTAATGTTAGATCAAACCCAACTCCAATACACCACCAACTCGCCTTCAACTGCCAGCACATCCCCAGACGAAACTCGCCCCCTAGCTTTGACAATTGCTCAAGCTGCCGAAGACCGCAAAGGCGATAATATCCTAATGCTGCGGGTATCAGAAGTATGCTACTTAGCAGACTACTTTGTGATTGTGACCGGATTTTCCAACGTGCAGGTACGAGCCATCTCCCAAGCGATCGCAGACCAAGTAGAAGAGGAATGGCAACGCTTACCACTACGCACAGAAGGGCAATCAGATGCAAGCTGGGTGGTGATGGACTATGGCGATGCGATCGTTCACATCTTGAAACCTCAAGAACGCGAGTTCTACAATCTAGAAGCGTTCTGGGGGCACGCCGAACGCATTAACTTTTCTCAGTAAGCCCAGAGGATAGCTAATGTGAAAGACGCTTCTGTTTCTATTTGTCCTGTTCCGCAAGAACAGCGACCGGTCAATGAATACCAAGAACTTAAAGAATCCTGGTTTTTTAGTTGGGGAACTCTCAATTGGCCCCAGTATCTGGCAAAACTTGCTTGGGTATGGGGTTGGAGTTGCCTGATATCCGGGCCGATAGCTGCGGCTAGCTTTTCTCCTGTCAAATATCCAGCTCAGTTTGTCCTGTGCGCGATCGCCGGTGCCGGTTTTATTCTAGGATTAGCTTTGCTACGGCTGTACTTGGGTTGGTTCTACGTGCGATCGCGCCTATCCAATCCCACAGTCGTCTACGAAGAATCCGGCTGGTATGACGGTCAATCCTGGACTAAAACTCCCGAAGTCTTGCTTCAAGACCAGTTGATTGTCAACTATCAACTAGAACCCATTCTGGGGCGTCTGCGGCAGACATTTTATGGTTTGGCGGTATTTCTGGTTGCTGGGGGAGTAATTTGGAATTGTTTGTAATCGCGAATGGGTATTGGGAAGTTTTGAGTTTTGAGCGATGAGTTCTTGTAGAAAGATCGACTTTCCAACTGGCAAATCGCAAATCATAATTTCCTCAAGCCCAATCTACAATGAAAAATCTAAAATCTAAAATTGATATGACAAGGGGAAAACGAACCCAAGCTCCAGAACTGGAAGTCAGATTGCTGCGCGAAGGTATTGTGGAATCTAAGCACCGCGTCCAGGCCGCTGTCTGTGACAATCGTGGCCGCGTTCTGTCCGTTGCTGGTAACTCGGAAACGGCCACCTTTGTCCGTTCTTCACTCAAGCCTTTTCAAGCTTTGGCTGTGACTGCAAGCGGCACCTTAGAACGCTACGAACTCACCGATCGAGATTTAGCGATTATTTGCAGTTCTCATCAAGGTACGATCGAGCAATCGCGACAAGTATTTAACGTCCTGTGGCGCTGCGACATTGACCCCTCTAAACTTCAATGCCCGATTCCAGAAGGCAAAAAAAGTTCCCTGCAATACAACTGTTCCGGCAAACACGCCGGAATGCTCGCTGTCTGTCAGCAAATGCACTGGCCGCTGGAAAGCTATTTGCGCCGCAAACATCCCGTCCAGCAGCTCATTTTGGGCAAGGTGGCAGACTTACTGGCAATGCCTGCCGAAGAGTTTATCAGCGCTCGCGACGACTGTGGCGCTCCTACCTATTTATTGCAGTTGGGGCAAATGGCTGCTCTCTACGCTAAGTTGGCCAGTGGCGACAATGTGGATATGGAGCGGATTGTCCGCGCTATGACTCATCACCCGATGATGGTGGCTGGTGAGGGCAAATTTGACACGGAACTGATGCAATTGACCCAAGGGGAGTTGGTGAGCAAGTCCGGTGCCGAAGGGGTGCAGTGCATTGGCCGGGTTGGCGAAGGCATGGGTTTGGCGATTAAGGTGACTGATGGGGCAAAGCGGGCTCAATATGCTGTGGCGATTCATTTGCTCAAGGAGTTGGGGTGGATCACTGCGGCGATCGCCGAAACTCTCTCGGAAACTTACATGACTCTCAGCGAGTTCAAGCGCTTGGAGGTAGTCGGCGAAGTGTCGATGCTCTAACACAACCCTGATTGTCAGCCGATTTCAGCAACCCCTCCCACAATCTCAAAAGTTTTTTTGATTTAGGGGTTGCTATTTTCAGAAAGATGTGTTTATATTAGAGAAGAGACAAAGCGACGCGGGATAGAGCAGCCTGGTAGCTCGTCGGGCTCATAACCCGAAGGTCAGTGGTTCAAATCCACTTCCCGCCACCAAATTCAAGCGAACCCTGTAATCGTTAAGGTTTCAGGGTTTTGTTTTGGGAAACCACTAGAGAGAGACAAAGCGACGCGGGATAGAGCAGCCTGGTAGCTCGTCGGGCTCATAACCCGAAGGTCAGTGGTTCAAATCCACTTCCCGCCACCAAATTCGATCAGACAAGCCCCGGCCACCAAAAGTTGCCGGGGCTTGTTTTATGACATTGTTTGATTGCATCTTTTAAAGTTCCCGACAGATTGCCTGTTATAGCAACCGCCAAGGCGCTTTGGTCATTGATCCCTTCGGCTACGCTCAGGATAAACTCCGTCGAAATGTCCACTTCGACTACGCTCAGTGACCGTCCGCGTCCTAACCACCTTGGCGACTGCTATAAGTCGGCTGAGTTTGCAGCCAATCAAAAATTAGGTTGAGCTGTTCTAGTGTAACTAACCCGTACTGCCACAGAACCATAGGCAGTTGGCCGGCATCTTGTTCCCCGTGTCGGAGAGCAACTGCGATCGCCGAATTAGATATCGCCAACTCTCCCTGCAAATAATCGATTAGTTGAGCCTTTGCCATCACCTTAACCGCCTGTTTATACTCTTTTGTAAAGCTCTGTAGCTAATTGGGCTGAGTCAGAAGTTTAATATTCCTAACTTTAGGTGAAGAATGGGGAATCCGCTGTGATGGAAAACCGACACAAGTTGTGATAATACTCATAGAAAAAAGCGATCACCATCACAAGAGTTCGGATGGTCATCGTTTCGTCATTCGGGGGAAGGCATTTATGCTGAATTTTCCCCAGGCATAAATTGATTGAAAATTCCTACAATCCTAGCTGAAGTTTAACTTTCACTTCTGTGCCGCTGTCCCTTGGTTTGGGAGGAACGGGGTCTCCTAGAAGCAGGGCATCCGAGGGAGTGGTGATAATTTCTAAATCGCGATCGATTTTGAGGTGAAATCCGTCAGGCAGTATAAACTGTTGATAATCGAAGTCTACGGTTCTCTTCTCAAGATTTCTGACGGAATCCCCAGATGGGCTTAAAGTCAAGATGATAATCCTTCCAACAGGATTACTCGATGTTTCCAATCCACCCATAAACTGTTGATAATCGGAGTCTACGGTTCTCTCCTGAATATTTCTGAGGGAATCCCCAGATAAACTTATTTCCGAAGTTGGAACCCTCGTTTCCGGTCTTGGTTGGGCTATAACTACAGGCGTCAAATTGATTAAACTGAAAATCAGTCCTAAAACAGTCCCAAGAGTAGCAATAACTGCGTTCATGATCAATTCCTCCGCTAGTTGCATCCTCATATTCTGATTGTACCTAGCCGGAAAGCAGTTGCACTCTATCAAAAGTAATTGCTAGTTGAGATATTAATGTCCATTTCAACTGACATCAGGCACCATTCTCGCTTAACAGGCAGGATGCCTGTTCCACAAAGATTGAATTTTATTGTGTGTGGGGTGGGCAAGTCAGGAACAGGCTTTCCGACCTGTTCCACAACACATCAAGTTTATTGTGGGGTGGGCAGGAGTTCTCGCCCGTCAAAGGCTGATTGACAATGGTGCAAGCATCTCATTTGAAACTGAGATTAGCACCCGCGAGCTTTTGGGCCTGTTCCACAAAAAAAATATTTCTGATGCGGTGGAGCGTGCTAAGCTGCACCAAATAGGAAAACTGCTAGGAAAGCTGGTGCTGCGAAGCTATCCCAGAGGGCATCGCCTCTGTTCCGAAAGCTCTCGATCGCGCTAAGATAACTGTGGCTGAATTTGAAAAATTTAATCGCAAGTGGCCAAGTCCGAGTTTTCAACAGCAAATTGCCACAACAAACTATCTTAACTTCAAAATCTGCTGAATCAGTAGGGATACGGCATTGCCCATTGGTGTCAACAATCGCCTGAAAGCCTTGAGAAATCTCGTTTTTAGCTGAGTCTAGATCCCCCTAAANNAATGGTCAAACAGCAATCTGTGAATGGGTTTGAGCTGGTTGTTGACACGAAGAAGGGCATTGCCGTCTCCGTTGTGGCTTAGTAATAGTTATGCTTGATCATGCCAATTAAATATCTGACCAACCAGATGTTAAAAATGTCGGGAAAAATACCAATTCGCATCGTCCTGGTTGTGCCTTTCGCCCTCCAGACTTTCGCCGCTGTAGGGCTGACGGGGTGGCTGTCGCTGCGGAACGGGCGCATAGCAGTCAATGATGTTGCGGCACAACTGCGGGCAGAAGTCACATCGCGTATCCAGCAACATATTCATAGTTACATTGAAACGCCGCACCAGCTTAATCAGCTAAATCTCGACGCCATCCGTCTCGGCATTTTGAAGGTGCAGGATTCCGCTAGTTTGCGGCGCTACTTTGCTCAACAAATTAAAACATTTAATAAAATTAGCTACATTCAATTCGGATCGGAACAAAAAGGTTTTATTGGAGTTGAACGCCTCGATGACGGTAAATTACAAGTTTTGAAGTCAGACAAATCTACTGGCTATAACTTTCAGAGTTACGCGGCGTCGGAGTTGGGGGAACCAACTAAGCTATTAAAAAATACTCCCAACTATGACCCCCGCATCCGCCCCTGGTACACAGCACCGGTGCTTGCAAAAAAACCGACTTGGACTAAGATTTATACTTATTTTGACGTACCAAAACTGGCGATTACGGCGGCGGCTCCGGTTTATGACGATCGCAATAAACTAATTGGAGTGGTGGGTTGTGACCTGCTGCTTTCCCAAATCAATCAATTTTTGGACAGTCTAAAAATCGGGAAGTCGGGACAGACTTTTATTGTAGAAAGGTCGGGAGAATTGGTGGCAAATTCTACTCCAGAACCGCCATTTATTATTAGTAACGGTGTCGCAAAACGGATTATGGCAACGAGCAGCAATAATGCTTTGATTCGATCGACTGCTCGCTATCTGACAAAACGCTTCGGGGATTTGAGTAAGATTGATGGCACTTATCAGCTAGATTTTACGATCGACGGGGAACGGCAATTTCTACAAGTAACGCCCCTGTCTGACGGGAGGGGCTTGGACTGGCTGATTGTGGTGGCGGTTCCTGAAGCCGATTTTATGGAAAGGATTAACAGCAACACTCGCTACACTGTGTTGCTGTGTTTGGGTGCTTTGGTGGTGGCGATCGGAATTGGTGGCTTGACTTCGAGGTGGATTGTGGTGCCGATTCAGCGCCTGAGCAAGGCTGCGGAGGCTTTGTCGCGGGGAGAATGGGACTCGACGGCGCTATATCCGCAGTTGATGGCGTCTGTAGAGCGGGGGGATGAGGTGGGTGTTCTGGCCCGTTCTTTTAATCGGATGGCGTCTCAATTGCAAGAGTCGTTTACTACTCTCGAAGAGCGGGTAGAATCGGCGATCGCTGACAAAACTCAATTAATTAGCTCTCTGAAAAAATCGCAGCAAAAACTGGCTCTTCACCTGCATCAAACTCCTTTGGGGGCGATTGAATGGAATCTAAATTTTGAAGTAGCAGAATGGAATTTATCAGCAGAAAGAATTTTTGGATACAACCGCTTGGAAGCTATGGGACGCCACGGAGTCGATCTAATAGTTCCTGAAAGTGCTAAGGAGTATGTCAGGAAACTCTCTATAAATTTGCTAACTAATCAAGGAGGAAGTAGTAGCATTAACGAGAACGTCAGAAAGGATGGCAAAATTATTCTTTGCGAGTGGTACAATACGACTTTGGTCGATGCTAATGGTTGTATAATCGGGGTGGCATCCCTGGTTCAAGATGTGACTGATTTTCACATTGCTATGGAGCAGTTGCGGGCTAGCGAGGAGCGGTTTCGCCAGTTGGCAGAAAATATTCATGAGGTATTTTGGATTAGAGAACCAAATCACAAACAGATAGTTTATGTGAGTCCTGCTTGTGATAAAATATGGAATCGGAGCAGTGAGATTTTGTACTCAGAACCGGCATCTTTTTGGGATGCGATTCACCCGGAGGATCGCGATCGCGTCAAGGTTGCTTTTGAGAAACAGGTGCGGGGCGATTATGATGAGGAGTATCGAGTAGTGCGNNGGCTCGATTTGTTGGGTGCGCGATCGGGCATTTCCGGTACGCAACGAAACAGGAGAAATTTACCGCATCGTCGGTATTGCTGAAGACATTACCCAGCGCAAATTAGCAGAAGAATTCCAAAAAGTCGCTCAAAGTGCTCAAGCAGCCAACCAAGCAAAAAGCGCATTTTTAGCCAATATGAGCCACGAATTGCGAACTCCCCTCAACGCGATTATCGGTTACAGCGATCTACTCAAAGAGGATGCTGAGGATTTAGGCTGCGAAGATTTTATCCCCGACTTGCTGAAAATTCAAACAGCAGGAAAACACTTGCTATCTTTAATTAGTGACATCCTCGATATTTCTAAAATAGAAGCGGGGCGGATGGAACTTTATTTGGAAACTTTTAACCCTGCTCATTTAATTGATGACGTAGTTTCGACTGTCGAATCCCTCGTGCAGAAAAATTCTAATAAGTTTGAAGTTGATTGTGCTAGCGACTTGGGATTGATGAATGCTGATATTACCAAAACTCGTCAAATATTACTCAACCTGCTGAGCAATGCAGCCAAATTTACGGAAGGTGGCACTATTAGCCTCAGCGTTGAAAGAGTTAAAAATGACAGCTTAAAAGTTGAAGAAATAGAAGAATGGAGCGAGTTGATAATTTTCCGCGTAGCTGATACAGGTATTGGGATTCCCCCCGAACAAATGCAGCATTTATTTCAAGCTTTCATGCAGGGCGATGCCTCAACTACGCGCAAGTATGGCGGCACGGGTTTGGGATTAACTATTAGCCGTCATTTTTGCTTGATGATGGGTGGCGATATGGAAGTCGAAAGTCAGTTAGGTGGCGGTTCTATTTTTACTGTTCGCTTGCCGGCGCGCGTTGAATTAAAGAGAGAAAACTAGGGAGTGTTTTTAAACCCAGAGAACCCCCCCTGCTCCCCTTAATAAGGAGGGAGTAAGATCATTCTTTCGTCGCCCTTATTAAGGGGGATTTAGGGGGATATGGATCTGATTGGAAAGACAAGAAAAGATGCCCTAAATTCCTCACTACCAACTTATTTTAATTTGGAATTTCCCGTTTTTGTCGCCCCAAAAGTTGAGCTGTTAAGACACCGCCGGCAAAGCCAAAGAAATGTGCTTGCCAAGAAACTCCGGGCTGGGATGGCAAAACTCCCCAAATTAAACTGCCGTAGAAGAAACCAACAATTAAAGACATTAAAATTGAAGTAAAGCTACGTTCAAATAAGCCGCGCAGTAGTAAAAAGCCGAAGTAGCCAAAGATTAATCCGCTGGCACCAATGTGCACGGAATGGGGCGCGCCTGTCAGCCAAACTCCCAATCCGCTAACTAGGATTGTGACGGCACTGACGACAAAAAAGTCGCTAATTTTTCGCAGCATAATCAACCAACCAAATGTTAAAAAAGGAATGGTATTACTGGCTAAGTGAGCAAAACTGCCGTGCAAAAAAGGCATCCACAGGATGCCTTGGAGTCCGTCGAGGCTGCGGGGGTGCACTCCGTAGGAATTCAGCCCGCCTCGAAACAGGAAGACATCGACAATTTCTATCATCCAGAGTAGGGCGACGAAGCCACCGAGAATGGCGGCGTGGCTTTGCAATTCGCTGGTGATAGTTTTGGTTTCTGGGTTGCTCATGGTTTGTGAGGGCTATGATGACGGTTATTTATAATTGTATGAGTTTCTGAGCGATCGCTCAGGGAAGAGTTGGGGCGGGGTTTCAGGGGTTTTTGCAGCAGAGCTTGTATTTGTAACTGTTATAACTTTTATAGAAAATTCCGCATTTTCACGTATGGAATAATTCACAGAGATGCGTCAGAATCATCAAGAGGAGGGTAAACTCAAGATCCTTACAAACTCAAGGAACTAATTTTTTCGCAGAAAGTCGTTAATTCAAGAATTTCAATCCGGTAAAGCAAAACGGGTGCTGTAGATACTGATTGTAGATAATCTCGCAACTCTACAGAGAGTTCTAGGCACCTCGTTGTAAAAGAGGAACAGAGTAAAATGAATGTATTTGAGCATACAGTGCCCTACCTAAATCTGCCAATTTGGTTAGGGGTTGGCAAACAAGAAACCGCCGTTAGTGTCGCTACAAAATCTCAACCTTACGGTAAAAAGCCGCGCTTTGACTTATTATATCCGCTGAAACAGTGGCTGGATAACAGAGAAATTCAAAGTCAAAAATTGGCTCGATTGTTGTGTAAATTTATTCCTAGCCAGTGTCCTTTTGAGCGGGTAGTTAAAATTGGCGATCGCACTTTATTTCGCATTCCGCCGCTGTGCAAGTTAAATCCGCTTTACGAACAAGTGGTGGGGCTTCGGTTTCGAGCTTTGTGTTATTTGGCTGACGAGTGCGGTGAGGATGTGACTCCTTATTGTTGATTCTCCAAAAAGCTTAATTTCTAACTCTATTTTCACCCTCCCTTTTCCTTGTTGGGAGGGTTTTTTATGTTCAGATCATGTGGCGGTTGAAACTGGGGAAACCACGGGGGGGATGGCCCCTACATAAAGGAATTCTGCCTCCGCAGACTAAGAGATCAAGTAGGGACAGGAGATATCCTGTCCCTAGGGTGTTGATTGTGCGATCGCGCTTTTGGACGTTAAACTGGACGCAAGATATCAATAAGAATTACGCATCAAAACCAAAGAAACCGGGTTTTTTGCGGTTGTTGCGGACTGTAACGAAGTTTTTTGGCAAAAACCCGGTTTCTGACCACCCGTGAGTAAGTCCTAATCAATTAAGTTGGGGAAAAAACCGTGACAGCTATTCTACAAGTAACAGAAAAGCCAACAGCACAGCGCTACTTCACTCCAGAAGAATATCTAGCCCTGGAAGAAGCAGCAGAGTACAAAAGTGAATATCGCGACGGAGTAATTATTCCTATGACAGGTGGAACTACAAATCACAATCAAATCGGTGGCAATATTTATATCGCATTAAGTCTTGGCCTCAAAAAACAGGACTATCGAGTTTTCTTCGGTGACGTGCGTCTGTGGATGCCGAAAAAGCGAATTTATACTTATCCCGACGTGATGGTAATTCCGGGGAAACCTGAGTATTTCAATAATCGTCAGGATACTGTGATGAATCCTCAAGTGATTATTGAAGTTTTATCGAAATCTACGAAGGCTTACGATCGCAGTGATAAGTTTAAGTTTTATCAAACGATTCCGACATTTCAAGAGTATATTCTGATCGATCAATCGCAGGTTTATGTAGAACAGTATTGTAAGTTGGCAAACAAGCGGTGGTCGTATAGTCAGTATGATGAGGAGGATGCGGCGCTAGTTTTTAGTTTTTTTCAAGTTGAAGTGCCGCTGGCTGATGTCTATGAAAAGGTGGATTTTGAGGCGGAAAATGAGCCAGAACATGAGCCTGAACATGAGTCTGAAGAGTGAGGGGGAATAAGGGCGATCGCTCTTGGTTTATTCAAGCACTTTGATGATGGTGGCGATCGGGATAAACAGTGAAAGCTCATCATCTTCTAACGGTATGAAACCATATTTCAAATAAAATTCTTTAGCTGGCTGATTTTTACTATCGACTATCACCGCAAATATCCCCACCTCAGAGGAGAGGCGAACTGAAGATCGAAATGACTCCATTAACAGTTCTCTTCCTAATCCTCTCCCCTGCATTGAGATAGCCACAGCAAGTTTGCCTAGACGTATTGCTGGTACTGGATAGCGAGGTAATCCTCTGCGATAATTTTCAGGTAAAGATTCGCGTTTAATTTCGGCCGTACTGACAGAATAATAGCCTGCTACATCTCCAGTTTCATCTTCTGGAATTGCCACAAAGGTTTTAGCGATTCCTCTTCTATCATTCTGTCGGGCATATTTTTTGAGGTACTCATTTAACTCTGGTATACCGCAGTCAAAAGCTTCTCTTTTTAATCGGCTATCATCTATTGCACAAAAAATCCATTTCATTGTTTACCAGTTCCCGTACTTTTCCTGATGCTCTTTGATAGCTGCTTTGAGGGCGGGGTTAGGTTCCGGTGGATTTTCGATGGCGGATGCAAAGATTTCCCAGTCGCGATCGCTCAATACAATTTGCTCTACTTCTAGAGGTGGCTGTTTGGCTGCATTCAGAGCGATTTCTAGCAGATACTCACCTAGATTCATAGACTTTGCTGCGGCTGCTTTTTCTAGGATTTCTTTATCTGTTTGGCTGAGGGTTAACTCTATTTTTGTTGGGGTATCGGTTGGTGTTGACATTGTTTTGTTATAAAATAGCGATCGACTAATTTTATTGTAGCAATATCGATCGGAGCAAGGTTGGCTCATCTGATATTATAGCAATTTTTCTGGCGATCGCACTGTCTTTATTCTCACGATTTAATCCGATCGCGCTTGCTTCGAGAAGGGCGATCGTCTTTTACAAGCTAAGACCAACTTTTGTCTTTTATTTATGTAAAAGCTTCTAATATCCTAGTCATGGGAATAAAAAGTGAAAGCTCATCGCCTTCTAAGCTAATGAATCCGTATTGCAAATAAAATCCCTTAGCTTGTTCGTTCAATGCGTCAATTATCACTCCCAATACTCCTATATCTTCCGACAAACGAATCACTCTGTTAAAAGCATCGATTAGCAGTGTCTCACCTAGTCTTTTACCCTGCATTGATTGAGTTACCGCCAGTTTGCCGATTCGCATAACTGGAAGGGGGTAACGCGGCAACCCTTTTCTGTAATTTTCAGGCAGTAACTCTAGTTGTAATTCAGCCATACTTATTGAATAATAGCCTGCTACTTGACCGTCACCGTCTTGAGGAATTACTACCCAAGTTTTAGCAATGCCTTTTCTTTGATTTTGTCGGGCGTATTTTTGGAGATACTGATTTAACTCTGGCACACCGCAGTCAAAATTCTCCCGAATCACCCGGCTATCATCTATAGAGCAAAAAATCCATTCCATTATTTACTTGCGATCGTATTCTTGCCGATACCTTTCAATCGCCGTTTTCAGCTTAGAGTTAAGTTCTGGTGGGTTTTCAATCGCTGAGGTAACAATTTCCCAATTTGGTTCGGAAAGAACGATCGGTTCTGGTTTAAGTGGCATTTCTTGGGCTAGATTTAGAGCAACTTCGAGCAGATATTCGCTCAGACTAAGACCCCACAGGGTAGCTGCTTTTTCTAACAGTTCTTTTTGTTCCTGATTGATAGTTATTTCAAGGGTGCTTGTTTGGGGAGTTTCTGTAGGGGTTGACATATTTTTTCACTGAGAGCAAGGTTGGCTCATTTGATATTATAGCAATTTTTCAGGTGGGCGATCGCTCTTCCCTCGTGTTAAACTGAATCTAGCGGTCGTGTTAAGCAAGGACAAAATAGCCGTGATGCCTATCCAAGAACAAATTGTTGACAAACTGAAAAATTTCTCTGAAATCGAACTGCAAGAAATCCTCAACTTTGCTGATTTCCTGTTATGGCAGCGGAGAAACCAGGAAGTAGCTTCGCCACCCGATGAAACTGGCAATAGCGAACCATCAAATATGGATGAAGAGTGCGAGGTTCATTATGTGGGTGGAGTTTTAGTCGTCAAAGCATCATTAATAAAAAATCAAGAACTGATTAATTGGGATACAATTATTCCCGATATGCGCGAAGAAAGAATCGGGAAGTTTATTTAAGATAATTATGTTATTATCGATGAATGTGTGAGACTACAATGAGTAGCTTAGTAAATAACTAGCAGGCAAGATCGAAGTTTGTTATGAGCGCAATCAAACGAATTAAGGAAAAGTTGACACAACTCCGAGATCACGACACCAAGTTGTGGGTGATGCAGGTCGAACACCACAAGTATCAGCTTTCCCCTCCCTTGTCGGAAGAATTTATCGCCAACTGGGAAGCTCGTGCCCAGGTAAAGCTCCCAGAAGAATACCGATTATTTCTCCGCGAGCTTGGAGAAGGCCCAGCAGGCCCTGGTTTGGGGATGCGGAAGCTCACCGAGACAAATTTAACGCCGGATCTAAAAGAGCCGTTTCCTCTCGTTGAACCATTTTTAGGTCTAAGATCGATTGACACTTCAAAACTCGATCCAGAACAGGAATGGGAAACTTACAAAGAATTTGCTGCCGAATGGGACAAAATCCCTGAAGATGGTAGCCTGTTGCTAACACATTACGGTTGCGATATTTATGGGGAGTTGGTTCTCAACGGTAAGTATCGCGGACAAATTTGGATTCGGGAAGGCGATTCTCCATCCTATTCTCCCTTTGGCTATTCCGTTCACCTTCACGATCCTGACCAAGATCCGTGTGCTGATATCCCAAAGCACTTTACCTTTTTTCAGTGGTACGAACACTGGCTTGATGCAGCATTGAAAGAATTTTTGAGCATAACAGAAAACCACACCTAACTAATTTGATATATTCTCCCTTTGGTAACAGGGATCTATTTCCCTACATCTAAACACTTATATCGTTTACGATTGGATCGGAATGATTTAACCGCAGAGAGCGCAGAGAGCACAGAGGAAGAGAAGAGAGAAAGGAATAATTCCGATACCAGTGAACTAAGATAATTCATCCGTTACATCCGTTACAAAATCCGTTGCCGAACTTCCTTCTGCTATAAGCAAGGGCATCCACAAGAGATGCCCACCCTACAATTAATTAAGCGCCGACAGCTTCCTTGGCCGCGTACAACACCTCAGCATTGATTAGAGCAATCCCCCGATCGCGCGCGAACTTCTCAGTATTTCGCTTGACTTTCCCGCGCACAAAACCAGGGATTTTATTCAATTCAGCTTGTCCATCCTTCGTCCAATTCATATCCGAATCAGCCGAAATTCCCTTGGTAATCACTTCCTTGGTATCGTGGCCGCCGAAGATTTCCAGCAGGTGGTCTTCCATGCCCAAAGTAAAGGAATTGTACACCAAATCTACGCACTGATTCGTACCTTCATAACCCAAAAATGGCTTGTAGCCGATCGGGAAATTTTGGACGTGAATCGGTGCAGCAATTACCCCGCAAGGAATATCCAACCGCTTACCTACGTGACGTTCCATTTGGGTGCCGAAAATTGCCGAAGGTTCCGCTTTCGCGATCGCATCCCCGATCGCCCCATGATCCTCCGTCACCAGCACTTCATCACAATACTCGCTAACCTGTTCCCGGAACCAATCAGCATCGTGTTTGCAGTAGGTTCCTGCCCACACAACGTGAATTCCCATCTCGCGAGCCAAAATCTTCGTCATCGCCGCTGCGTGGGTATTATCGCCAAATACGACCGCTTTTTTGCCAGTTAAGTTTTGGCAGTCGATCGATCGCGAAAACCAAGCAGCCTGAGACACAAACCGCGTTTGTTGGTCAATGAAATCTTCATAATCAACATCCGCACCTTGAGCATTCAAAACTTGTTGAATCTTGCGAATACAGCGCGCAGTTTCTACCACACCCATCGGTGTAATATCCACCATCGGCGTGCCGAATTCTTTTTGCAAATACTCCCCAGCCATCATCCCTAATTCCCGATAAGGAACCAGGTTAAACCAAGCCCGCGGCAATCTTTTTAAGTTATGAACCGAAGCACCTTCGGGAATAACTTCGTTGACTTCTATGCCCAAATCTGCCATCAAACGTTTCAACTCAGTACAGTCGTGCTGGTTGTGGAAACCCAGCGTTGACATCCCGATGATATTGACAGATGGTTTTTCGCTTTTGGCTTCTACTAAATCGCCTTTTTTGCGGGCTTTGTTGATGTAGAATTGGACGATTTGATCTAAGGTGCGATCGGCAGCTTGGAGTTCATTTACCCGATAATGGTTAACATCCGCCAGCAAAACATCGCCTTTGGCATCCAATTGAGCTCGCTCCACGAAGTTTTCCAAGTCTTCTTGTAGGATGCTGGAGGTGCAAGTCGGAGTCAACACGATTAAATCTGGGTGTTCTTCTCTGTCTTTGCGGGTGATATTGTCTACCACTCTTTCCTGGGAACCGCGCGCGAGTACGTGTCTGTCAACGACGCTGGTAGTTACCGGGGTGAAATCCCGTTCCCTTTCCAGCATGGAGCGCATGACGTTAAAATAGTCATCTCCGATGGGTGCGTGCATGATCGCATGGACGTTTTTGAAGGAAGTCGCAACGCGCAGAGTGCCGATGTGGGCGGGCCCTGCGTACATCCAATAAGCCAATTTCATAGGTATTTTTCCTGATGCTGGTTGAGA
>DPLL01000339.1:229-4614 GCA_003542015.1 Microcoleaceae cyanobacterium UBA9251 | reverse complement strand
CAAACTTGTCTCAGCCGAATTTCTGTCTACCAAACCTCAGAATATCCCCTATCTTTTGCCGGAATTAGCGCTCAAATGCCAGAAGTCAGCAAATACGAACTTAAAGAAAATATTATCCTTGCTCTCAAGCGCCGACAATTGCTATATTATGATTACCAACGAGAATCCTATCAATTGCATCCGCTAGTTCGAGAAAAGGGCGAACATCTGCTAAGTCAAAATCCCGAACATCTCCGTACCGCCCACAGCCAAGCCTATAATTATTATATCAGCATTCCGCTCAAACCGGAATCGGAATGGCAAAATATCGAAGATATTAAACCATTAATTAGAGCGCATTATCACGCGCGTCAAGCTGGAAATTCAGATGCTGCAAATGGGATGATTTCTAAAGTTTATGAGTATTTGCGGCAGTGGAATTGTGCAGAGTTAGTATGTGGAAATATAGAGTTACCATTGTTAGCAGAAGTGAAAAATATTAGCCTTTGATGGGCGGGAAAGATGCCCATCCCACAACAAACTTGATGTTTTGTGGAACGGGCATCTTTCCCGTTTTATTAGTCTCGCGTTGCGCGGACGAAAGTTTGTGTAGAAGCGATTTCAATCGCCGATTAAAACCGCCTAAATTTTATTCTATTACTCCCCCGCAAAATCAGCCCGAATTATCTCCACAACTCGATTTAACTCAACCGAATGAGAAGCCTTAAATAAAATCCGATCGCCCTTTTCTACAAACTCCAACAACCGCTTTGCTAAATCTTCCCGCCCAGAATCAGCCGCAATATCTCCGAGCTCCACAAAAGGCAAACCCGCAGCACCAGCCGCCATCGCCGCCGCTGACTCAAAATCAGCAAAAATAAACAAAGCATCCAGATTAAAGTCTCGCGCCGCCTTTCCTACTTGTCGGTGAAATTCGATCGACTTTTCGCCCAATTCCTTCATCGTTCCCAACACCGCAATCCGGCGCTTTCCCGGAGTATCTGCTAACAGTCTCAGCCCCGCCAACATCGACTCCAAACCGGCATTGTAAGTCTCATCTAGAATCACAATATCATTGGGCAATTCGTAGCGGCGAGCCCTTCCATCTGGCAATTCTACGGACAAACCTTGCTTTAAAACTTCCCAATTAATATCTAAAACTTTCCCTACCGCCAAAGCCGCCAAATAATTCACAGCATTGTGACGCCCCGGTAATGGCAATGGCAACTCCATACCATCTACAATTATTGTATCATTGTTTGGTAATTCCCCGCACAAATCCCCACATTCTAACCCGTAAGTTAAAGTTTTTCCCTGCCAAACTTTCGCCGCAGTTGCGATTAATCTCCGATCGTGATTGAGAATAGCAATGCTGTCAGCAGACATTTCGGCTAACAACTCGCACTTCGCGATCGCGATCGCCTCTTCGGAGCCCAATCGCCCAATATGCGCCGTTCCCACATTAGTAATCACCGCAATATTCGGCCGCGCAATTTGCGACAGCAGCGCAATTTCACCCTGGCCGCGCATTCCCATCTCAATTACAGCATAATTGTGTGACGGCGAAAGCTCCAACAACGTTTTCGGCACTCCAATTTCATTGTTGTAGTTATATTGAGTTTTCAGAACATTTCCTTTAGTTGACAAAACTGCCGCAATCAGCTCTTTTGCAGTAGTTTTACCTACAGAACCAGTAACAGCAATTATCGGTATGCTGAATTGGTCGCGCCACCAGTGGGCGATCGCCTGATAAGCTGTTAAAGTATCATCAACTCGCAACAGCGGAAAATTGGGAATTTCCAGCGGCCAAGTGCGATCGACAATCGCCACAATCGCCCCCAAATCCCGCGCTTTTGCCACAAATTGATGCCCGTCAAAATTATCTCCGCGCAGGGCCAAAAACACTTCGCCCCCCTGAAGAGTGCGCGTGTCTGTAGCAATACCTGTCCCTAAAGTTGTCAAAACACTCTCAGACACAGCAGGCAAAGGTACAGCTAAAATTTCAGCAAGTTGGGAGATACTTACGCGACAAACCATATTACCAGAACTCACGCTTCAAATAATTATTTTTAGAGCTAACCCTACCTCGCCCCAGCTCAAAATTCACTCTGCGAAGGCTGCCAAACAGGATTTGCTTTAACTATCCTAATACTAAATCGCCCGCCGACTAACAAATCCTCTACTCTCCATCCACAATCTTTACCCATTGACAAAAAATATGGTGATTTTCAGTCTTGCTAATTGACAACAATTTATGTCATGCTGGTATTAGTCAAGAGTTTAACTAGGAAAAAATATCGCTCGTCGGGTTAAGATGCTGACTGCTTCCACCCTAAAGCCTTGGAAAACTAGAACTTGACACTCTCCGACCTGAAGGAACGGAGATTCTTAAGAAGTCGAAACTCTTAAAGGCTCTGTCAAATCGCCGCTACACGTTCAAATTCACTGACCTTCGCCATGAACATTACGTCTACGTTTTATTACATATTTCTGCTTTCGTTCGCAATGCATCAACACTAGCCAGTTCGGTACGCTCATCGTCCTGCCATTGCTTGCCTGTTCCTTAGTCTTACTCAGCATGGCTGGCAGTGTCTTACTGGCTGGTATTTCACCGTGCTAGGACGATTCATCGCGTAGTTGATACACTTGTTCTGCATCAGAAAATTCTAGCAGAGACTCGCAGCTATCAGGCTGCAACTGCGTTTCATACCCTGCAGGAAAGACCGGGGTTTGCGCGTGACGCGCTATAGGTTAACTGAATGCAGGCGCTGGCTATCGCCAATTCATCCAGCCAATAGTGCTGAAAAGCTCCAGCTAAAGCCTCGGAGGGTGATCGGAGTGAACAATACCTGGACAAACATTTACAACCGACAAATTCATCCAGAAGAACAGATACTTTACAACCACTGGCTGGAGCTTGTACAGCTAGAGACGCCTGCCGAACTCATCGATCGCTTTCGGACTTTGTTTATCGACTGTACAGGATATCCCGATCGCTCGATCGCCCAAGCCCTCGAAAAATTAGCAGCATCAAAACAGGCTGAACAAGAATTTAAATACATTTTGAACCGCTGCTGTCACATCCTGATCAACCGCTGGCAAACATACCCCAGCAAGCAAGCAGCCATCCCCGAATTGATGGCTGTGTTTGAAGATGCGCCCTTCGTAGTATTTGGAAACAGTCGCTCGCGGGCGATCGGCTGCATACCCCAATTAGTACATCAATTTATCGCAAGCGACAGTATCTCACACTCAAACGCTTCGCCCAAGTCATCACCCACAATTGGGAAGACAGCAGCAACAGCAAAAGCCCTACTACCAACGCTCTCGGAACTTTAATTCCCCGCTACCCCTACCTTTACCAACACTGTCTCCTCAGCCAAGACAGCACCTACGAACAGCAGAAAATCATCAAAAAAATCCAAGCTCAAAAGCAGCAGCAATTTGAAATCGACCTCTCTCAATATGTAGCTCACCAAGTGAGAAAAACCCAAATAGCCCGCCGAGCAACCTCTATCTCCTTCGGTCGTACTATACATAGTATAAATAATCCCACCCTCTTGAGCGACCCCGAACTGTTCTGTGCCCTCAAGCAATTTGTCGGAAAAGTAGAAGGGGTCGATACTTACAGACAGCTAGCCGCGCGCTTCAGAGCGAACGCCAGCCAAACTCAGCGCTACGGATCCTTTAAAGACGATTTATACGAATACCTAATTTCTTCTGTCACCGACCACCGCTACGGCAAATGTCAATTTAACGATAAATTGTATAAGCAATTACAAAATACCTTTCCCCACAGCGATGCTCAGAAGTTCAACGAATTTTTAACGATCAGAACTTGCAGCCAGTTGTTAAACTTTTTAGTAGTAGAGAGTTCTCAGCGGCCCAACCACTTTGTGTTCATTGACCTAATCTCCAACCTCGGCCCCACCCAAACCACAGGTCTGCTGCTGAAAATTGTACTAATCTGCCACAAAGTCAAAGCCTACCTAGAAAAGCGGCTGGCAATTTTGTTCGCCCACTACGAATTCTCGACCAGAACAGGCGTAATGTGGTTAGTCAAAGCCCTAGAGAACGTGAATCTAGCTTTGAGTACCAACTTTGGGAAGGTAGACGTATCTTTCCTGCGGTAAATAGCATTGGCACAACTAACTACTGAAACCCGTTGAAAAGAGGCGATTCTCGAAAAATTGGGTGGAAAACCCCGTCCTTTTAGGACGGCTTTNNAATGTTAAAGTACCAAGTGTGAATCAGATTCGGTTGCAGGCTTTGTTCATTGTTACAGAATTGTCTAAAAACTTGCCCTTCTGTATCGGCAGGGAACTCTCCGAAACTGAAATCTTTGCACTATCTAAATTTTGGAGTTATTCCCCCATGTCGATATACGTCGGTAACTTATCCTATAA
>DPLL01000339.1:0-197 GCA_003542015.1 Microcoleaceae cyanobacterium UBA9251 | reverse complement strand
CGAGTACATCTACCTACAGACAGAGAAACGAGTCGCCCCCGTGGCTTCGGTTTTGTAGAAATGTCAACCGATGCAGAAGAAGATGCAGCCATTGCGGCTCTCGACGGAGCAGAGTGGATGGGTCGTGACCTCAAGGTCAACAAAGCCAAGCCTCGCGAAGATGAAGGCGGTCGGGGCGGCGGCAGCCGGGGCCCCGG
>DPLL01000005.1:4769-6430 GCA_003542015.1 Microcoleaceae cyanobacterium UBA9251 | reverse complement strand
CGTAACGAAGTATCTCGTAAAAACCCGGTTTCTTTGTCGGAGTGCGTAAGTCATGATCTAAAATCTCAAATCGGATGACGGGGAACTCAGAAGCCAATAAAATAGATTAGTGACTTATGGCTTTTGACTAAATGAATCCTATTAAATTCGGTACAGATGGCTGGCGCGGCATTATTGCTGACGATTTTACATTCGATCGAGTAGAGTTAGTGGCGCCACTAGCAGCACAAGTTCTCGCACAAACAGGTGGCAAAGATACCAGCAGTGGCACTTTAATTGTCGGTCACGACCGCCGATTTTTGGCTGAAGATTTTGCCAAAAAAGCGGCCCAGGCAGTGCAGAACGCAGGATTTGACGTGCTGCTGACCGATTCTTACGCTCCTACTCCGGCTTTCAGTTTAGCCGCCAAACAATTAAATGCTTTAGGTGCGATCGTCCTGACAGCCAGCCACAATCCCGGTGCATATTTAGGGTTAAAAGTCAAGGGTGGATTTGGCGGTTCAGTTTCGCCGGAAGTAACGCAACAGATAGAAGAAAAACTGGATCATCCGGCGCTAATTGCAGCAACTCCCGGCAAATTAGAGAGTTTCAATCCTTGGCCAGCGTACTGCAAAACCTTGCGAGAAATGGTAGATATTGAGGCGATTAAAGAGGCGATCGCCTGTAACAAAATTACAGTATTTGTAGATGCGATGCACGGTGCCGCCGCCGGAGGATTGGCGCAAATTTTAGAAGAAACAGTAAAAGAAGTCAATAGCGATAGAGATCCGCTATTTGGAGGAGGTGCTCCCGAACCTTTGCCGCGCTACCTTTCGCAATTGTTTCGGGTGATGCGAACCCACCAGCGAAAAAGCTCTGGTTTGTCAATCGGATTTGTATTTGACGGAGACAGCGATCGAATTGCCGCTGTTGACTCTAGCGGCAACTTTCTGAGTTCACAAATTTTAGTGCCCATATTAATCGAACATTTAGCAAAAAGGCGCGGGTTGACAGGGGAAGTGATAAAAACAGTCAGCGGTTCCGATATAATTCCCAAAATTGCCCAACTGTACAACTTACCATTATTTGAAACACCGATCGGTTACAAGTATATAGCCGATCGAATGTTGACGACTCAAGTCTTAGTCGGCGGCGAAGAATCAGGAGGAATAGGCTACGGTACCCACATCCCAGAAAGAGATGCTTTGCTATCGGCGCTGTACTTATTAGAAGCAGTGGTCAAATCCGGGGAAGACCTAAGCGAAATTTACAGCCGACTACAAACAGAGACAGACTTTACTTCAGCATACGACAGAATCGACTTACACTTAGCAAATATGGAAGAACGTTCGCGCCTGCTGGATTTGTTGCAAAATCAACCTTTAACAAAAATCGCCGGCAAAGAAGTAGTAGACTGCAACAAAGTTGACGGATATAAATTCCGTTTAGCCGACGGAAGTTGGCTATTAATTCGGTTTAGCGGAACAGAACCAGTGTTGCGGTTGTACTCAGAAGCTGCGACATTAAAAGAAGTGATAAAAAACTTAAATTGGGCGAAAGCTTGGGCGCATAATTAATCCGAGTTTTCAACCGCAGAGCAACGCATAGCAACGGGGATAAGAGGAGATCAAACCTCTCTTTCTCTGCGTCCTCTGCGGCCTCTGCGGTAAAAAAAAACTTAT
>DPLL01000005.1:2575-4673 GCA_003542015.1 Microcoleaceae cyanobacterium UBA9251 | reverse complement strand
CCCAAAAAGTTTGTTAATATCAATCCGTAAGTTTTAAGGGAAATAATGACTAATCATAAATTGCTAGTTGTCGCTACCAGCAATCCGGGGAAACTCAAAGAAATGCAAGTTTATCTTCAGGATTTGGGATGGGAGTTGCAACTTAAACCGGAAGAATTGGAAATAGAAGAAACAGGCGAGACTTTTATCGCTAATGCTTGCTTGAAAGCTTCGGAAATCGCCAAAGCTACCGGTGAATGGTCGATCGCAGATGATTCCGGTTTAATGGTAGATGCACTCGATGGTCAACCTGGGATTTACTCAGCGCGCTACGGTTCAAGCGATGCTGACAGGATTTCTCGACTCCTCAAAGAATTAGAAAGCGAACAAAACCGACAAGCACAATTTGTTTGTGCGATCGCGATCGCCCGTCCCGACGGTACAATTGCCCTGCAAGTAGAAGGAATTTGCCGCGGCGAAATCCTGCACACTCCTCGCGGTACCGCAGGTTTCGGGTATGACCCGATTTTCTATGTGCCGGCACAGCAACAGACTTTTGCAGAAATGACAGCCGAAATCAAGCGATCGCACTCCCATCGCGGCCGAGCATTCCAAGCACTCATACCACAAATAGGTAATATTGTCAAGTAAGGGAAGAAGGAAGAGGGAAGAAGTCAGTTGTTGTTGGTTATTAGTTATTGGTTATTTGTGGTTGGTTACCAATGCCCAATGCCCAAGGCCCAATGCCCAATGCCCCATTCCCCATTCCCCATTCCCGAATTTCCTAGATTGCTTCCAGGTTCTTTTCCCCAGTCCGAATTCGGATAATTTGTTCGACCGGCGAGATGAAAATCTTGCCGTCGCCAATCTCGCCCGTGCGGGAAGCGGCGATAATTTTATCAACTACCATATCAACCTGATCGTTTTCAACAACAATCTCCACCTTGAGCTTTTGCAAAAATTCAACCGTGTACTCAGAACCGCGATAGCGTTCAGTCATACCCTTTTGACGCCCAAAACCTCTCACTTCTGAAACAGTCATACCCACAATGCCAGCATTGACGAGTGCGATTTTCACTTCGTCAAGTTTAAAGGGGCGAATAATCGCTTCTACTTTTTTCAATGTTTTCACTTTTGACACTTACTTCCTTGTTTATGACTTAATTGGCGTGACACAAGATTGATATCACCACCAATAGCAAGTATTTTGTAAAATATATTACCGTATGTTGCGATCGGGATTAAAGATGCGCCAACCTTTAACAACATTCTCAGACTGTCGGACTGCTCCGTAGCAACGGAGCCTCTTGGGGTAAAGTTAAGAGTCTGGCAGTCAGCAGCCCGATCGCGCGTCTGCTAAAACAAAAAGATGAGGGTAGAGAAGACAAGAGTTTTCGGCACCTCAAATTTTCCCTGTGAAATTGGCACATATTCTTGAAAACTATAATTAGGCGGTCAGTTAAACTATTCCTATGCACCCAGCCAGCCCTCCCCCTGACCGCAGCGGGCTTGATGCCCTACTGAGAAACCGCCCCTTCCTCGCCTTGTGGACGGGCCAGTTGTTGGCCCAAGTGGCGGATAAGGTTTTTTATGTGTTACTGATTATCCTGCTGAAAACTGGCGATTACAGACCTTGGCCAGTTTCTTGGCAACATTCTGAAAATTCCATGCTATCAGCCGTCATGATAGCATTCACGCTGCCGGCGATTTTGTTTGGTTCGGCGGCCGGCATCTTCGTAGACCGCTTTTCCAAAAAGCAAATGCTGATCGGCTGCAACGTAATTCGAGCCTTACTGATCGTAGCGCTGCCGTTTTTGTCCAAATCCTTTATCGTCTTGTTGACGATTACGTTTTTGGTCTCTACTGTCACCCAATTTTTTGCTCCCGCAGAAGCGGCCACTATCCCGCTGGTGGTGGGGCGAGAGGGACTGATGCCCGCAAATGCTCTGTTTGCTTCGTCAATCATGGGCGGGATTATTATCGGGATGACGATCGGCGAACCGATGTTGAGTTCGATCGGATACAAATTCGGATCGGGATCTCAAGAGTTCTTGCTGGGCGGACTTTATCTGGTATCTGCCGGTTTGATTTATGCAATGCGGGTAAAAGAAACTCATGC
>DPLL01000005.1:0-2569 GCA_003542015.1 Microcoleaceae cyanobacterium UBA9251 | reverse complement strand
GGAATGGTATTCGGCGCGGCTTTTTTGGGACATTGGGGCGATCGGGTGTACCACAAACCTTTGCCATTAATTGGTTTCTTGATGATGGGTTTTGTGTTAGCAATGTTTGCTTTTACCAGACAACTATGGCTAGGATTTGGTTTGAGCGCTCTGTTCGGTTTTGGTGCTTCTCTGATCAACGGGCCGATGCAAGCCCTCATTCAAGAAAAAACCCCAGAATCTATGCGCGGCAAAGTCTTTGGATTGGAGAACAATGCGATTAACATAGCCCTCAGTCTGCCTTTAGCAATTACCGGGCCGCTGACAGATGCCGTTAGCAAAGCTGTCGGCTCCGATGACCTAGGTTTGAGAGTTGTACTGATGAGTTTGGGCTTTTTGACCTCAGTGATGGGGATTGCAGCTTGGCATCATACCCGCAAAGTTCTGCAAGATGTGGTTTAGTCCTATCTAGTCCGGTAAATCACTTACTATAAACGCTGACCTGTCATGCTGAGTGAAACTCAGCATCCGGCGATGTGCGCGGTGAAATCTAGCGATTTCGTAGCTTACGAAGAGCTTCAGGTAAAAAACATGGTTAAAAACCACAAGCTTGCCAAATCAATTAGCGATGCAGCGTGGTCACAGACTTGATCATTATTTGGAATACTTGGGAAAAGTGTACGGTAAAACAATAGTTGCTGCTGCTCCTCAATACACTTCCCAGGATTGTTCAAATTGTGGCAATACTGTCAAAAAAACGCTGTCAACCAGGACTCATGTTTGTGGTTGCGGTACGATATTAGATCGAGATCACAATGCTGCTCGCAACATTTTGGTTAAAGGGTTGAAGCAAGCAGGAATTAATTTAAATACGGTGGGGCACACCGAAATTAACGCTTGGGGACAGACCGATCTCTACTCTTTGGTGGTAACATCAACGAGCAAATCGACTGATTGATCCAAGAATCCTCGTGCCTGATAGCCGGGGAGTGTCAACCACGTTAATATTGTCTCAACTCGATGTTTAAGACTAGGAGCTAACCATCCTTTTCGACGAGTCCGATTCAGAAATCGATCGGGGTTGCAGGCACACAGGCACGAGTTGGTCTTGCCCTAGGAATACGGCATAAAGAAGGACGAGATTCTAGACTTGCTTTGATTGCTTGTCCACGATGGGACTCTGCTGCCCAGATTACTTTTTTACCCTCTAGCAAGGCAATTCCGGTTGTTTAGAACCTGGATCGATTTTGATTTCTAGGGGCGTGGTTTGAGTTTCTGGGCGTGATTCCTTCAAGATTATAGTGAATGGCAATCTACAATAAATAGCCGCTTTACCTTGATTCAATAGCCATCTCGCATGGGCTGGATGTACTGGATTTTGAGGGCGTTTATCGGTGTCGATCACAAAGACAGAGTTAGCCATGATATTGAAAACTCCAATTACTTGGGTGATGTTCGCTTTGCCAAGGTTTTAAGAGCTTGTTAACAGCACTGTCTTACCTAAGAGTAAAACTGTTTAACTGTTAACGATCGCAGCTCCAAAGTAGCGTCGCATTTGTAGGTATCTTGATTCCAAAAACCTAGTCAATTAAGACTGAGGCTGGTCAGCTATCTAAAAAGTTGGGACTCTCGGCCCCGTCTATGAAAGAGCGGGGTGCTGACGGTAGCTAACTTGAATCAAGTCTGTGTTAGGCTTTAATATAACTTAATATGGATTCGCGATCGCGATCGTCCCAACTTTATAGTCGGGATTGATCCGGGCTAAAACGTTGATTTTTTTCTCTTGTTGTTTATAGCGGGGGCATTCTCCCGACATTTCAGCTAAAATTAAAGGTCTAATTGTACATCATAATTAGTTTAAGGAGGGAGATTCTGTGCAACTAAAAACTAAAGTAGCCGTAAAGCGTGCAACTGGCGCATTTGCTCTAATTGACAGTTTGAAGCGCCACGGCGTCAAGCATATTTTTGGTTATCCCGGCGGTGCAATTCTGCCACTTTACGACGAACTCTATCGCGCTGAAGCGGAGGGCGGCATCAAACACATTTTGGTGCGGCACGAGCAAGGTGCTGCTCACGCAGCGGACGGCTACGCCCGCGCTACCGGACAAGTTGGGGTTTGCTTTGCTACTTCGGGGCCGGGCGCAACTAATTTGGTGACGGGGATTGCGACGGCTCAGATGGACTCGATCCCGATGGTGATTATTACCGGTCAGGTACCTCGTCCGGCGATCGGCACTGATGCTTTTCAGGAAACTGATATTTACGGGATTACGCTGCCAATTGTCAAGCATTCTTATGTGGTGCGCGACCCCAGAGATATGTCGAAAATCGTAGCAGAGGCTTTCCACATCGCCAGTACGGGGCGTCCGGGGCCTGTGTTGATTGATGTGCCGAAAGATGTAGGTTTGGAGGAATGTGACTATCTACCAGTAGAGCCTGGAGCCGTGAAAATTCCGGGCTATCGGCCGACAGTCAAGGGAAATCCGCGGCAGATTAATCAAGCAATTCATTTGCTGAAAGCAGCGTCGCGTCCTTTGCTGTATGTGGGCGGCGGGGCGATCGCCTCTGCGGCTCATGAGGAAATTAAGGA
>DPLL01000110.1:7446-10357 GCA_003542015.1 Microcoleaceae cyanobacterium UBA9251 | reverse complement strand
TCGGCGGCTGCACAGGCGATCATTGCTGCGTTGTCGGTACAATATTTTAAGGGCGGAAACAATACTCGCAGATTGTGTTTGGCTGCTGCGGTTTGTAAGTGCTGTCGTAATCCGCTGTTAGCTGCAACTCCGCCGCCGATCGCAATAGTGTTGAGTCCCAGATTGACTGCACAGGCGATCGCCCTTTTTGTTAAACTCTTAGCTACAGTCTCTTGAAAGCTGGCCGCTATATCATTAATTACAGATTCTGGCAAGATGCCCTCGCTACCAAAACTATTATTTTCTTTCTTGAGTTTCTGCACTAATTGCAAAACCGCAGTTTTCAAGCCACTAAAACTGCTGTCATAGGGATGATAACCACCTTCTGGTAGCGAAATTCTGCCCTCTGGCAACCTAAAAGCTTGAGGATTGCCCACTGTTGCCAATTTGTCAATCAGCGGCCCGCCGGGATACCCTAGCTGCAACAGTCTCGCGACTTTATCAAAAGCTTCCCCCGCCGCGTCGTCGCGAGTTTGTCCTACAGTTTCGTAAACGCCACAATCTTTGACGTGTATTAAGCTGGTGTGTCCCCCTGAAACTAACAGACACAAAAACGGCGGCTGCAAGTCTGGTTCGGTAAGGTAAGAGGCGTAGATGTGCCCTTCTAGGTGGTGTACGCCTAAAAAGGGTTTTTGGTGGACGATTGCTAAGGTTTTGGCCGCCGTCAGCCCGACTAATAACGCACCCACTAAACCGGGGGCACAGGTGGCTGCAATCCCGTCAATTTCTGACCAAGTGAGATTTGCCTCCCCAAGACACTGGGCAATTACCTGATTTAGCATTTCTAAGTGACTTCGTGAAGCCACTTCTGGAACCACCCCGCCGAACTGCTGGTGGATCTTAATTTGTGATGCTACAACATTGCTGCAAACTTGACGATTCTTAACAATTGCTGCGGCAGTTTCGTCACAACTTGTTTCAATTGCGAAAACGGTTGCCATTAACTGGTAATTTAATTTGATAGGTTGGCTATTGCTAGCTTAAACTGTCAACAGAGCAGTAATCTGGATGACCGATCAGCAAGTTGAAATGCTTGTACAAAAACTTATTGTTTTGTAACAAAAGGAAACAATTTCATGCGACGATTGTTTGCTGCGATTTTAGTGGTCAGTCTTTGGATCAGTTTTGCTCCTGTAGCTTCGGCTTACAATCTAGTGCCGTGCAAGGACTCTCCCGCATTCAAGGAACTGGCTAAAGATGCCCGTTCTACCAATGGCGACCCGGCATCAGCCAAAGCCAGATTCGACCGTTATTCCGAAGCTTTGTGTGGCCCGGAAGGATATCCTCACTTGATTGTGGATGGCAATTTGAGTTACGCCGGCGACTTTTTGATTCCCAGCGTGCTGTTTTTGTATATTGCTGGCTGGATTGGTTGGGTGGGCCGCTCTTACCTGCAAGCAGCTAAGAAATCTGACTCTCCAGAGGAAAAAGAGATTATTATCGATGTTCCAATGGCAGTCAAATTTATGCTGAGTGGCTTTTTGTGGCCTCTGGCAGCTCTCAAGGAAATCACCACTGGTGAAATGTTTGCTAAAGACGACGAAATTACCGTTTCGCCGCGCTAGTAATTTGGGATTTTAGATTTTAGATTTGAGATTTTAGCTGGGAAAGCAAAGACCTATTCTAAAATCCTCAATCTAAAATCTGTTCGCGATTTTTTTTTAAAGTTGTCTAAACTTTCGAGGAGCAGTATTTATGCAATACTTTCTGAAGTATCTTTCGACCGCACCAGTATTGGCAGCAGCTTGGATGGTGGTAACGGCGGGAATTTTGATCGAGTTCAACCGCTTTTACCCTGACTTGCTTTTCCATCCACTTCGCTAGAATTTAAGTGGTATTAGGTTGTAGCAGAAGGCTCTTATTTAGAAGGTAGAAGGTAGAAGGTAGAAGGTAGAAATGCCGAGTTTTCTACAAATAAATTCAATCTCTAACTGGTGATTTCTGTCTGCAAACCTGAGAGCAAAAAGTTGAGAGTTTTGAGTTTTGAGTGATAGGTTAAAGGTTAATTTAAAACTCAAAATTCAAAGCTCTCAATTCCTATGTGAACAGTTGGTAGTAAACTGTTAACTGACTCATGATTAATGATTAATGACTAATATTTGGTATCAATGAAGTCTTATCTCGCCGCAGCAATTCAAATGACTAGCTTGCCTGACCTGCAAAAAAATTTGGTTCAGGCAGAGGAATTAATCGACCTGGCAGTGCGTCAAGGTGCTGAGTTAGTTACCTTGCCAGAAAATTTCCCGTTTATGGGAGAAGAGGAGGAAAAGATGGCTGCTTCTGAAGCGATCGGGCAGCAAAGCGAAAAATTCCTCAAAACTATGGCCCAGCGTTTCCAGGTAACGATTCTGGGTGGCGGATTTCCGGTGCCGACGGAGGGCGGCAAGGTATACAATACTTGCTTGCTAGTAGATCCGAACGGCCGGGAGTTGGCAAGGTACGAAAAAGTACATTTGTTTGATGTGAATGTGCCCGATGGGATTACTTACAGAGAATCGAACACTGTGAAGGCGGGTGCAGATTTGCCGCCGGTTTATGCGTCGCCGGAGTTGGGTACTCTGGGGCTTTCGGTGTGCTATGATGTGCGGTTCCCGGAATTGTACAGGCATTTGTCCCTGAAGGGTGCGGATGTTTTGTTTGTGCCGGCGGCTTTTACGGCTTACACTGGCAAGGATCATTGGAAGGTTTTGTTGCAAGCTAGGGCGATCGAAAATACTTGTTACACGATCGCCCCGGCACAGACTGGACACCACTACGGCCGCCGTCAAACTCACGGTCACGCGATGATTATCGACCCTTGGGGTGTGGTTTTGGCCGATGCCGGAGATGAACCGGGTGTGGCGATCGCCGAAATTAATCCCGATCGACTAGA
>DPLL01000110.1:0-7338 GCA_003542015.1 Microcoleaceae cyanobacterium UBA9251 | reverse complement strand
TGCAACATCGGGTTTTTCTCTGAAGGCATTTTGAGACCAATTGGTCTCAAAATTGCAGTTTCAGTCAGGGACAAGACCTGAATAATTTTAATTCGGTCGAGGAATTGTGTACGTTCGTACACAAATTTTCAGTTGTCGCGAGTGCCGACAGGGCGCGCTGTTACCCGCCCGCATAACATAATATATTGTGTAATACAGGTTCAATGACCGTGCAGTTCTCCGAAAAGAAGAATTGGCGACAGTAGAATTGCACGAAATGCGTCTTTTTTGGAGAAATGAAACACACTCTTTCGGTTTTAGTTGAAGATGAAGCGGGTGTCCTCACCCGAATTGCTGGTTTGTTTGCCCGCCGGGGTTTTAATATTGAAAGTCTGGCCGTTGGCCCAGCCGAGCAAGTGGGAGTGTCTCGGATTACTATGGTTGTGCCGGGAGATGACCAAATTATTGAGCAGTTGACTAAGCAACTGTACAAGTTGATTAATGTGCTCAAAGTGCAGGATATAACGGAAATTCCTTGTGTGGAACGGGAATTGATGTTGTTGAAAGTTAATGCTGCTAGCGCGACGCGATCGGAGATAATTGAGTTAGCTCAGATTTTCCGAGCACGAGTGGTGGATATTGGTGATGATACCCTGACATTGGAAGTAGTGGGAGATCCGGGTAAAATGGTGGCGATCGTCCAGGTTTTGAATAGATTTGGGATCAAGGAAATTGCTCGGACTGGGAAAATTGCTATGACGCGGGAGTCGGGAGTAAATACTGAGTTTCTCAAGTCTTTGGAAGCGAAAGTTTAAGTTATTAGTTATTAGTTATTGGTGATTGGTTATTGGTTATTGGTTATTGGTTATTAGAACCGACAACCAACAACCAACAACCAACAACTAACAACCCAAAAATAACCAACTAATAACTAATAACTAATAACTAATGACTAATGACTAATGACTAATGACTACTAACAAATTACCATTCGGGTTGAGCTGCGACTAACATGGTTGCCGAAAGGCTATCTATGGGTTTTGAAAAAAAGTATCCTTGTCCGTATTCGCATTGCAGTGATCTGAGCAAATTAAGTTGTTCGATTGTTTCTATTCCTTCTGCAATTACATTCATGCCTAAATGACCGGCTAAAATTAAAATTGTTTGTACAATAGCTTCATTTCCTTCATCCTCTGCCATCCGGCTAACGAAAGCCCGATCAATTTTTAAAGCGTCAGTTGGGAAAGTGTGCAGCCGGCTCAATGAAGAATAGCCAGTGCCGAAATCATCGATATATAATTGAATTTCTAAATTTCTCAATTGGGCGAGGACAGTCGCTGCTGATTCGGCATTTTCCATGATGATGCTTTCAGTAATTTCTAACTTTAAAGTGCGGGGGTCAAGCTGAGTTTCTTGTAAGATTTCGCGAATCTGTTCGATTAAATCCGGCTGTTTAAATTGTTGGTTAGAAAGGTTGACGCTGACAGTTAAAGGCTGATTGGCTGGGAATTCTTGCTGCCAATTGTGCATCTGTCGGCAAGCCTCGCGCATCATCCACCAGCCAATAGGTACGATCAATCTAGTTTCTTCTGCTACTGACATAAAATCGGCAGGAGATACTAATCCGCGCTGGGGGTGATGCCATCGTAGCAGCGCTTCAAAACCGCTAATTGTACCGCTAGTTAAACAGACAATGGGCTGGTAATAAGGCAGAAATTCTTGGCGTTGTAGCGCGCGTCGCAGGTCGTTTTCCAGTTGCCAAAGGGCGACGGCGCGAGTGTGCATACTTAAGTCAAAAACTGCGTGGCGAGCTTTGCCCAATGCTTTAGCATGATACATAGCAGCATCGGCGTCTCGGAGCAATTCTTCGGGCCGGTTATACAAGATTTGGACTGAGAGATTGGGAACTGGGGAATCGGAAGATAAGCCAGATAAAGCAGTTTCCACTTCCCCGCTTTTGCCCCGATCTCCGACGCTCGACAATTCCGGGTTTTCCCATTTCTGTTCAGGTAAAGCAGAACAAACAATCCCAATGCTGGCACTGGTAAAAACCTGATATTCGTTGAGGTAAAAAGGCTCAGTCAGTTCCGCTTGCACTCGCGAAGCAATGTGTGTGGCATCGCGGCTGTCTTGGATATTTTCGAGCAAAATAGTGAATTCGTCGCCGCCGAGACGGGCAACTGTATCTCCGTTACGCAAACAGGTTTCTAGGCGTTGGGCGATCGACACTAGCAATTGATCCCCCACTAAATGCCCCAAACTGTCATTGACAACTTTAAAGCGATCGATGTCGATAAACAGCACGGCAAACAAAACTTCTCTTCGACGTTTGGAAAGTTCGATCGCGTGTCCCAACCGATCCATAAATAAAGCTCGGTTGGGTAAACCCGTCAGCCTGTCGTGCAAAGCGTCGTGTACTAACTTCTCTTCTGCTATTTTGCGTTCGGTGATATCTTCGACAGTGCCTTCGTAGTAAAGCAAATTGCCACCTGCGTCGCGCACGACTCTGCCGTTCTCCGAAACCCAGATGGTAGTGCCGTCAGCGCGGTAAACTTGAGACTCGAACTCAGACACAGAACCATGTTTTTCGATCGCGCGCAAAAACTCGATCCGGCGATCGGGAATGACGTACAGTTGGCCCTTAATGTCGCGTATTTCGGCCATCAATTCCGAAACCGAGCCGTAGCCGTAAATGCCTGCCAAAGCTGGGTTAGCGCTGATGTAGCGCCCGTCTGGTGTCGTCTGGAAAATCCCCTCGATCGCGTTTTCAAAGATACTGCGATATTTCTCTTCCGCCCGCCGCAGCCCTTCTTCTGCCTGCTTGCGATCGGTGATATCAGTCAGAGTGCCGATGTAGCCCAGAAATTCCCCGCTGTTGCCAATTTCCCGCACGGCTTGGGAAAATACCCATGTGGTGTGATCGTCACAGCAAAAGCGATACTCTGAGTTAAAAGACAACTGGTCTTGGACAGCTCGGTACCACAGGCTCAAAACGCGGTCGCGGTCGTCTGGATGCAAACTTTGGGCCCAACCTTCGCCCAGTGCCGCTGGTGCACTCAGCCCCGCCATCTCCAAAAATTGCTGATTGACATACAAGTAGTCTCCCGAAGCATCGGCGCGGAAAACCCCAACCGGCAGTATTTTTGCCAAGGTGTAATAGCGATATTCGCTTTCTAGCAGGGCACTGGCGGCTATTTTGGTTTCCGTGATGTCAAACATAGCGCCTTGAAGGATCACCGACTTGCTAGCTTCGTCGCGAACTGCGATCGCTTGATCCCGGAACCAGACGATGCGGCCGTTGCGGGCGATCGCGCGGTATTCTGAAACCAGCGGCCCAACGGATAGGAGATCTTCTCCACAAGTAAATTTCTGTGTGGCGTTTTCAACTAAGATGCGATCGCGATCGTCGGGGTGGACGATTTTGAGCCACAGGTCTGGGTCAGCCCTCCATTCAGCTACAGAATAACCCAGAAAAGTCTCAATTTGTGGGCTGATGTAAAGTTTAGCAGCGACGCGGTTGAGAGGGGAAATGTAAGTGACTGCGGGGGTTTGTTCCACAAGAGCGCAGTATTTTGCTTCCACGGTGCGGAGTGCTGCTTCCAAACGCTGCCGCTCTAATTCGGCTTGGGCCCGCGCGGCAAAGATGCTGAGAATTAATTGAAATTTAGCAAGATGTGCTTCCGAGAGGGGTCGATCGTCAAAAATGCAAATAGTCCCTAAAGGTTCGGCGTAAGAGTCTGCGAGTAAGACTCCCAGGAAACTGCGCGCACCTGTAGCTGATAGCCTCCGGTCTTCGGGAAAGGCTGACTCGAAGCTGTCGCAGCAGCAGTAGATTCCCAGAGCCACAACCAGTGATTCAGGAGTAGAGGCTATGTCGCATTCAAAATTTGGCTGCGGTTGGCCATCGCTCCAAACGCTCAAAACTTGCAATCGATCGTGATTAGAACCAGCGCCACTCGACTTGATCAATTTGGACGCGATGGCGCTGCGAACTCCCAGTGCTGAGGCTAAGTGTCCAACTAAGACCTCAAAAAAATCTTCTCCCGAGGCTGAGCGCATACCTGCGAGAATGAATCTGAGAAATTCTTCCTCTGATGAAGCCGAAGCGCTGACTTGTGGAGGATTGCTGGCTGTAGGACTAAAATCCAAAGTGGCTTCTGAACTCTTCATGCTCAGAGTGAGGGTTTTGCTAGTTGGGATCTGGACTTGGAGCAGAGCTCTTTTGGTGGGGCGCTGTTTTTCGGCGTTGAATAGGTCATCGCCAATACCTAACACTTTACAGGGAGCTGGTTTTAGCTGCTGCTTGAGGTATTGTGCGATCGCTATAGCTAGAATAGCCTATAACCCCAAAGTTTATTATAAAGATTGACATTTTTATAGTCAAGTCTATTGTTATATAAACTAGATCACTCTTTAAGCTTTATGTACTATAATAATCATACCAGTAAAAACCACAATTAAAAGCTGTGCAATTAGCAGACCGTCATATTATAAAGCTCCGCAGCCCTAGGTGGACTGAGCTAGACCAGCTTGCTTTTAACTCTAAGAATCTTGACAATCTAGCAAACTATCATAGGTGAACAACCAGAAGTTTGTAAGTATACCCCATGCTAAATGGGTAGAGCAGTTGATTTACCAAGCTGCTTTAGTAGGACTTACAGTTGTAGTAACTGAAGATTCCTCTACATCAAAAGCCGACTTGTTAATCTTAGATACAATCCCTGTGTATGGAACACAGCAAAGACAGCTAAGTTTAGTGGTATTCTCAAACAAAGCTTTATGTTTCTGGTACTAGCAAAGCATTAAATGCGGATGTAAATGGTTCCTACAACATAATGCGTAAAGTAATCCCAACAGCTTTTAGTCTAGGGATAGAGGGCGTCGTAGTTCGCCGCTCCGGGGTAACAGCCTACAAACAAAACATATAGTTTGACTAGATTTGACTAGATGTTTTGCAACTCTACAGCAATCTTAATGTAGATGAATGGGTCTAGCTCGAACATCGATCGGCACCGCTAGATGAATATAGTATTTTGCCTGAAGTAATACATTTAAAATAACTAAGTATCGTCACGAAGCAGTAACGCATACAAGGTAGGATTTGAGGTAAAGTCAATAATACAGTGAACACTGACTATGAAAGCGATCGCCCATTTTACGCCCGGAAGTCCAGAAGTCCTGCAACTGCAAGATCTCCCAGACCCTACTATACAAAAAGAAACCGATGTTTTGGTGAAGCTGCGGGCTGCGGGAGTCAATCCCATCGATACTAAATTGCGGGCGCGGGGTACTTTTTATCCCGATCAAAGTCCTCACGTTTTGGGGTGTGACGGTGCTGGAGTCGTAGAGGCTGTAGGTGCTGCTGTGCAACGTTTCCAAGTTGGGGACGAGGTTTTTTTCTGCAATGGCGGTTTAGGTGGTTTGAGCGGTACTTATGCAGAGTTAGCGGTTGTAGACGAGAGATTTCTCGCCCATAAGCCTGCTGCTTTAAGTTTTGCTGAGGCGGCGGCGGCACCGTTAGTCTTAATTACAGCATGGGAATCGCTCTACGATCGAGGACAATGGCGAGCCGGCGAGGTGTTATCAAAGAAAGTGTTGATCCAAGCTGGTGCCGGCGGTGTCGGCCACGTCGCGATCCAGTTGGCCAAATTACAAGGTGCGGAAGTTTGCACTACCGTTAGTACAGCAGAAAAAGCCGAATTTGTCAAGCAATTAGGCGCAGATTTAGTTATTTTCTACAAAAATACCGATGTTGTCGATGGAGTTTTGACTTGGACTGGGGGAGAAGGAGTTGATTTAGCTTTTGATACAGTCGGGGGAGAAACTTTCTACAAAACGATTCCGGCTGTCAAGTTTTATGGAGATTTGGTGACAATTTTGGAACCCGATCCGGCCTTGGGCAATTTGAAAACAGCGAGAATGCGAAATCTGCGAATTAGTTTGGAATTGATGTTAACACCGATGCTGGAAGGTTTGGTGTCAGCACAGCAACATCAGGCTGATATTTTGCAGCAATGTGCGAGTTTGTGCGATCGCAATTTGCTAAAAATTCACGTCAGCCAAACCTTCCCCCTAGAACAAGCCCAAGCCGCCCACGAATTATTAGAAGCAGGTTCGGTAACAGGAAAAATTGTGTTGCTGATTTCCTGAATCTCAAATTTCAAATCCCATGACTGTTAGAGCCCCGATTTCTTAAAGAAGTCGGGGCTCTGGGTATGCTGTTTTTGAGGTCAGCTTACTTAATAGCCGGAGTTGATGATATCAAGTCGTGTATTCCGCATTAATTTTCACATAATCGTAACTCAAATCGCACCCCCAAGCCTTAGCAAAACCCGCGCCATTTCCAACACTAACCTGAATTAAAACCGTGTCTTCCTTCAAATATTCTCCCGCAGCCGCCGCTTTCAAATAATTACTTGCAGCAGATTTATCGAAGGGTAAAGGTTGGCCATTTTCCATCATCAAAAAATCTCCCAATTGAATCCGCAAATTCTCCTGTTCAAACGGAACGCCCGCACGCCCCGCCGCCGCTGCAATTCTGCCCCAATTCGGATCGCGTCCAAAAATAGCAGCTTTCACCAAAGAAGAACCAACTATTGTTTTGGCAATTTTACTCGCAGAAACTTCATCTGACGCGCCGCTAACTTGCACTTCTACTAAACAAGTTGCACCTTCGCCGTCGCGGGCGATCGCCTTGGCTAAATGCACACAAACTTCTGTTAGCATTGCTTCTAATTTGTCTGCTTCCGGCCCTTTTTCGGTAATTGCGGGTGTGCGAGATTGTCCGTTTGCTAAAGCAATTAGGGAATCATTGGTACTGGTATCGCCGTCAACAGTAATTTGATTGAAACTTCTGTTAGCTGCACGACTCAGCATTTCTTGCCACAAATGTGACGATACTGCTGCATCACAAGTTACAAATGCTAGCATTGTTGCCATATTCGGGTGTATCATTCCCGAACCTTTGCAAATGCCGCCGATACGCACGGGCCGATCGCCAAACATGGTTTCCAGGGCGATCGTTTTTGGGACTAAATCTGTGGTGCAAATAGCCTTAGCCGCCGCATCGGAACCAGTGGACGAAGCCGCAGCCACTAATGCAGGAATTCCCGCCCTCAACGGTTCCATCTTAATCCGCTGTCCGATGACCCCAGTGGAGGCTAAAAGAATAGATTCTGGAGGAATATTCAAAGCTTCACCCAACAATTTGGCGCATTCGAGGGCGTCAGCCAAACCAGGTTCGCCCGTGGCGGCATTGGCTTGTCCGGCGTTGCACAAAATGGCTTTGGCGCTGGGTTTGGTTTGCAGTCGAGTGCGGCAGTAGTCCACACAAGCGGCCCGGACAGTGGATGTAGTGAA
>DPLL01000111.1 GCA_003542015.1 Microcoleaceae cyanobacterium UBA9251 | reverse complement strand
GAGTTTGAAAACGCGCCCTAGCACCCCTTCTTAAGGGGGGGACAGGAATCTTCTCTTTCGTCACCCCCTACTCCCCTTCTTAAGGGGGATTTAGGGGGATCTAGACTTGGCTATGAACGAGAGATATCAAGGCTTTCAGGCTTAAGTTGACACCAATGGGCTTTTGGAGTGTCCCTACAGAAGCCCTGTAACTCACTTACCAGCAAAAGTGCTTAAAATCGCTCTATTTCCCAAGCTGATTGGGGGAGTTTGGCTTGGCGCTGTCCGATCGCCCTTGACCTAACATTCACTAGACCGATCGGCGTATTNNCGATCCTCTTCGAGGGCTTCGCTAACGCGCTTTTGACCAGAGCGATCGGCAATTCCTTAAATAGCCACCTCGCCAGCCGATAACAATATTCTCCTGTTGTCAATTCTCGCATCAAATCGACACCGTGCAGTTCGTGCAAATATTTATTTGATTCGCCGTACCGATACCATTGACTTTGTAACTGTTTTATTGTATTACGGTGTCGGTGTCGGACGATCGCACTTTCAGCAAAATACAATTTATAGGATGTTTCTCGCAAAATCCGCCAGCACAAATCCGCATCGCCGCCGCTGGTGAGGTAGGGGCGAAATAAACCTACTGTTTCTAAAACTTGTTTGCGTACAGCTAAATTGGCGGTTTGACCGTATGCACAAAAAGGGTGAGCGAGAGTATGTTTTTGAGATAAAGTATTTTGGCGGGCGCTGTGTTTTTCTAAGATTGTTTTACCAGGTAATGCGACTATTTCCCCAGCGCTAATTCCTACTTCCAAGTCAACAAATGGCTTAACTAAATTTTCCAACCAGTCAGATTCCGGGCGACAGTCTGCATCAGTAAATGCGATTATTTCACCTTTCGAGCCGTGAATTCCTTTATTGCGGGCGGCGTAGGAACTTTGAATCTGGTTTTCGGTGAGGTGGCGAATAGTTATTCTATCCAAATTGCCTCCGCCTCTTACCAAAGTAGGGTTAGAAACTACTATCTTACTTCCCCCCCTTACCAAGGGGGGGACTGAGGGGGGGTGAGAGGCTGCTGTTTCGAGGATGCTTGAAGTGCGATCGGCACTTTTGTTATCTACTAAGATATATTCTACTTTGTCTGGTGGATAAGTTTGCGATCGCAGGCACTCAATTAACTCCGGCAAATCCACCTCGCCGTTGTAAATTGGCACTACCACCGAAACTTCCGGTAAAAACATTTTAATCATTCAAAACAACTCTTCCTTCGCGATCTTCGCGTCTTCGCGGTTCGTTCAAATAATTAAAAAGCGTTATTAATTTCCCTTGTATTAACTGGGGATATCAATTCTCAAAATTATCACTTCCGAGCCTTAAACGGGCAAGATGCCCATTCCACAACTACCTTTTAATTCTTGTGGAACAGGCATCTTGCCTGTTATTGACAGTAGAAAATATCTCTTATAGCCCCTGCACAATCCGTTCCAAAATCCGCTGTTAACTGTTTCCCATCAACACAAGAATCACCAAAAACCCGTTAGTTAAATAAAAGATGCCAACCACCTTAGTTTCCAACCAGCCAGACAGTTCTAAATGATGGTGAAGAGGAGCCATTTTTAACAGACGCTTGCCGATTCCATCCGGGCCTTTTGTAGCTTTGTAATAACTTACTTGAGCAATTACTGACAGCGTTTCTACCAAGAAAATGCCGCTGATGATTAATAATACCCAAAGGCTATTTGTTAATAAAGCTACCGCACCCAACGCACCTCCCAAGGCCAAGGCACCTGTATCTCCCATAAACACGCGGGCTGGATTGCGGTTGTGAGTCAAGAAACCCAAACAACTGCCGCTCATGCAGACGCAAAATATCATTAATTCTGGCGAATTTGAAGCTACAGATGCACCTAATCCCAAAAGTGCGATCGCCCCTAAACCTCCCATCAACCCGTCAACCCCGTCGGTAAGATTAGTAGCATTGCTTTCGGCAACCAGTACAAAACCCGCCAGTGGCCAGAATAGCAAACCTAAAGGCAATACAATGCCAAAAGGCAAAGCAATATTCGTAGAAACCGTTGGTTGATGAAACATCAGCCACAGACAAAATAGAGCAGCAAAACCTATTTGCAAAGCCAATTTCTTCCGAGGAGAAATACCTTTGTTCGACTTACGGCGCAGAATTTGCCAGTCATCCAGCCAGCCAATAAAACCGTAAGCTAAAGTTAAAGTCGATACGGCCACAACATCTGAGTTAAACCTAGACCACAGCAAAGCGACTACAACCCCCACCGGTACAAAAAACACTCCTCCCATTGTCGGCGTTCCCGCTTTTTTAAAGTGGGCTTGGGGACCGTCTTCGCGAATTATTTGTCCTGCTTTGAGTTTTTGAAGTAAAGGCACAACTACATAGCCCAAACCGGATGCAACTAAAGCACAAACAACTAGGGGAATAAATAGCGATGCAGGTGAATTCCACAATCTACCAGATGCCACATCTAAACCGATAGCTGCAATCCCCAGCCCCAAACCCAGCAGTAGGAATAAATTCCTACCTGTAAGTCTTAAAGGCATACTCAAAGAAACTTTCTCATCCAAAAAGTTATCCATAAAACTCCTCATCACACACACCATTGGAAAATCAACCATTGACAATTAGGGTATCAGGGCGTGGCACAGATTTTTGAGAAAGTTGTTAGTTTTTTTCTACTGTTGTTCTGGTTAATCCCTTCACCCTTCTAGTCGCTATTCGTCGCCTGTAGACGAATCGTCTTCTACTTCGTCGTCCAAGTCATCGTAAGGATTGTCGTCAACGGCCATCAGTTCGGATATTTCTTCTTCGTGCAGATAGTCTGGTTCTTGAACATCTCTTGCTAATAGGCGATTGTTAGATTCCAACCAGTCTAAAAGAGAAGATTGCTGCTTTAATGGAATTACGTCCGCAGGTAAGTGGCGAGGTATTTGGCGCAGAGATGGGTTGTACATAATTCTCGGTTTGTGAGTACAAAGATGCGATCGACTTGAGCTCATTTGCTGGCCTGACTACTCCTTCGATTTAGCCTCGCAAAATCTGGTATTTAGCAGAGCTAAGGCATTATACCACAGGCTGCCTTTGGTTCCGGATCGAGGTACGATGGCTTATGGTTAAGGCGATCGAACGCTTCCTTGGGCGCTAGATTAGCACAAAATCCGCTCTTAGTCATTCTCTTTTTGCAGTAATATTTTAATTTGAAACAAGAGTTTTGAAAAGATCATCGGATACATTCGGATACATGGCGATCGACCATCTTCGTCAAGCCAAGCTACTCTACACATCCAGTCTCAAAAGCTCAAACTGTTTGAGAGTAGAGCTTTGATCGGTTCTGGAACATCAAAAATTTCCCAGTTAAAATCTCTGCAACTTGCATCAAGGACAAGAAATCTCACGATGGACACAACGGCGGCGGTTTTATACAGCAAAGACGGCTACGACACTGGCGGCCAAAGGCTTCTGGGGCGTCATTCAGCCGGAGAAGGATTTCTCAAAAGCTTAGTCCAACACGGAAGTGCTGACTACCTCTACTGTTGCGCCGACAGCGAAGCAACATTTCAGGAGTTTTGTTCCCGCATCCAACCCTGGCTTTCTCAACCTCGGAAAGTCCGGTGGATCAAGAAAGATCGACCCGATTTGCTATCCCAACCTGGTACAATTTATCGGCCAGATCCCGCCCTTGCAGATATGGTTTGGGCGCGCAGATTTGTTGACCAGCGGGCCTACAGTGTTTGCGGCGTTACCCATACGATCGCAACTAAGTATGTCATGGATGCGATCGGNNACAGTCGAACGAGTTATGACCGCGTGGGGCGAGTATCTAGCTGAGCGTACAGGCGGTCAATCAGAAATTTTGGTCAAATTGCCAATTATTCCCCTAGGAGTGGATTGCAGCGCGTTTCCGCAGGGTTTGGATGCACTTAATATGCGGCGCCAACAGCGACAAGAACTCGGAATTTCTCCAGACGATATAGTTGTGTTATTTGTCGGCAGATTGACTTTTTCCGCCAAAGCTCATCCAGTACCAATGTACATCGCCCTGGAACGCGCCGCGCAACAAACCAAGACTAAAATTCACTTAATCCAAGCCGGTTGGATCGAAGATCCGAGAGAAGAACCCGACTTTAAAAACAGCGCCAAAGTATTTTGTCCCTCAGTAAATACTATTTTATTAGACGGCAGAAAACCAGAAATTAGAGTCAATATTTGGTCGGCTGCCGATATTTTCATTTCGCTTTCCGACAACATTCAAGAAACCTTTGGACTCACGCCAATTGAAGCGATGGCCAATGGATTGCCGGCCATTGTCTCCGATTGGAATGGATACAAAGAATCAGTCCGCCACGAAATAGATGGTTTCAGAATTCCCACACTCATCCCGCCACCGGAATCTTGTTTAGATTTAGCCATAAATTATCTAGATGATAGTTTGAATTGGCCGACTTACATGGGCCACACTTCCCTAGCCACAGCAGTTGATATTGATGCTTGTACTCGCGCTTTGTGCCAATTAATTGCAGACAGTGAATTGAGAAAGCGGATGGGGGAAAATGCCCGACAAAGAGCCAGGGAAGTTTATGATTGGAAAGTGGTAATTGCGGCTTATGAAAAGTTGTGGCGGGAATTAGCAGAAATTCGCCTTTGGGCACCGGAATCAGCACCTGTGAAAGCGGGAATGCCACCTTATCCCCTGGGTGACGATCCATTTCGGGTATTAAGCCATTATTCGACTAGAACTTTAAGCAATGATATGATGTTGAGTCTGGGGGGAATAGCCACACCGGAACTTTTGAAGCAGTTACAGACAATTTGGTTTACCAGCTTCGGTCAAGACCGGAGAATATCTGTTAAAATGCAGATGGAGATGTTAAACACAATTAAACAAAAGGGTGCTGTCAGTGTTGGCGAAGTTATCAGATGCTATGCCAAAAACGAGCAAGAATTAGCATACCTGTATCGAACTATACTTTATTTAGTGAAGTTTGATATCTTAGTTGTTGGTTATTAGTTATTGGTTATTTGCCGTACCCTGAGCGGAGTCGAAGGGTCGAAAGGGTTATCGGTTATTGGTTATTTGTAGCAGTCAACAGCCAACAGTCAACAGTCAACAGTCAACCGTCAACAGTCAACCCAACAAAACTATGATTGGAAAATCTGGACTCTTAGAAATAATTGCGGGTAAAAATCGCGGTTTGCTGGCGACGGCTAGCGATAAACAAGCGATTTTAAGTGCGATCGCCCAATTGGAAGATTTCAACCCCACACCGCGCCCTGTCGAAGCCGCAGAGCTTTTAAATGGTGATTGGCGGTTATTATACACCACCAGCCGCGCACTACTGAATCTTGACGGTTTTCCCTTGTTAAAACTGGGTCAAATTTATCAATGTGTCCGAGTTGAAGAATCTAAAATTTACAACATTGCGGAACTTTATGGCTTGCCTTATTTGGAAGGAATAGTTAGCGTAGCAGCCAAGTTTGAACCGACTTCAGAACGGCGAGTACAAGTAAAATTTGAGCGGTCAATTTTAGGTTTACGCAGCTTGATTGGCTATGAATCTCCCGTTAAATTCATCAATGAGATTGAGTCGGGTAAAAAGTTCGTTGCTGTCGATTTTGGGCTGGATGCGCGGGAACAGCAGGGATGGCTGGATGTTACTTATTTGGATAGCGATTTGCGGATTGGGCGCGGGAATGAAGGGAGTGTTTTTGTATTGACAAAAGAGTGAGTTTGTGATACTTGATTTAGACATATAGCAATCCTAAATGAGTCG
>DPLL01000112.1 GCA_003542015.1 Microcoleaceae cyanobacterium UBA9251 | reverse complement strand
GCAAAATAATCCGGGTCTTGCGGTGACAAATAAATCGCTGTCACCTGATCCGCCTCAATCTTTCTAATGACGGAATCGCTATTTTCCTCTCCCCCAACCGCACATCGATAACTCGTTGTTGTTTCCACCTCGTTTAAATAAATATCAGACTCTCCCCGAAACACCTGCTGAGAAATTTCTGTAGATACAAACTCGCGAGGATTTGGTGTCTCAGTTCCCCGGCCTGTCACAATCGAAACCAGTTGCTTTTCTCCTTTTAAAACAGTAATTTGGCGGTTGGGATTGTGCGGATCGACTTTCACTGAAAGTACAGCCCGATCGCCCAAATAAGCCTTGGCAATATTTAAGCCATTAAAAGTGCGATCGGCTACAATTTTCTGAGCTTTTTTAGATGTATAATTAGAGATAAACCCAATATTTGTCTCAGGTTGAAACCGTACTTTAAATAAAATCGGCTGCTGCAAATAGCGCCGATTTCCCTCAAATCCAGGAGTGATAATCTTTGGGGCTAAAGGCGCGGCTAAATCCACGAGAGTGCTCGCAACATCCCAATTACCAGCCATCCAGTCTGGATACACCAAATCTCCCTTAGCTACAGCGATAGAAGGCTTGCTGTCCCAATTGGGAAAACTGGATAGGCGATCGCCCAAAACCCCCGCCCTCGCATCACCACTCCAAACAAGTAAAGCTAAAACTAGACAAAAACCCCAAATTACTTTTTTCATCGCAAGCTGTATCTCTTGGGCTAACTTTTTATTGATGAAACATCAAGGTTGGATATTTCTAGCTCACAACAAACAACAAAATAAAAAGTTAGTGAGTAGTGAGTGGGGAACGTGTGATATTGTTTTTGAAACTAGGATGTGAGGGTGAGTATCAACTATGAATACACTTGTTTACAAAACTTTAGTAGTTACGCTAACTGTTTTAGGTAGTGGACTGATGCCGGCTGCGATCGCCCAGACCGTCGATTCCCCAATTACCGATCGACCAACTGCTTCACCAGCCAACAGCGAGGAAACCGAGCCTCAAATAAATGTACAAGCAGTACAAGCAGAGGCACTCCCAGAGTCAGTAGTTAGCGCTGAAAATGTTGGGGATAATTCCCTCAACGGCGTGTTGCTCCCAACCACTACTAACCAAGAAATACCAACGCAGAAAGCCGAAGATTTCAATCAAGATCTAAGTCCAAATCAGGACACAGGAGCTGAGCTGGCCCAGGAAAATTCCCTAGTTTCCAATCCATCGCCAGAGAACACATTGACGGAACAGGTAATTCCGATCTCTGGACAAACAGCAGAACTTCCACAACAGGATACCTCAGTCTTCGATCACATATTGCCAGCAAGGGGAAACACCGTCAACCCCCTCTTAGACAAAAAAACATCAGAGGACAACACATCGATCGACCAAGTGACCTCAGTCTCCCAGCTATCCGACGTGAAGCCGACAGATTGGGCATTTCAAGCATTACAATCTCTAGTCGAACGGTACGGTTGTATCGCCGGCTATCCCGACGGCACATTTCGCGGCAACCGGGCTATGACTCGCTACGAATTTGCAGCAGGTTTAAACGCTTGCTTGGATAAGGTGAGGGAGCTAATTACCGCAGGGACGACAAATTTAATTACCAAAGAAGACTTGGGTATCGTCCAACGGCTGCAAGAAGAATTTGCAGCCGAATTGGCGACTCTGCGGGGGCGCGTAGATACCCTGGAAGCTCGATCAGCTGAACTCGAAGCCAACCAATTCTCCACAACCACAAAGCTGAGCGGTCAGGTGTTGACTTATCTGGGAGATGCTTTTGGTAAAAATGCTAGTGAGGCGAATAACACTGCATTCGGCTATAGAGTCCGACTTAAGTTAAATACTAGTTTCACGGGTAAAGATAACTTGTTAGTCGGACTGCAAGCCACAAATTTAAGACGGCTTGACGCTGCTACCGAATTTCCGCAAAGCCGTTTGAGGGGTGCCACTGATGAAACGCTTTTTTCTGCCACTAGCACATCTGGGGATGGAAGTTTGAAGCTCAACGCTTTGCAATACAGCTTCCCGGTGGGTGACAAACTGCTGGTTTCTTTAAATGCCTTTTCTAGCGATCGGCTACTTTCAGCACCCCTGAGTCCATTTTCTGGCCCTACAACAGGAGCTATATCGTACTTTGGTTCATTGAACCCGATCCTGTACCCCACCGGTCAGCAAACAGGGATTGGCGTACAGTGGAAGGCAACTCCGTGGTTGAACGTCGATTTCTCGGCCGGCAGCGAATCCCGGACAAACGACCCGACTTTAGGTCTCTTCAGTGGTGGCTACAGTGGTTCTGTACGAACGGTCTTCACTTTCGGGGCGCTCAATCTTGCTTTAAATTATATCCACTTCTACTCTCCTCAATTTGGGGCTGATACGGCGAGTGGTAGTAACGCTGCCAAAATTCTGGGGGCTGGGCCCGTTGTCGGTAACGCATATCTTCCTGGAATCTCCTATCGAGTCTCCCCGACTTTGGGGTTAAGTGGTTCTGTTGGTTTGATTAATGCTCGTGCCTTGGGCAATGGTACTAAGGGAGATGCTAATGTGTTGGACTATCGTTTTTCTATGGCTTTTTATGACATAGGTAAAAAAGGTAACTTAGCTGGTATTGTTTTTGGGGTGCAGCCCCGGTTGACCAATACGAGCAATGGGGCGATCGCTCAAGCGATTGGTTTACCGGCAGGACAACGCCGCGATCGCGACACGGGATTTCACATCGAAGCCTTTTACACCCATCTACTGACCGACAATATCACTATTACCCCTGGTATAATCTGGTTGACCGCCCCCAACCATGACGTTCGCAACCCGGATGTTGTTGTGGGAGTAGTGAGAACAACCTTCTCTTTTTAACTTAAATAACCTATCAAGAGTTTCTGATGAACCAACAAGTTTTAGCAGTAATTGAGAAAATCAGTGTCCTTGGTGGCGAACAGTACGGGGAAAGTGCTTGGCGAAATCCTATTCGCAAAGACACCGGCCCAATTTTGCAAGCACTGGTGATGGCATCCCAACCCAAGACTATCCTTGAATTAGGCACTGGTTATGGTCTTTCTACTTGTTATCTAGCATTGGGAAATTGCGAAACTATCATTCATACGGTCGAGTTTGATAGTGCTGTAGCCGAACAAGCTAATAAACACTTTTATTTAGCGGGAATTTCCCATCGAATTAAACAGTGGGTGTGTCCTTCTTCTGAGGCAATTTCCAAAATTCCCCAGGAGATTCCTGTGCCAGATTTTGTGTTTATAGATCACGCGAAACGGCCTTATAAAGACGATGTTTCTGCTATTATTGAAAGCTGTGGTGGTAAGCAGATACTTCTGGTTGCTGATAATGTGGAAGATCGGAAGCAGGAACTTGCCGATTTTCTGGATTGGTTTCCGTCAATTGCCCTCAATTTAACGATTATTTCGACTCAATGTGGTTTGCTGGTTGCGTCGGTATAATTAGGGTTTTGCTGAATCAGCAGGCAGAAAGTTGGCGACCCATTCCAAGCATTAGGAAAATGCCAAATCAGGCTTAAACACCTCCTTTATCCCTTAGTCTGCTCCGGCAGACTTCGTTTGTGTAGTAGCGGTTTCAAGAGACTGTTGGCGAATCATAAAAAGGGTGGCAAACTCGGATTTGGTATTATTAAATCACAACAGAAAATGCTCCAGATTGTAGACTCCTTATAGTTATAGCAACCGCCAAGGTTGTTAGGGCATTTAAGAACATTGCTCCCTTCGACCCTTCGACGCAGTTTATCCTGAGCGAAGTCGAAGGGCTCAGGGCGACGCTCCGCTCAGGGATCGATGACCAAAGCGCCTTGGCGACGGCTATAACCTGCTTTCCAAGCAATCTGCATGGTTTTTGCTAGAAAAAGTGCTCTGGGTTAATTAGTCACTTATTTGATCGCTGGCCTTGCAGTTTCTGGCTGAAGCAATTGTTTTTGAGCGAATTCTAGATCGAGAGTTAGAGAATTCTTCTCATCACTTTCAGGGAGAATCCGAATATCTTGTGCAGGAGCCCCGAGTTTAATCCCTTCTTGCTCAAACCTGGTTTGGATTGTGCGGAGAATATCGGCTGATACTTTCCAAAATTCGTCGGTTTTTGCCCAGCCGCTAGCAATCAGACTAATGTATTCGTCTTCTAGGTCAAACACAAAAGTTGAAGGCGCTGGCTCTTCCAAAATTTTCGGGTGGGAGTTGAAAATGTCTACGAGCACTTTCTCTATCTTTGTCACATCTTGATCGAAGCTAATCCGAAAGCTAAATTTAACTTTGCGAGTGTCACTGGTGGTGAGGTTTTCTATCGTGTCACTCCAAACAGCGTTGTTGGGAACGGTAAACATCTGACCCCCAAATCCTTTGATTTTGGTATTGGCTAAACTGATGGAATCTACCCACCCCCACAGGGAGCCGATTTTCACTTCATCGCCGACATCAAAGGGTTTGTAAACCATTAGCATCAACCCGCTAGCAAAGTTACCGAGGTTGCTTTGCAAAGCAAAGGCAAAGATAAAACTCGCGCCCCCAAGTACAGTCAAAACAGGCGCTAGACTAACCTCTAGTGCTGTCAAAGCTAAGAGTACGCCAACTACAATTCCCCCTCGATTGATGACAATAACGGTAAATTGGCGCATCAATTTGGAGGTATTAGAAAGTTTCAGCAGCTTGCTAATCACTAAGCCTAGTATTTGAGAAACGATCGCGGAAGCCAAGACAATACCGACAAATTTACCGATATTACTGACCCAACGCAAACCACCTTCATCTGATTTGAACCAACTGAGGACACGCACGCCTAGACCTTCAGTATCCTTCACATCAATTTCGGCTTTAGTGATAGCTTCAATGTATTTGCGGTAATATTTGGATTCCCCACCTTTGCGGTCTAATTCTTCTAAAATCACGTTGAAGCGGTCTACAACGGCTGTTCGCCCAGACTGGAGATTGGTAGCATTGACCACCAATTGGTTCTTCAATACTGATTCATCTTTAGCATTCGCTTCCAACTTGTCTGACGTTTTCGCAAGCTGCTGCCCTTTTTTGTCTTGGTTTGCTTGACTGTTAGCAGCAGATGAACCCGCAGTTGGTGTTTCACCACCTGTCTTGATTGTCGTGTTTTCAAGGGTGCTTGTGGCTTCATCGAGTTTCTGAGCAGATTTTTCCGCAGCACCTGTACCACCAGTGGTAGTAGTTCCGCTAATCGCTTCCCGCGCTTTTTTGACTTGTGCGGTAGCCTCTTCTATTTTTTGGGTGGCTTCCTCGTATTCCGGGGATTTGGGATCGGCAATAGCTTTTTGGGCTTTTTCTGCCTCCTCATAGGCTTTGATTGCCTTGTCTAGCGCGTCAATTTTTTCAGTAGCCGCAGTGTACGCTGCCGAGTCTGGGGCTATTTTATCTCGCTCTTTTTTCGCTTCGTCTAGGGTTTGTTTTGCCTGATCTAGTTCGCCTGTTTTCTCCGCTTTTTTTAAGGCATCGTTTAGGGTATCGTCCTGTTTAAGTTCCTTTTTGGTTTGAGTTGCTTCTTTGAGCCCTTCCTGGGCTTTTTTGAGTTTTTCTTTAGCTTCTTCTGCCTTTTTAATGGCTTCTTTGTATCCTGCTGAGTCTGGGGCGGCGCTCTTGAGAGCTTTGTCGCTTTCTTCTAGTGCTTTCTTAGCTTCGTCTAGGGAACCTGCAACTTCTTGTTGTTTTTTGATGGACCGATTTTGACGCTTGATGGCGATTCCGGCATCGCTAATTTCTTTGACTTTGTTTTTGAGCAACAATTGCCACGCTGCGGCTTCGTTTGCGAGTTCATCCAGGGCGAGCGGTTTGACTAGCAGTTGCAATTCCTCAACTGGAATTTCAGGATCTTTAGTCGTAACTGCTGCTTTGGGATCTGCGTTTGGTGGAGGCTCAATTTTCTCAGCTTTAGGTGAGGCTGTGGCTTCCTCTGAGGCTGTGGCTTCGTCGGCTGGTTGCGATCGCGCCGGCATTCCCCAGAGTGCGAAACAACTAACAACTCCGATCAAAAAAATTGCACGGACTCTCTTGGGTAACATTTTATTGTTTTTCATGAAAATATTTTTCCTGATTTGACATTTCTTTAACTCAGCCACTCTCTCTAACCTCAACGAAAAACAGGGCTAATTTGATGTTTGATGGAGCGGTCAATAACTAACCGCTTTGCCCGATCGCCTCTCATTTTAGATTTCCGTTTTTCTGCGCGATCGACTAATTTTTCATCCCAGTAACCTCTGGGTTCAGATTCCTGGTAATTGCCATCATCTATTAAGGCGATTTTTATTTAAATTGTTCGCAATTTAATCACCACTCTCAAAACCCATATAGCAGTTCTCAATCTTGGTGAGGTATGCCCTATGCCCTATGCCCTATGCCTTATGCCCTATGCCCTATGCCCTATGCCCCATGCCCCATGCCCTATGCCCTATGCCCTATATCAAGCGTGCACCGCACTGTTACTGAGAAAGGCTATATTTAGTTTTTTGATAGTATCATAGCT
>DPLL01000113.1 GCA_003542015.1 Microcoleaceae cyanobacterium UBA9251 | reverse complement strand
GACTGCTGGTACTCGGCAACTTTCCTTGGGTGACAAACTCACAACAAGGAACTATTCGCAGCGAAAATTTACCGAAAAAAAACAACTTTCAAAATCACAGAGGCTTAGATGCTCTCACAGGTAAAAGTAATTTTGATATCTCAGAATGGATGTTGATTCAGGTAGTGCAATGGCTGCAAAAGCGCGATGCTGATCTGGCGATGCTTTGCAAGACTTNNCTGCTAGAAAGTTATTGAATTACATTCACTGTCAAAAACTCAATCTCGCTGACTGTGCAACTTACAAAATAGATGCCAAAAAATATTTTGATGCAAATGTTGATGCTTGTTTATTATTCTGCAAATTTGACGCTGATTCGCGCAACTACTTCTGTGATGTATTTAGCAGTTTAGAAAGTTCAGAATGTCACCGAATCGGATATCACAATAATCTCCTGGTTAAGGATATCGATGCTTTCAGTAAATTGAGTGATTTATATGCTGTGAATTCAGGGACGAAATGGCGATCGGGTGTAAAACATGACTGTTCTAGTGTAATGGAATTTAGGAAAATTGACAATTATTTTGTAAATACATTGGGAGAAGTTGCTGATATTNNATTAAAGGATCTGGTGTTGCTCAAAATCGAATTAATGCTACCGATCGCTATATGCTAATTACTCAAAAATTCATCGGGGAATCAACCGAAAACATCAAAAACATAGCTCCTAAAACCTGGAAATATCTGGAGTCTCGCGGGCAATATTTCGATAATCGAAAAAGTAAAATTTATCAAAACAGCCCTCGATTTGCTATTTTCGGAGTGGGCGATTATACCTTCACACCTTGGAAAATTGCGATTGGCGGGCTTTATAAAAAATTGGAGTTTAGGTTAATCGGTAAAATAGCTGATAAACCTGTGATTTTTGATGATACTGTTTACTTTCTCGGCTTTGACGACGAGGGAGTTGCACGTCAAACTTTTGAGCTTTTGAATTCANNTTTTATTCGGCGATCGTATTTTGGGATGAAAAACGTCCAATCAAATCTAGTGTCTTAAATTGTCTGAATCTAGCACTGCTAGCAGATTGGGAATTTGTAACCGCAGATGCACGCTGATCAACGCGGATGGATAGAGTCTTAACTTTAATCATTCCGCAAAGCTGCGATCGGATCTAAGCGAGCGGCATTCCGAGCCGGTAGCACCCCAGCCAATAAGCCTACAGTAAAAGATAACCCAAAACCGGCGGCGATCGACCATACTGAAACCACAAACGGAAATTTGAACGCTGTCGAGGCTCCAAAGGCGATCGCAATTCCCAACCCAATACCCGCCGTGCCCCCCACAGTCGAAACCAAAACCGATTCAGCCATAAATTGAATCAGAATAGCCGCATTAGTAGCACCTACCGCTTTCCGAATCCCAATTTCCTTAGTGCGCTCCACAACAGACACCAACATAATATTAGCAATACCAATGCCGCCAACTACCAGAGAAATTCCGGCGATCGCTCCCACCATAACTGTAAACAAACCTACCACATTACTAAAAGTATTAACAATATCAACTTGATTAATTACCCTAAAATCATCCGGTTGCGGCGGATAAATATTGTGTCGCAAACGCAGGATATTTTCCACTTGAAATTGAGCATCAGCCAAATCCGATTCGCCGCTAGTTTGCAACCAAAAACCCGAGATAGCAATTCCAGCCAAAGAATTTCTACCCACAATCCGAGCCGACATATTTTTGAGGGGAATATACACTCGATCGTCCTGATCGGTACCCCCTACAGACCCCTTGGGTTCCATCACTCCAATGACCTTGTAGCGCCCTCCCTGAATACGAACATCAGCCGATAGGGCATTAGCGCCAACTCCAAAAAGGTCGTCTCGCACCTTAGAACCAAGGACAACCACTGGCTCAGCAGCATTCAATTCATCCTCATTAAAAAACCGTCCTTGTTGAGGTTGAATGTTCTTCACATCGGGATAATTTAAATCCGTTCCCAAAATAGCAGTAAATGAATTTTGCCCGCCATAAACAACTTGCACGCTTCGCTGTAAATAAGCCGAAATCGCCTTAACAGCGGGAGCTTGTTTCTCGATCGCCCTAGCATCATCCCAAGTCACAGTAGAAGCAGAACCACTACCCTGACTAACACCACCCGATCGCGAAGCACCAGACAAAACCAACAGCACATCAGTACCCAAAGCCTTCAACTGTTCCTCAGTAGACTTTTGTACCCCCTGCCCCACCGAAGTAATGGTAATTACAGAAGATATACCAATAATTACCCCAAGCATAGTCAAACTGGTACGCAACTTATTATTCCACAGCGCCTCAGTCGCCATGAAAACAATTTGAACATTCGAGATTTTCTTAATATTGGGCATAGGGCATAGGGCATAGGGCATAGGGCATAGTTTTTTTATTCCTTCTTCTTTCTGACTTCTTCTTTCCATCCGTTAAATCCGTTAAATCCGTTACAGAATCCGTTGCCGAACTTCTTTCCTCTCCTCCTTCGCGCCCTTCGCGCCTTCGCGGTTCAATAAAAAAATCAAAACCCTAACGCAAGCGAGTTCCACCACCAGGCTGCAAACCCGGAATTCCACCCGAAGATGGATTTTGAGATTTCTGCCGCAAGCCAGGGGGTAAACTAATAAAAACTTTTTCATTTCCCTTTAAGCCCGATCGCACTTCCGTCTTATCATCAACCGTCATCCCCGTCTTAATCGGCACAAACTGAGGCTTCCCATCTTCTCCACCCGCCACAAACACCCCCGTTTCCTTTTGTTGACGAACAATTGCCGCAGTGGGCACAACCAAAACATCTTTCAATTCACCGGCTTTAAACTCCACATTCACATTCATTCCCGATCGCAACATTTTCTTTTCATCATCAACAATCGAAGCTTTCACCTCAAAACTGGTAACATTTTGCTGGACGATCGACTGAGGCGAAATTTGGCTAACTTTACCTGTAAAAGTCTTTCCCGTATAAGCATCAGCTTGAATAGACGCATTTTGGCCAAGCCGGATTTGGGCAATATTGCTTTCTGCGACATTTGCGACTACCTGATTTTTGGAAGCTAAAGACAAAATCGAAGAAGAAGTCGCCGAAGACACCGCACTACCTGCCGTTGTGGGAGTCACAAAAGCGCCCGGATCTGCATATTTCCGAGTAACAATACCGCTGAAAGGAGCGCGAATCTTCGTATCGTTAATCAGCGCTTGTACGGTTTGGAGGCTCCCTTTGGCTGCGAGAACTTGGGCGCGGGCGATCGCGATATCTTCTGGACGAGCACCGGCTTGAATTAGCGCCAAAGCTTGCTGTTTTTGCTCGACTGCTGCTTGGGCTTGGGCGATGTCTTCTGGGCGAGCACCCGATCGCACTCCAGCCAAAGCTTGCTGTTTTTGTGCTACGGCTGCTTGTGAAGCGGCGATGTCTTCCGGGCGAGCACCCGATCGCAACAGGGCCAAAGCTTGCTGTTTTTGCTCGACTGCGGATGCGGCGCTGGCGATGTCTTCCGGGCGGGAACCCGATCGCAACAGGGCTAAAGCTTGTTCAGCTTGCCTAACTTGAGTTTGAGCTCGATCGCGCGCGGTGCGAGAAGTATTCACAATTTGGAGAGCAATCGCTCCCGATGTATAGAGTTCCTGATTTCTTTGAAAGTCTTCTTCTGCTTGTTTTTTGGCGTATTCAGCATCCCTGAGTTTAGCTTCAGCTTGGGCGATATCTTCGGGGCGATTACCGTTGAGCAATTTTTCCAGAGTTGCTTGTTGTTCTGCTAATTGTGAAGCGGCTACCGCAATATCCTGGCTGCGATTACCGTTGAGCAATTTTTCCAGAGTTGCTTGTTGTTCTGCTAGTTGTGAAGCGGCGACAGCAATATCCTGGCTGCGATTACCGTTGAGCAATTTTTGCAGATTTGCTTGTTGTTCGGCGACTTGTGAAGCGGCTACTGCAATATCTTGGGCTCGATTACCGTTGAGTAATTTTTGCAGGTTGGCTTCGGCTGAGGCGAGTTGTCCGCGATTTTGGGTCAATTGTCCTTGGAGGTTGGAGTCATCCATGTAGGCGAGAATCTGCCCTTTTTCAACGCTGTCTCCTTCCTTGATGAGCAAACTTTTGAGCACTCCTGATGTTTTGGGGCTGAGGTTAACGCTCCTTTCGGGTACAATTGTACCGTTTGCTGAAATTGCGATCGGCAGATTTACTCTTTGTACAGCAACGGTTTTTTCCTTGCGTCTGGTTTCGCCGCTGGATTTGACTGTGAGTTGGCCATAAGCTATATAGCCTGCTCCGGCGAGCAGTCCGGTGGCGAGGAGCCCGCTTACCCACGGAGTCAGCCCTTTTTTTATCTGAAGGTGATTTACTAAGTACATATAAGTTAGACCGATCGGGTCTGTATGCAATTTAGACCGATCGGGAACAGAAAAGGTTCAATTTAAGTGCGATCGAGTTTTTTCGGTTGTAGCGCAGGTATCTTCTGATAATTTTGGAGAATCAGAAAATCAGCTACGATTAATCAGGATGCACTACTGTTCAAGAAGGTGTGAAATATCGTACTTTCCCAGCCGTCAAGATCGGATTACTTGCCGTAGGTTGACGCAGCAGTGTAGAATCATCTGTAGCAGCCAGCCAGCTAACACTGCCATGACTAAGACCCCAAAAAACTGCTTTGTTAAATTCTCATGACCGTTAAGTGTAAATTTTATTGGCATGGGTATAACGCGAGCTTTGCTTCCTTTCCCCGATCAAACAATGATTTAGGTCTGCTGGAAGCTGTCTTAAACTATAGGAGTTAAATTATAATGATTTCTTTCTCTAAGTTCGGGAATTACGGAAGACTCGGTAATCAATTATTTCAATACGCATTCCTTAGAATAACAGCACGGCGTTTGGGAACCCAATTTTTTTGCCCTAAGTGGGATGGAGATGATATCTTCAACCTTGATGACGAAGGTGAGCGTGCTAGCGAACCCTCCGGGATTATTCATCATTTCGACCCCCATCCTAAAGCTGGCTTTACATCCGAAGCACTTTCTATCGGTGACCACACTGAAATTCAAGGGTTCTTTCAATCTGAAAAATATTACTCAGACAAGGGACTTGTACGTGAGTGGTACAAGTTCAATAACGAGATTGTGACTGAGGTCGAAAAGCTCTACGGCGACATTTTGCAAAGGGATTGTGTAAGCTTTTCGCTCCGCCTCGATACCGACTATGGCAATACCCGAGAATATTTCCCGCTTTACCCGCTTTCTTTTTACAAGAAGTCCTTAAGTGTGATCTACCCCCAAGGTCCCATTCTTGTCTTCTCCGATCGTCCCGATTTAGCCAGAGAATTTCTTCGTCACCTTGAAGGGTATGAATTGATCTTTGTAGATAACCTGAATGGTCCTCAGCAGCTTTATTTAATGACCCGATGTCGAGCTAATGTTATTACTAATTCAACCTTTGCTTGGTGGGGCGCTTGGTTGAACGCGCACCCAGGGAAGATAGTAGTAGTTCCGACAGCGTGGTGCCGCCCAGGGGTGCCCAACCCGGTTGAAGATATTCTATGCGATGATTGGGTCAAGCTCCCAGGCACTCATCCCATCTTAGATCACTTTCAAGTATGGAGGATCAGACACCCCATCGCGACAGTCAACCGGCTCTTGAGTCGTTTCCAAAAATAGATACTAATACTTAACCTGGAGGACCATAACAGGTTAAGTCTAATAGACATCTCCGAGAAATCCCAAACCATTAACATGAGGCGTTTGTAGCTGTTTCATCCCAGTTGTCAAACAGCCACAAAGCGCGATTTTCAGTTTTTTGCTCTCTCGTTAAATCTGGATTTTTCGTTTTTTTATGTCGCTCGTATTTGTACTCCTAACATTTGAAATGTCGGCAATTTGTACTCCTAACATTTGAAATGTCGGCAATTGGTGCAAATAAACTAAATTTAATATAATTTCATCGACCACTGTTAACTTATAATGCTGGTGGATCTAGAGCAAGATTCCCAGTTGAGTGAATCCCTCGCTCTTCTTGGCAGTTAGCATACTTAAACCTTCTAGGAGCGCTATGCAAAACCATCTTTTTCAGTTGCCCGTAAAACGTAGTAAGTTGAGATTATACCTAGGACGATATTTCTATATTTTCAAACGTCGATTTGAGTGGTATTTCTCTAATATAAAGTTTGCTACCCAGATTATTTCTGAACCTTTACCTGTCCAAATTTTTACCCATCAGTCAATTCTCATGCGCCAGTTACAAAATGTAGAAATGTGGCTGCAATATAATAAAGTCACAAATTTACGTTTAGCGATCGCACCGATCAATGGTTTGGTGATTAAACCGGGAGAGGTCTTTTCTTTTTGGTATTTGGTAGGCAATCCCACAAAGCAAAGAGGCTTTGAGTTGGGAATGACTTTAGATAATGGCACAGTGAAAGCCGGTTATGGTGGTGGATTATGTCAATTAGCAAACTTAATTTATTGGATGACATTACATTCTCCTCTATCCATCAAAGAACGTTGGAGACATAGCTACGATGTTTTTCCTGATGTGAATCGTACTCTTCCCTTTGGTAGCGGTGCAACGCTTTCCTATAACTATATTGACCTGCAAATTGAGAATAAAACAACTCATAATTACCAGTTGTGTTTATGGTTAACGGATGAGCATTTGTGTGGAGAGATCCGTTCTAATGTTGAAAGTCTCTGTAGCTACGAGATTTTGGAGAAAAATCATCTCATAAGTGGTCCGATCGCAGGGCGATATATGCGTCAGAATCAACTTATTCGGCAACTACGTGACCCAAATACAAATCAACTACTGAGGGAAGAATTTATTACAGAGAATTCCGCTTTAATGATGTATGCTCCACTCCTGAGTGCTGAAAATCCAAATTAACCTCAGCCTAACAATTACCTGCACTTGGATNNGGCGACGCTCCGCTCAATGACCAAAGCGGCTTGGCGACTGCTATAACGCACGGACTCCATACTTTGGGGATGAATCAAAACTTTGCGCCGTTGAACGCAACCGTTATGTCAACAGTAAAAAATCTGTTAAGGTTGTCTGTTTTCAGTCGAGATTAGGGCAAAAAAAATAGTCTGCTTCGTTGATAAGTGCCGTAAAGCGATCGCATCGATCGAACTTTTCACAAGTTCGATCGCCCCTCTTCTACAAACAACCTCAACAAACCGCCGCCAGCCCAAACTCTGTAATCGCCGCCTCCGGGCCCACCAAAGAAACATACGGTTCGATAAAGAATTTCTGAGCAGCTTCCCTAGCTTCTGACGCCGTAACTGCCGCAATTTCTGCTTGGAATTGTTCGTCAAATTTAATTCCCAATCCCAAGGTTTCGTACCAGCCTACAACTTGAGCAATTTGGGAATTAGTCTGTTTTCCTAAAGCATATTGACCGAGCATTTTATTCTTACAAGCTTGCAATTCCTCCTCGTCAAGTTGAATATTAGCAAGTCGATCGACCTCTGTACGCAATCCATCAAAAGCAATCGCCGTATTTTCCGGCGCAGTACCCATGTACACCACAAACTGTGCTGCATCCAAGCGCGTCGCATACAACGAGGAAACATCGTAAGCCAAGCCTCGCTTTTCCCGCAATTCCACAAACAATCGACTCGACAAACCGTTTCCCAAATAAGTATTGAGCAACTTCAGCGCTGCGTAGTCAGCATCTTTTACTGCCGGTGCAAGGTAGCCCAACATCACCACTGATTGCTGGGTTTCTTGCGACCTCAAGGTGGATTTTGGGTGGGGTATGATGGGGGGTACGGTTAAAGTTTGCAGCGGTGTTTCTGGGGCTTTCCAGTCGCCAAAAATGCGATCGACCAGGGCGATCGTATCTTCCGTTGATATTCTCCCGGCTACAGAAATAACTACATTATCCGGGCGGAAATAGGTTTTGTGAAACTGTTCGATCTCGCTTCTACTGATTGTTGACATGGTAGCTTCCGTGCCCAAGGGAGAGAAAGCGTAGGGGTGTTCCTGGTACATCGCGTGCCGCAATTGCTCAAAGGCGATCGCAAATGGTTGTTCTTGTTGTGAACGAATTGCTGATATAGCGATGCGGCGTTCTAGTTCTACTTCTGCTTCCGGGAAAGTGGGCGATCGCATCAATTNNAAGTGACATAATCCAGCTTGTTCTGGCTGTACGCAGCGGCTACCAGCCCGTAGGAATATCCTAGCTGCAATAATATCTGCTGCTGGGTTTTCTGCTGCCAAAACAACAATACCATTGTCTAAAACTGTGCGCTGGATTTCGTTTTTCATTGAATTATTTAATTGAGAATTGGTTAGGTGTTAGTTGTTAGGTGTTAGTTGTTAGGTGTTAGTTGTTAGGTGTTAGTTGTTATTTGTTAGTTGTTATTTGTTAGTTGTTATTTGTTAGTTGTTATTTGTTAGTTGTTATTTGTTAGTTGTTATTTGTTGGTCATAATAACCAATAACCCTTCGACTNNCCAATAACTAATAACTAAATTGGTTTTAGCACCACAGCGGCATAGTGTCGGGGAGAAAGATATTGTTGAGCTAAACGCTGGAGGTCGGATGGATCGAAGGCCTGAATTTTGGTTGGATAGCTGAGGGCTAATTCGGCATTGGCGATCGTATTATAATACCCATAAAGACCTGCTAGTTGTCCCGGTGTTTCGATCGAGAAAGCAAAATCGTTGCACAGCAAGCGCTTACAGCGTCGCAATTCTACCTCAGAAACCGGCTCAGACTGCAATTCCCAGATGCGATCGCAAATCAGAGATTCCACCTGTTCGACATCCTCCGCTTCCAAAACAGCACTTATCGTAAATAAACTCGATTCCCGTTGTAGCGAAAAAGAACTCTCGATCGCCTGTACCAATTGTAGTTCTTCCCGGAGTTCCCGGACTAAACGAGACGATCGCCCGTCAGCCAGCAACACCGACAGCAAATCCAAACCGCAAGCACTTTCCAACTGTTCAACTCCCGGCCCCGTCCAAGCCATCGTCAGCCGCGCTTGTTCCAATCTGGGGAGGTGGAGCACCTGACGGCGAATTTCTACCAGAGGCGCTTCTGCTTGGGCCTCCAACTTGGGACAATCCCACCGGTCAGAAAACAGCTCAAAAGCTTTACCAGTAACTTCCCTAGCCTGTTCTTCCTCAATTCCCCCAACTATCACCACAGTCATATTTTCCGGCTGATAATGAGAGCGATGGAAACAGCGCATTTCGTGAGGTGTTCGCGACATCAGCAGCTCTTCAGTGCCCAGTACCGATCGCCTGTAGGGATGTCGCTGATAAACTGTTTCCATCATTGCTTGGAAACCGAGCCAATCGGGATTGTCTTGAGCTTGACGGATTTCTTCTAGCACCACATCTCGTTCGCGATCGAATTCCCGATCGGGAATCGAAGCCCGCAGCAGCAATTCTGCTAGTGGCTGAGTAGTTTCTGCTAAATAATCGGCCGCCGCCGTGACATAAAAATGGGCGTAGTCGTGACTTGTAGCTGCATTAGCGACACCGCCGCGATTTTCGATTACTTGGTCAAATTCTCCGGGGGCGATCGCATCAGTCCCTTTAAATATCATATGTTCGAGAAAGTGAGCCATTCCCGACCACGAATCCGGCTCCAGCGTCGCGCCCGCCTTTACCCACACGTCTAGTGCGACCACAGGTGTGGCCGAAATCCGCTGGTGAATGACTGTTAACCCATTATTCAGCTTCCAGACGTTTGCTGGGAATTCTAAAGCAGTCAGGATTTGAGACAAGCTAGTTCTTCTTAAACTCTAGTTAAACTTCGGCTGCAACTATAGTAGCTCTTTACAGATCGGCGATCGGCGTTGGTTGATACAAAAATCATCATTTGATGAATCAAACCAGAAATATAGTAACCACGAAAACGGTTAAGACACTTCTGAACACTGAGCGTAGTCGAAGGGTCCGTAGTTGATGAATCAAAGCAGAAATATTTGTTGTAGGGGCGGGTTTCACGAAAGATATTTCGGGGAATTCAAGAAATTAATAAACCCGCCCTCCGAGCCGATGATTGTGGAGGGCGGGTTTATTTAAATTATGAATTATCCTCAAAAATTGTCGGCAAAACCCGCCCCTACTCCCCTCGAAATTTGCCAATTTTATCGTAATTAAACCCGAAATATGGGTTGTAGGGGCGGGTTTCACCAAAAATATTTCGGGGAATTCAAGAGATAAATAAACCCGCCCTATAACCTATGGTTGTGGAGGGCGGGTTTCTTTAAAAACAACCTAATTGCTAATAGTTGAATCTCAAACTAAAGACCCAACTTAACATTAAAACAGCGGAGTCGTAGCAGGAGCGGCCAACAGTAATTTATCGAGAGAATTATCTGTTGTCGTTACTGTAGTCAGCGAACTTAGCGAGTCCTTAAACTTGTTAAGGTCAACAAAGCTCATAGCTG